>NZ_JBGJZO010000004.1:0-237885 GCF_042610485.1 Paenibacillus oryziterrae | reverse complement strand
GGCATAAAAAATGCACCCCTTGGAATTACATCGGATTTACCCAGGGGTTTTTCCAATGTCTATTCTAAGGGGTGCACTTCAAAGACTGCTGTGGAGTGTCTTTTTTGCCGTATGTACATTTGGTTCAATGATTTTACAGTAAGGATTTAATTGTAGGAAATAGTAGGATATAATAAGGCAAAGTGATCTAAAAATAGGAGATATATGACATGCCGTGGATGCAGGGTTACCCGTATTATTTAGTAATGGGCAGTATGCTCAGTCTCTATATGGGCATTGGCTCCCATAAATCCCGCAAGACGCCGGGAAGGCGTTATCTGTGGATACTGATGTTCATTGTCAGCGTGATTTTTATGGCAACGGCAGCGGAGATTATGTCCGCCGGATTCTCGGCCAAGCTTTGGTGGAGAAACATACAGCAGATTCCTTTGTTCTTCAGTACATTGTTCACGTATGCGGTTATTAAGGATTATGTCGCTAAACCGGCAGGGGGGATATCGCGAAGACTTGCACTCTTCTCCATACCGGTCATTCTGGATATACTCCTGATATTTACAGACTCCTATCACCATTTGATGCGCAGTTCGGTAGGAATGAATACGGTTCACGGGATCAGTGGAATTGAGGTTCACCCCACAGTGCTAAGCATGCTTCTAATCGCCTATGATCAGCTGTTTGGTGTGTATGCGGTTGTGCTGCTGGCCACTTCTCTCTTTAGCGCCCCGAGACACTATCTGGGACGTCATTTGCTGATGCTGTCAGGTCTGATGGTACCTGTAATTTCTATTTTTCTGCTGCCTGTTCTCAAGATAACAATTACGGGCTTTACAGCCATCACTATGTTGCCGGCTACTCTGGCCGCCTATCTCACTTTATTCAGTGACCCCCGCATTTCTATTTTTTCCTTGGCTAAACACAAAATATTTGAAAATATGAAAAACGGCATTATTCTAACGGATATTCAGGACCGGATTATCGATATCAATGATGCGGGAGAAACCATGATATCCCATATTACAGGGCACTTCCCGCATACATGGATAGGACAAGACATTCATGCGTTGCTTAATAGCCATCATGAACTCAAGCATCACTATGTACATAAGACTGAAGGGGAATTCGAAATTGACCTCTCCACCCAGGAGAACCTATGCTACGGAGTTTCACTGGTTCCGACAGAACGTGATCAAAAAGATTCTACCGGCATGCTGATTATCATCAGTGACCACAGCGCTAAGAAGCGGTACGAACGTGAGCTTGTCCATCAGGCTACCATTGATGATTTGACTGGGTTGTACAACCGCAGGCATTTTATGCGTTCCGTGCACAACCATGGCCTGGACGGGGGAGCAGGGATGGCTCTGTTGCTCATTGATATTGATGATTTCAAATTGATTAATGACACATATGGACATTTAGCGGGCGATCAGGCACTGGTTGTATTCTCCGAAAGGGTCCAACGGATGTATAAAGATCGCGGTATCGCTGGCAGAGTGGGCGGCGAGGAATTTGCTATTTGCTTCTTTTCCAGTGATGAGGAAGCAGCCCTTATGGAGGCAGAGACCTTCCGCAAGACGATGGGCAAACATGTGGTTACTTTGGACGGCGGAGTACGGGTGCACCTGACGGTAAGTGTCGGAGTAGCGTATACCGAAGGTGGCAATGTAACTTTCGAAGAGCTGTATGGTCTGGCGGATGATGCACTGTATATCTCCAAAACGACAGGTAAGAATAAGGTCACTCTTGGCGAGTGGTCTGTTAAGCTGGCCCAGGCCTAATCGAATGTTTCAGAATTTGCAGCTTGCGCGAGGTTCTTAGAAGAGGCCGACACGGCAGCGCGAAAGGGGGATTTTATGTATCAGACTTATATATTTGACCTGTATGGAACCTTGATCGATATTGAGACGGACGAGGATCAGCCAGCCGTATGGGAGAGACTGGCTGTTCATTTTGGATATCAAGGGATGCCGATCACCGCTAAGGAACTACGGCGCAGATATTTGGAGGAACGCGATACCCGGCTTGCGGAAGCGTCCAAAGATTATGAGTACCCGGACTTCGTTATGGAGGAGGTCTTTCAGGCCGTAGCCCTCAGTCTTGGCGGTGAACCGGATGGGCAGTGGCTTGAAGAGACAGTAAGATGGTTGCGGACGTTGTCCATGGTTCGTATTTCACTCTATGAGGGCGTGGAGGACATCCTCCGGACGTTGCGGGAAGGCGGCAAAAAGGTTTACCTGCTCTCCAACGGCCAGAGGACTTTTATTGAGGCAGAGCTAAGGATGCTTGGCATTCTGGATTTGTTCGATGGAATCGCTATTTCTTCGGATGCCGGAGTATGCAAGCCCGATCCGCTGTTCTATCAGTATCTGGCAGAGACCATGAAGGCTGACTTCACTTCCGCCCTCATGGTGGGCAATGATCTCAGCACGGATATTGCCGGTGCAATACGAATGGGAATCGACTCCTGCTATATCGAGACGGCTTCATCTCCTCGCAATTTGAAAGTGAACAGTACCATGGAGATCATGGACGGTGATCACCGGAAGATTCCGGGTTGGCAGTTGTAGTCTTGGGCATATGCGAGCTCTCTGCGTGGAACAATCATCTATGTTACAATGTGGATGCATTACAATGTAAGGAGGACAGAACGAAGATGAGCGGAAAAGTGAATGAGAAGGAAATGATCTCGGTAATCGCAAGTAAAACCAAGGTGGATCCAGGGCTGATTCAGCTCGTGCTAAAGCATGAGCAGACCTTTATTAATAAGGCTAAGGCCAATGCTAAGGGAGAAGTCGATATCGACAGCGATGATCTCGTGGACTATGTGACAGGCCAGCGTGACGTTAAGCTGGATGAATTGACCGTGGAGAATATCCTGGATGCTGAGATGGATTATCTGATGGATAAAGGCTTGGCGGGATACGTGGACTAGAATTTTATGGGGCTCATCGTCTGCTAACAAGGTGGGGATGAGTCCGTTAATTTTAAATTTAAATATTTTGTTGCTTTTGTTAAATGGGTGTGCTATATTTAATTCATCAAGTCAACGTTAATTCACATAATGTAAATGGTTATCATTTATGTGTTAATGGAGCCCTTTACAATGTGTGAATTTTTATTTGTTCGTATTTTCACTACAGCAATAAAAGGACATGTGTTAAATTTATTTTGGAGGTAATATCATGCAAACAGGTACAGTTAAATGGTTTAATGCAGAAAAAGGTTTCGGTTTTATCGAGGTTGAAGGCGGAAGCGACGTATTCGTACACTTCAGCGCAATCACTGGCGACGGCTTCAAAACTTTGGACGAAGGTCAACAAGTTGAGTTCAACGTTGTTCAAGGCAACCGTGGACCACAAGCCGAAAACGTTGTAAAACTGTAATTAAACATTTTTAAGACCCTTAACTTTGTTGAGGGTCTTTTTTGTTGTTTCATAATAATACTAATTGACAAAAAAGCCGGTTTGGGGACAATATAGTTGGAAACGCTAACATGGAAGAGGGAACAGGAGTGTACAGTAAATTCAGACAAATCAATACGCTGCGCAATCAGATTTTTATAGGATTCCTTTTTGTCATGCTTATCATTATCGGGGTCGCCGGCGCATTCGTATACGATAAAGTATCCGTCCTACTCAAGAATAATGCGGAGAGACATATCCAGCAGACCGCCGTACAGGCAAGCGGAAGGCTGGATGCGCTGATCGGGCAGATTGATAGCCTGACCGCGCAGGTGGCTAATCATTCAACGGTGCAGCAGCTCCTGCTGAAGGAAATGGGCGGGGATAAGGTCAGCTTTAACCAGCGGCAGTCCCTGCAACAAATAGTCTCCAGCTATCAGACGTACATGCCAAGTGTCGGATCCCTTGAACTATATACTGCGGATTACCAGCTATTGTTCCCCATCCGGGAAGGCAATCTGAGCATCCGTATCGACAGCCGTTACATAGAAGAAGCTAATAGGCAGAAAGGGAGGCTGGTCTGGATCGGTATTGACCCCGGTGATAATCAGAGCTTACTCGCGATTCGTCAGGTAAGTATGATAGATCGCTATTTCTCCAGGGGCGGTTATCTGATCGCGCGGATTCAGCGCAGCTACTTTCAGCTAAATGATCCGATAGTTGGTGCGAGTAACGGGGAATCCATTCTACTCGCCGACAGTAGCGGGGAGGTTCTGGGTACAAGCCTCGGTCCGGAAGTGGATCTCTCTCCGCTTCTGAGCAGCAGTGATCAGACGGTCAATTTTATGGACAAGGATTATGTCACAGTCAAACAGCTATCAGAAAAGACGGGCTGGACGCTACTAGTGCTGACACCAGTAAGCTATGTTACGGAAGGGTTATCCGTACTCCAGACTGTCCTTTTGATATCCGGGACCATCGGAGCGCTACTCTTTCTTATTATGTCCTTTGTTCTCTCCACCATGATTACCCGGCCTATTATCAATCTGATCCGGGCGATGCGCAAATCGCGGTTAGGCGTACTTACACCGAACCCTGTCACAGCATCAACGATGGAGCTTAGAGAGCTGAACCATACGTATAACGCAATGGTTACCAATATGAATGATTTAATCCAGAAGGTGTATGAGAAAGAGGTGCTGCAGAGCCGTACCGAGCTTAAAGCGCTTCAGGCTCAGATCAATCCGCATTTCTTGTTCAACACCCTTGAGGCATTTAACTGGTCGCTCGAAGAGAAGGGTGAACAAGAGCTTGCTGGACTGGTGGTAGCAATGTCCAGGCTGTTTCGTTATATTATTGCTAGTCCCCATCAGGCTGAATGGGTAACCATCGGAGATGAAATGGAACAGGTCAAACGTTACTTGCTGATCATGGAGATGCGGTTCGGGCACAGACTGTCCTGGTCGATTGAAATGTCTCCGCAAGAGGCTGCAGTGCCGGTTCCTAAGCTGCTTATTCAACCAATTGTAGAGAATGCGATTAGGCATGGGGTTGAAAATAGTATCAAACCTGGGAATATTACCGTTCGGGTAACCCCTTCTGTCCAGGAAGGCTGGACCCGTATATCTGTTCAGGACAATGGCCCGGGCATGGATGTGAATATGCTTAACGCTCTTTATGGTACCTTGGAAGGTGGTCCGTCGATATCGGCTAAGGGTACAGGTGTGGGGCTTGTAAATGTTCAGAAACGCTTGAAGCTTTATTTTCAGAGCGAAGGCTTGAAGCTGGAGGGACTGCATATCGAGAGCACGCCTTATGAGGGCACGGTGATCTCTTTTGAAATACCTAATAACGGGGGTTATCCGAATGAGATTGAATAATACAAAAACTATACTGATCGTGGATGATGAACCCAGAACGCGGCAGGGGATCAGGCAGACGCTGGAGGTATGGGCTGAGGGTCGTTACCGGATAGAAACCTCCGACAATGGAGTGGAAGCTCAGAAAAGGCTGCAACAGGAGACTGTTCATTTACTTATTACCGATGTTCGGATGCCGGAAGTTAGTGGACTGGATCTAATCCGGTCGTTGGATGGCCACACTCACCGTCCGGTTGTAGTGGTTATCTCAGGTTATGCTGAATTTCAGTATGTGCAGCAGGCTCTTCGACTGGGGGCGGTGAACTATTTGCTGAAGCCGCTTGATAAGAAAGAGCTTCTTGAGGTTGTTGAGGAGGCGCTGAAGCGTGAAGAGGAGCAGCAACGCCGGGAGAAAATGGAGAAGATGGTGGATGTGAGGCTGATGGAGCTGGATCCTGGCAGCAATATGTCCATCGGGGAGCCGGTCAAAGTGGCGCTGGCTTATTTAGATTCTCATTTGCAAGAAACGTTAACCATGGCGGACATGGCCCAGCGGCTGCATCTGAATGCCAGTTATTTCAGCGTGCTTTTTAAGGAGCAGGTAGGGTTGCCGTTCAGCGAGTATTTGTCGCGGCTACGCATTCAGCGGGCCAAGGAATTGCTGGTGCATACACGCCTGTCTATAGCGGAAGTTGCAGAGCGGGTAGGCTATCAGACCGACAAGTATTTTATTAAGGTGTTCAAGTCTTTGGAAGATCTAAGTCCCAGCCGGTATCGGCAGAAAATGACAGGACATTCTGATGAAATCCAATAATAATGGAGTTATACCCAATAATTTTATGCTTATAGTCATTAGTCCCTGGTGCTAGAATAACTATGATAGCGGTTTCATGACCGTGTAACAACAACCATGGAGGTTATCATTCATGTCCAAGAACAAGATCAGACAGAGCCTGCTCCTGACTTTAGTGTTCATGCTCCTTCTGACAGGCTGCGTCAGTGGCAAGAACAATAACGCTCCCAACTCTGCAATCACATTAAATGGAGAGGCTTCAACTGATATATCGGCTGAGCAGAAGGTCACCATCAACATGATGCACCTGTGGCCAGCGGCAGTTTCCGCCCAACAGAACAAGCTGGTTAGCCAGATTATTGAACAGTATCAACAGGAGCATCCGAATGTAACCATCAAGCAGGAAGTACTGGAGAACGAGCAGTACAAGAATAAGCTGAAAGTGCTATCGGCTTCCAACGAGTTGCCGGATGTGGGCATTACCTGGGCCGCCGGATTTATGGAGCCTTATGTGAAGGGCGGATTGTTCGCACCGATTGATGATATAAAGGATGGAGCCCTGCTCAAAGATAAATTCGTTGCAGGAACTACAGAAGCTTATTCCTTAGAAGGTAAAACTTATGCCCTGCCGATTGAGTTCAATATTTCCCCGGTCTATTACAACAAAGCGATATTTGAAAAGTACAATCTTCAAGTGCCAACCACATATGAAGAATTCAAGAATGTAGTGAGAACACTTTCTGAGAAGGGTGTTACTCCTATTGCCCTTGGCAACAAAGACCGCTGGACCGGCTCACTGTGGTATATGTACCTGGCTGACCGGATTGCTGGCAACGACACACTGAAAAAAGCCATTGACGGCGAGGGTTCCTTCGAAGATCCCGCTCTCGTGCAAGCGGCGGGCGAGATACAATCCCTCGTGGACATGAACGCCTTCAACAGGGGTTTCAACGGACTGTCTAATGATGAAGGCAAATCTGAATTCACGAGTGAAAAAACGGCCATGTACCTAACAGGTACCTGGGAGCTTCCGAACTTCACCACCAACCCGGACATTCCGCAGAAATTCAAGGACAAAGTCGGATTCTTCAAGTTTCCGACGGTCGAAGGCGGTAAAGGTGATATCAACAGCTGGGTCGGTGGACCGGGCGTAGGCCTCTTCGTCGCGGAGAATTCAAAGGTCAAAGAAGAAGCGAAAGTGTTTGTCGAATATTTCGTTGCTAAATGGGGTGAGGATTCTGTAACAACAGCTGGCGTTATTCCTGCCACCAAGGTTGATACCTCGAAGTCCCAACTGCCACAGTTATATATCGAGCTGCTGAATGAACTGAACAATGCCAGCAGCATCACGCTGTTCGCGGATATTCAAATGAAGCCGAACGCGGCCCAAGTCCATCTGGACATGATACAGGCGCTTTTCGGTGAGGCGGTTACACCGGAGCAATTCGCCGTCAAACATAAAGAAGCGATAGAACAAGGCAACTGATTACAATACTTCTGCCCCTGATGATTAGTCGGTTCGGTCAAAGGATGAAATACAAAAGGCTGTTCATGAGTCCAATTGGACTTCTGAACAGCCTTTTAATTACACTCACAATGAACTAACCCATGGCGGCAGCGGAACCTTTCTGCTCCTCTGCCGGATCCAGACGCACTAGGGCATGTTTCTCCCAGGCCCGGCTCCGCCAGCGGAAGTACATAATAACCGCCCGTGTCCATTCATCGGTTGCCGTGGCAATCCATACCCCGGCTAGCCCCAAATCCAGCGTGAACACCAGGAAGTAACCCAGCGGCAGGCTCATGCAGACCATGGAGATGAGGCCCATATACACCGGGAACTTGGCATCCCCGGAGGCACGCAGGGAGTTGATAATGACCAAATTGCAGGTGCGGCCCGTCTCCAGGAAAAAGCTCAGCAGAATGACATGTGCTCCCATCAGAATGATGCTCTCATTATTCGTAAAAATACCCATCAGCGGCACCCGGAAGATGATGACTAGGGCATCAATAATCACTGTTGCCAGAAGTGCCCACTTCACGCTTGAGAACACGCGGATGTAAGCCTCCTGCGGACGTCCCGCGCCGACTAGACGGCCGACCATGATGGATGTTCCCATGGAGACGGCTACGCTGAACAGGAAGATGTAGCTGGAGATATTGAGTGCATACTGGCGGGTAGCCATAGCTTCCGCGCCCAGGTACGTTATATACATCGTAAATACCAGCTGGCAGCATTGATAGATGACCGATTCGAAGGCCGAAGGGATACCGATTTTTAGAATTTGCAGAACGTACTTTTTAGTAAGGTTTATATAGTAACGGAAGGCAACGCGAACCTCCATAATTCTGTAGAGCAACAGGAAGAGGAGAATCAGACAAATAAATCTGCTGGTGACTGTGGAGATGGCTGCGCCTTGAACGCCGAGTGCCGGGAAGCCGAAATTCCCGAAGATCAGAATATAGTTGCCGACTACATGAATAACATTCATCAGCATGGATACAGCCATCGTCTGCTTCGTGAAGCCGTGCGTGCGGATAGTAGCAGCCAGTGCGTTAAGCAAAGCCTGGAAGAAGATAAAGCTCCCGACAATCTGAATATAGGACTGTGCATAGCCGAGAATATCATTCTTCACATTAAGCGCAATCAGCAGTTGTTTGCCGAACAGGAACAGAACTGTACTTAGGATAATACCTACCGCCAGATTTAACGTAATAGCGTTACCAATTACTTGAGCTGCTTCCTGCGGTTTCTTAGAGCCTAGATACTGGGATACGACGATGGCGGCGCCGTTACCGATTACGCTCAATACCAGAATGGCGATGGCAATGATCTGGTTGGCTGCACCTACCCCGGCTACCGCATCATCAGCCACCGAACTGATCATAAATGTATCTACACTGCCCATAAGCATGAATAAGAACAGCTCCAGGAAAATCGGCCAGGTCAGCCGTACAAGATTTAACTCTTTGGATTTCAAACGCGCACCTTCTTCATTAGGATACCGGATCCACTCCGAACAAAGGGTATGTTAGCACAGCTTTTATTAAAATGCATCAATATTTCTGAGGGTTGTGCAAACTATGTAAAGGACCGGCTGAACTTGATTTATTGGCTGATTTGATTTACTAATAGTAATTAGCTACAATAAAATAAGTTTCTGCGGAAAAGAGGCTGAATCCTCAGCGCAAACTGCCTGCGGAAGAACAGCATTAAAATAATCTTGAGGTTGGAGGGATTTATAGTGTCTAGCAGTAGTTACGCACCTTTATTGGATGCTTTTCAGTTTATGAACGGAGTTTCGCTTAAGAACAGAGTAGTTATGGCCCCGATGACTAACTTCTCCTCGCTGGATGATGGAGTTGTATCCGAACAGGAAATTGCATATTATATCCGCCGTTCACGGGGTGTTGGAATGGTGATCACGGCTTGTGTCTATGTCTCGCGTGGCGGAAAAGGATTTAAAGGGGAGTTTGGTGCGGACCGGGATGAGTTAATACCCAGCCTGCGCAAACTATCTGATGCTATTAAGAGCCAAGGGGCAAAGGCCGTTCTGCAAATATTCCACGGAGGCCGCCAATGTCCGTCTGATCTCCTGCCGGATGGCCAGACTGTCAGTGCGAGCGCCGTTCCTGCGGAATTGCCGGGCGGCGGCAGAGGACCGGTGCCCCGTGCATTAACAGAGGAAGAGATCACAGGCATTATCGCTGATTTCGGCGAAGCGACACGCCGGGCGATTGAAGCGGGTTTCGACGGCGTGGAGATCCACGGCGCCAATGGGTATCTGGTTCAGCAGTTCTTCTCTCCTCATTCGAATACCCGCGAAGACCGCTGGGGCGGGAACCTGGAGAAACGCATGGCCTTCCCGCTGGCCGTTGTTGAGGCGGTTAAGGGGGCGGCAGCGGCTCATGCCCAATCTCCGTTTCTTATCGGCTACCGTTTCTCGCCAGAGGAACCTGAAACTCCAGGTATTACCATGGAGGAGACCTTCGCATTGATTGATGTCCTGAAAGAACAAGGGTTGGATTATCTGCATGTGTCTCTGCGGGAATTCTGGTCTCTTCCCCACCGCGGCACCACGGATCCCCGTCCCCGGATGGAGCAGATCCTTGATCGGGTGGCCGGAAGCGTTCCGGTTATCGGGGTAGGCTCTCTTTACAGTGCAGATGATGCTCTGAAAGCTTTCAACAGTGGTGTAGCACTGGTAGCCTTAGGACGCCCACTGCTGATCGATCCGGACTGGGTAGAGAAAGTGGCTGAAGGCCGGGCTTCTGAGATAGCTACAGAGCTGGACCCTACTGCACAGGAAGAGCTAGTGATTCCGGACCCGCTATGGGGTGCCCTTGTGCATACCCCGGGCTGGCTACCGGTTAAGGCGACTTCTTGATGTAATCATGTAAAAACCCGTATCACCTTTTATGAGGTGGTACGGGTTTTTTGATAAGAATAAAGCTGTTTTGAGTGAAGCGTGTCTCTGCTTAAGCCTTTTGCTCGAACAGTTTAGCAATTTCAATGATGACCTGGGTAGCCTTCACCATGTTGTCCGCTGAAGCATATTCAAACTTACCGTGGAAGTTCTCTCCCCCCGTAAAGATGTTCGGAGTGGGCAGACCCATGTAAGAAAGCTGGGAGCCGTCCGTTCCTCCGCGGATAGGGCGAATCACCGGTGCAATTCCCAGGTTCTCCATGGCCTCATGAGCGATATCGACAATGTGCCGTACAGGTTCGATCTTTTCACGCATATTGTAGTACTGGTCATTTAGTTCAAGAGTAATGTTGTCATCACCGTATGTACTCTTAAATTCATCTACTACGGATGACAAGAAGGCTTTGCGTGCCTCAAACGACACACGATCGAAGTCGCGGATAATATAGTGAAGCTTGCTGCGCTCCGCACTTCCCTGGATGGATATCAGGTGATAAAAGCCTTCATACCCCTCTGTGAATTCGGGAGCTTCCCCGGCAGGCAGTCTTAAGTGCAGCGCCATAGCGATTTTAGAGGAATGTATCATCTTATCCTTGGCAGTACCCGGGTGAACGTTCACTCCGTTGATCGTGATTTTGGCTGCCGCCGCATTAAAACTCTCATATTCCAGCTCGCCAAGCGGTCCGCCGTCTACTGTATAGGCATAGTTAGCGCCGAATGCAGCTACATCAAACTTATGTGGTCCGCGTCCAATCTCCTCATCAGGTGTAAAGGCCACCCGCAGCTTGCCGTGTTTGATTTCCGGATGATTGATCAGATAAGCCATAGCCGTCATAATCTCGGCAATTCCCGCCTTATTATCTGCACCTAGCAATGTAGTGCCATCTGTTGTGATCAGTGTATGTCCTTTGTACCCCTCCAGCTCAGGGAAGCTGGCTGTAGAGAGTACAATGTTCAGCTCCTTATTCAGTACCAGATCGCCGCCTTCGTATGACTCGATGATTTGCGGCTTCACACCCTCTCCTGTGAAATCGGTAGCTGTATCGAGATGCGCCAGGAATCCGATTACCGGAATATCCTTATCACTGTTCCCCGGCAGCGTAGCCATTACATATCCGTTGTCATCCAGTGTTACCTCTTGCAACCCAATTTCGCGCAGCTCCTCTACAAGCTTGCGTGCGAGCACCCATTGTCCTTCGGTGGAAGGACAGGTATCGCTGTCATCATCAGACTGCGTATTCATTTGGGCATAAGAAATAAAACGGTTCATGACTTCTTGCTTCAATATATCCATCTCCTCTTTATTATCGTAAATATATAGTATCATGTTCTAAGCACAGTCTCATCTTTGCAGTGTCTTAATCTATTTCTCTTCCTATTATCTTACCGCTCCAGGTACCCCCCTAACCGCTCAATACACCTCGTCCAACCGCTTCAAGTGCCTCCTCCAGCCGTCTGAGAGCTTTCTTTAAATCTGCTAGCTTCCATCCAGGCCTTCCTCCCTCTTTTTTGCCGTGATTTTGTTGTTTTCGACCGAATTCTCCCCGTATCAGCGGAATTATATATCCATCGCTGTTGTCAATTCTGTCTTCTTGTCGAATAGTGGTTTTTGGGAGGACTACTTATTTGGCCGGCGAATCTCTTCCATTGCCCTGAGGTCAGTCATGCTTAAATTCATGAATCTATATGGGATGGTTATAATCCCTTGAAGGCTTTAGCTGTCAGCTCATAGGAGTGTAGCCGGGCGGTATGATCATAGATCTGGGAAGCAATGATAAACTCATCGGCGTCTGTTTCCTCTAGAATCTCAAGTGCTCTTGTTCGGATCGAGTCCGCATCGCCGGCAAGAGAATATTTCATTTTATCCAGAAGAAGGGCCTTCTCTTGCAGCGTCCACATTTCATCCATACGATCTACCGGAGGCTGGAGCTTACCAGTGCGTCCACGGATAATGTTAAGGAACTGCAACTGCTGCGAGGTCGCCAGACGGCGGGCTTCTTCTATTGAATCTGCCGCTGTGACGCCCAGTCCGACCATGACATGCGGACGATCAAGTGCCGCTGATGGACGGAAGCTGCTGCGGTATAAATGCAGTGCAGGAAGAAGATAATCGGGCGCGAAATGGCTGGCAAAAGCAAATGGAAGACCGAGTTGGCCTGCCAATTGTGCACTGAAGCCACTGGAACCCAGCAGCCAAATGGGAATATTCAGGCCCTCACCTGGAATCGCGCGAACACCTGGTGGACGGGAATCAAAGGTGTCGGGATCCAGGTATGACTGCAGCTCAGCTAACTGCTCGGGAAACTCATGACCGTCACGGCTGAGGCCTCTTCGAAGAGCCCGCGAAGCCGGCTGGTCTGAACCAGGAGCTCTTCCAAGCCCAAGATCAATGCGCCCGGGGTATAGTGATTCCAGTGTCCCGAACTGCTCCGCGATGACAAGCGGGGCATGGTTACTTAGCATAATGCCGCCCGAACCTACACGAATACGCTTTGTACCCGCTGCTACATGACCGATCACAATTGAGGTCGCTGAGCTGGCAATACCGGGCATGTTGTGATGCTCCGCCAGCCAATACCTTTCATAACCCCATTGTTCCGCATGGCGTGCTAAGTCCAGGGTATTTTGAAGAGAATCTGCCGCTGTGCTTCCTTCAATAATAGGTGCCAGATCGAGTATGGATATCGGTATGTCCTGAAGCTGCTTCATTGTATCCCTCCTGTATATATCCTCTATATAGTATTATCAAGCAGTATTTGCAGCTGAGAATCAAACTACCCCATGAGTATAGCATGAATATATATTATCAACATACTTTAAGTAAGCGCATTGATGGGGAATGAACAAATTGGAGAGTGATAATGTAGTATTAACGATATTTTGAAAAGCTTTTCAAAATATCGTCGTTCAAGGCACCGTTTTTATCTGAATATTTTTAAGATTAGTAGGAAAAATAGATATTTACGCATGAAAAAGAACTAAAAAAATATTGTAAGCGGTTAAAAAACCTCTTGTGCTGTGACAATCACCTTGTTATAATCACCTTGAAAAGGTTTTCTAAAAAGGAAGTTATCAGTCATGAAGCCAACAATCAGAGATGTCGCCAAGATGGCCGAAGTATCCATCAGTACCGTATCCCGTGTGATGAATGCACCGGAAACGGTGGTGGAAAGTAAACGAACTAGGGTAATGAACGCTATACAGGCCCTGCAATATCAGCCGAATGCATTCGCACGTGGACTGATCTACAAGAAATCATTCACGCTGGGTCTTCTCATTCCGGATATTGAGAATCTATATTTTGCAGGAGTTATCCGGGGCATGCAGGATGCGTGCAACAGATTGGGTTACAGTCTGATGATCTGTAATACGGACCGCGATAAGGAACGCCTCCTGTCCTATATCGATGCTTTCCACGAGAAGCAGGTGGACGGAATCGTATTTGCCAGTGATGTTCTGTACCCGGAGTATTACGAGAAGCTGGTAGGCTGCCGGATTCCCTTTGTGCTTGTCTCTTCCCACTCGGATGAATATGATATCCCCTGCGTGGAGATCGATGATGAAGTTGCAGCCTATGAGGCTGTGAAATTTCTAATCGATCTGGGTCACAAGCAAATTGGTATGATCGGCTTCAACCATGACAACTCGATATCGGGGCCGCCGCGTTACGATGGATTCGTTAGAGCTTTGACGGAACACGGGCTGGAGTACAATGTAGAGAAGATCCGTTCTGCCAACCACCGCTTTGAGCATGCGTATCAGGCTGCACATGAGTTGTTCACGGCTTACCCTGAACTAACCGCTGTATTTTGCGTCGCTGACGAATTTGCCATGGGAACCATATCCTATCTGAAAGACCGCAATATCCTTGTACCAGGGCAAGTATCCGTTATTGGATTTGATAATCTGCGAATGTCCAGTATGTTCATACCTAAGCTGACTACCATTGCTCAGCCGATCTATGAATTGGGGTACAGGGCAGCAGAGAAAATTCATGAATTGCTTACCACCGGAAGCGTCAAGGTCAATCGTGAAAAATTGGAGCACAGATTAATCGTGAGGGAGTCCTCACGGGAGAAATGAGCAGGCTCCTTTCTTTTCCCGGCAGACTGAAAAGCTTTTCAATAACCAACAAAACCAAAGGTAGTTTTATATTACAGACTAGGAATTAGAGCACCTGAAAGCCAAAGAAAGTGAAAAATAAATATAACACGGTATTGGAAACGCCCATTCGGTGTGTTATCATGGAAATGAAAGCGTTATTATTATAGTCGCGGAACAAAAAATAATTTTTTACGAAAGATCAGAGGCGTTTCTGAAAAGCTTTGCAAGGGAGGTGATTGAGCCTGGTAACGGTTCGGGCAACCGTATCATCAATGAATAATGCAATTCTCTAAAACAATTAAAGGGGATGTATGAAAAGATGAAAAAAGCTTCAGGACGTAAAATGTCGCTCGCTTTGGCCCTTTGCTTATCATTTACAATGATGCTGAGTGCATGCGGTAACGGAGGTAACAACAATAATGCTGCTCCAACGGATCCTCCGGCAGCGACCAATAATCAAACAGCAGATAACAATCAGGCATCGACAGACAACGGCGGTACAGACGCTGCGGGCACTCCGCTGGAGTTGGCGATGAAAGGTGAATATAAAGGAACCAAGGTAACCATGTTCGGACCGTTCGTGGATGCTGACCAAGTGAAATTCGAGAACAGCATTAAGGATTTTGAAGCTAAAACAGGCATCGACATTCAATATGAAGGCTCCAAGGAATTTGAAGCTACAATCAACATCCGTGTTGACGGCGGCAACGCTCCTGATATTGCGGACTTCCCGCAACCGGGTCTGCTCTCTTCCATTGCTAAAACAGGCAAAGTGGTTGACCTGACTAACGTTCTGGATCAAGCCAAATTGAAAGCCAACTACAACCAAAGCTGGCTGGATATGTCCACTATGGACGGTAAAGACGGCAAAATTATGGCCGGTATCTGGAACCGCAGTAACGTAAAGAGCCTTGTATGGTATCCTAAGAAACAATTTGAAGAAGCCGGCTACACCATTCCTCAAACTTGGGATGAAATGATGGCCTTGACCGAGCAAATTGCCAAAGACGGCGATCCTGCATGGGCAATCGGTATTGAAAGCGGAGCAGCTACCGGCTGGGCAGCTACAGACTGGGTAGAAGATATTATGCTTCGTACGACCACTCCTGAGAATTATGACAAATGGGTAAAAGGCGAGCTTCCGTTCACTTCCCCAGAAGTTAAACATGCAGTAGAAGTAATGTCCCAAATCTGGATGAACAAAGATTATGTTTATGGCGGTACTAAATCCATCGTAACCACTGCATTCGGTGATGCTCCAAAACCAATGTTCGACAACCCGCCGAAAGCCTGGTTCCACCGTCAAGGGAACTTTATTACAAGCTTCTTCCCTGAAACAGCTAAAGTAGATGAGGATTATGACTGGTTCTACCTGCCGTCCATTGATCCGCAATACGGCAAGCCAGTGCTGGTAGCAGGCGACATTTACGCTATGTTCAACGATCGTCCAGAAGTTCGTGCGGTTATGGAATTCTTCACTACTGGTGAATCCATCAAAACTTGGGTACAATCCGGCGGCGTGATCGCGCCAATGAACGATGCTTCACTCGACTGGTACAGTTCTGAATCCGATCGCCGCATGGCGAAGCTGGTTCAAGATGCTTCCACACTCCGTTTTGACGGTTCTGACCTCATGCCTGGTAAAGTAGGTGCAGGAACCTTCTGGAAAGGAATGACCGACTACGTAAGTGGTACGGCTACTCTTGACCAGGCACTGGAACAAATTCAGTCCGGTTGGAATAACTAATAGGCCAAACGTAACTTAGTATTAAAAAGGCAGCACACATGAAGAGGGGCAGCAAGGTTGGCAAGAACATCTGCCCCTCTTTTTGTCTGCTTATAGGAGGAGCTTACATGGGTGCACAAGCAAAGCAAAGAATCAGCATGAAGGCGGTGCTTTTATCCCTGGTTGTACTCGCAGCCAACATCGTCGTTAACGGTCTGATCTTCAGGTTTTTCCGGGATTCGACGCTGAATCCGCTGGTCACTGCGGTTCTTGCCGTCCTTTGGGGCGTGCTGGGCGTTTATTTAATTTACTATACCCTCACATGGGCGGTTGAACAGTACCCTGAATTTATACGCAAAAGGGTGCTCCCCTTTATTTTTGTCGGGCCTGCAGTTCTGATCCTGGGCTGGCTGCTGATTCTGCCTGCACTGCGGACGTTGTATCTCAGTTTTTTCAACGCATCTTCTGAGGAATTTGTTGGACTCAGCAATTATGCCGCTATCTTCAGTGATCATCTGATGGCGACTGCACTGCGCAACAACTTGCTCTGGGTGTTCGTGGGAACACTGGCATGCGTCACCTTCGGTCTCTTGATTGCCATCCTGGCAGACCGCAGCAGTTATGAGAAAATTGCTAAATCCATTATTTTTATGCCGATGGCGATCTCTTTCGTAGCAGCAGGGGTTATATGGAAGTTTGTATATTACTATCAACCTGGCGATGAACAAATCGGATTTCTGAACGCGATTGTGACTTATTTCGGCGGTGAGCCGCAGGCTTGGACCAGCATGCTGCAGCCGTGGAACAACTTTTTCCTCATAGTAATATTGATTTGGATGCAGACCGGGTTCGCGATGGTTATTTTCTCCGCGGCGATCAAAGGTGTTCCAGAGGATATTATGGAAGCGGCGCGTGTGGATGGAGCATCGGAGATCAAAATCTTTTTCGGAATCATGATTCCTTACATTTCGACCACGATCCTGACGGTAACAACAACCATTATTGTCTTTACGCTGAAAATATTTGACGTCGTCATGGTGATGACGGGTGGTCAATACGATACAGAAGTGGTGGCGACTCAGTTCTACCGGCAGTTCTTCATGTACCGTAACTTCGGTTACGGATCGACGCTGGCGATTGTTCTGCTGATTGCAGTCTTGCCTGTAATCATTATTAATCTGCGACAGTTCCGCAAGCAGGGGGGATTCTAATGGTCGGCAAGAAGAAGAGAAAAGGAAGTAAAACCATTGTTAACATCGTTCTAGGCTTCATTTGCTTTATATGGCTGCTGCCGACACTGGGACTCTTTGTCTCCTCATTCCGTCCGGCGGTCGACATCCTGCATACCGGCTGGTGGAAGGTGTTGCCGCATCAGGAATGGACAGCAGGGAAGACGATTCAACTCTCCAAGGACGTGGATCTCCGCGAACCCATTGAAGTGAACGGCAAGACTTATAGCGACGATGAGCTTAAAGCGGGTGTTACCGTTGACGGAAACCGCCTGCTGTGGGAGAACCGCAGAGCGCGCACGGTTAATGTTCAAGAGCAGGGCTGGGAGACTAAACCGGATCTGACGCTGGACAACTATAAAAATGTACTTTCAGGCAAGGAATATAAACTCAAGGAAGCCGATGGTAGCGAAACGGTGCAGAAGGGTTCAGGTTTGTCGCAGGCGTTCTGGAATACGCTGACGATTGCTGTTCCCGCAACGGTAATTCCTGTACTGATTGCCTCTTTTGCCGCATATGCTTTCGCCTGGCTGCGGTTCCCGGGCCGCAAAACCTTGTTCGTCATCATTATTTGTATGCTCGTCATCCCGATCCAGGTTGCACTCATTCCGGTGCTGAAGGATTATACGGCGCTTGGTTTGAACGGCAGTTATTTAGGGATATGGCTGGCGCATACCGCTTTCGGTCTGCCGCTGGTAACGTATTTCATGTACAACTTTATCAGCCAGCTGCCAAAAGATTTGTTTGAGTCGGCGTTTATTGACGGAGCGAGTCATTTCACGATATTCAGCAGACTGATTCTACCGTTATCCGTACCTGCGCTGGCTTCAATCGGGATCTTCCAGTTCCTCTGGGTATGGAATGACTATCTGGTCTCCCTTATCTTTATCGGGAACCAGCCGTCCGTACAGGTGATGTCCATGAAGATCGCTGATCTCGTCGGATCACGCGGCAACGACTGGCATTTGCTGACCTCTGCCGCCTTTATCTCGATGCTGATGCCGCTGGCTATTTTCTTCCTGCTGCAAAAGTATTTCGTACGTGGCCTGATGGGCGGATCGGTCAAAGGTTAAGAGACTGCGGGGAAATATAAAACAAATATATAAGCTGAACTTAAGTATTTAACAAAAAGGTATAGGTAACGAAGGGGGATTTTTGGAGCTGGAGGAGCGGTAGCGTCCGCCCGAAAGCTTTCCGAAGGAAAGCTCGCAACGGAAGCATATGCTGTCTCCGGATTTCAACCGCGGAGAGCGGTTTTAATCAAGAAATCGGGAGACAACAGCGGCCGGAAGTCCAAACATTCACCGTAGTTACGGCCTCAACCAAATGGAAAGTCTTATGTTCAGAATAAACAGATCAAAGACAGAAGCAGACTGCTGTTAGGAGGAGCCGCATTCAGATGAAGATGAAACCATACGAACATCCGGAGGCCTTGTACCCATACCGTGAGTGGAGCCTGGGTGAGGATGCTTACGAGGATGAGAATAATCAAAGAAGTGAAAGTGTGTTCGCCCTGGGCAATGGATATATTGGGATGCGGGGTAATTTCGAGGAGGGGTATCATGGAACTGCGGGAACTTCGGTTACCGGCAATTACCTGAATGGATTCTTCGATTCGGAACCGATTACGTATCCCGAAGGGGCTTACGGGTATCCGTCACGCAACCAGGCGATGCTGAATGTGACAGACGCCAAGATTATCGAGCTCAGCATAGAAGGACATTCCTTTCATTTAAATACAGGCAAGATTCACTGTTATACCAGGCAGTTGGATATGAAGAGCGGCATCCTGCTCCGGCAGGTGGAATGGGAATCACCTGCGGGGCACCGCGTGCTGCTGAATATCCGGCGGATGGTGGCCCTGCGGCATAAACATTTGGCTGCTGTGGATTATGAAGTAACCGCGCTCAATTTCGACGGAACCGTAACGTTTACTTCGGTCATGGACGGCGTAATCGCCCGGCCGGAGGCAACCGATGATCCCCGCCTTGGTGCGGGGAGTGCGGAGCCGAGCCTGCTACCGGAAGGTGCTGAGCATGGAGATTCCTTGATCTGGATGAAGCAGCGGACGCGGCATACCGGCTTTGCTCTACTAACGACGATGAGCCATACCCTGCATGCGTTATCCGGTTATGAAGTGACGGAGAAAGTAGAAGGTGAGCGGATCTCCGCTGTCTTTGAAGTTCCGGTGCTGCGCGGAGAGACGGTTACACTAAGTAAATATATTTCTTATCATACCTCCAAGGATTATCCCGAGGATGAGCTGATGAGCCGGAGTGCAGAGGTGCTTCGCATGGCGGAGCAGACCGGCTTTGAAGGGCTTGCCCACGAGCAACGGGAATATCTGGATGCCTTCTGGAGCCGGACGGATGTGGAGATTAATGGAGACCCTGCGCTGCAGCAAGGAATCCGCTTCAATGCTTTTCAATTGCTGCAATCGGTCGGCCGTGACGGCGTAACGAATATCGGCGCCAAGGGTCTTACCGGAGAAGGGTATGAAGGGCATTACTTCTGGGATACGGAAATGTATATGCTGCCTTTCTTCACTTACACCCAGCCGGAGATTAGCAGGGCGCTGCTGGAATTCCGATACGCTACGCTGGGTAAAGCGAGAGATCGGGCAGCGGTCATGTCGCAAAAGGGAGCGTTATATCCTTGGCGCACGATTGACGGGGAAGAGAACTCTGCCTATTTCCCGGCGGGTACAGCTCAGGCCCATATCAATGCAGATATCGCCTATGGCCTGAAGCAATACGTACAAGCTACGGGGGACTATGAGTTTCTCGCTGCCAAAGGTGCGGAAATTCTGTTCGAGACGTCCCGGTTCTGGGTGGATATGGGACACTTTAACCCTGCGCGTGGCGGTGCCTTCTGCATTGATGCCGTGACAGGACCGGATGAGTATACAGCTATCGTTAACAATAATACGTATACCAATCTAATGGTGCAGGATCAATTGATCTTTGCGTGTGAAACCGTGGAACTGCTGCGGCAGAAATATCCGGAGCATTATGCCCGGTTGCAGGAAAGTATCGGTCTGACCCAGGAAGAAGAAGCGGTGTGGCTAAGGGCCGCGCAGACCATGTTCATTCCTTTTGACAAGGAGTTGGGAATCTACGCCCAGGATGATACCTTCCTGACGAAGAAGAAATGGGACTTCGACAATACACCGGCGGATAAATATCCACTGCTGCTGAATTACCATCCGCTGGTGATTTATCGTCATCAGGTGCTCAAGCAGGCAGATCTGGTGATGGTGATGTTCCTGTTGAGTGATAAGTTCAGCCTTGCGGATAAAATCAGAAATTATAATTATTACGAGCCTCTTACCACCCATGACTCCTCTTTATCGCCGTGTATTCACAGTATAATGTCAGCGGAGATTGGAGATTTGGCTGGCGCCTACTCTTACTTTGACCGTACGGTCCGGATGGATCTGGATGATATTAACCGCAATGCCAAGGATGGCCTTCATACGGCAGCAATGTCCGGCTCATGGATGTCGATTGTGAATGGATTCGGGGGAATGAGGCTGGCAGATGGTGTGCTGTGCTTCAATCCGGCGCTTCCGGAACAGTGGGAGAGCTATCGCTTTAAGATTATGAACCGGGGTCAATTGGTGGATATCTTTGTGAGTAAGGATGAAGTGGAGTATACACTGCTTGAGGGTGATGGGCTTACGATCCGGCACAAGGGGCATGAATTGCTGCTGCCACCACGGAAACCGGTAAAGGTATCTCTGGCGAGAAAGCTGGAAGCGGTCATCTTTGATCTGGATGGAGTAATTACCGATTCCGCAGAGTACCACTTCCTGGCATGGAAGGAGCTGTCCGATGAGCTGGGACTGCCGTTTGACCGGGAAAAGAATGAACGGCTGAAGGGTGTCAGCCGGATGGAATCCCTGGAGATCATTCTGGAAGGAAGCGAATTACAACTCACGGAGCAGGATAAGCTGGCCCTTGCTACCAAGAAGAATGAGAATTACAAGATAATGATCGAACGGATTACACCTGCAGATCTGCTCCCGGGCATTGAGAGCCTTCTAATGGGCCTGCAGGAGCGCGGCATCGCAGTAGGTCTGGCATCGGCCAGTCATAATGCCCCGTTGATTCTGGATAGACTGGAAGCTGCTCACTGGTTCCAGGCAGTTGCAGATCCCGGAGACATCTGCAAGGGCAAACCGGATCCGCAGATCTTCCTTAAAGCTGCGGAAATGCTGGATGTAGAACCTCGGAACTGCATTGGTATTGAAGATGCTGCTGCCGGAATTTCCGCGATTCAAGCGGCTGGTATGCTTGCCGTAGGCATTGGAATTGCTGAGCAGCTTGGAGCAGCCGATCTGCTGCTGCCATCCACTTCGGAGCTTAGTGTAGAACTTCTGCTGGAACAGTTCATGAAATAAAGTCTTTTCAACAAAATCCCCCGTTCTTGTTTCCGTTATGGAAGCAAAAGCGGGGGATTTCTTTTAGAGAAAACCGGCATCCGAAACAATTTGGCGCAAGTGGTGTTTCATATCACTCAGATAATCTTTAAATAGCTCTTCCTCTAAATTAGGCTGTTCCGCCTTTGCGGAGAGAGACGGGAAGAATATGCTCCATGAGCACTTTGCGTCCTTCCACTTGTTCGATGACCAGCTCGACCGCAAGCTTGGCCATGGCCTCTATAGGCTGAACGATTGTGGTGATTGCGGGATGCACCAGGCCGCAGACGTAGGTTCCGTCATATCCTACAATCGCAATATCTTCAGGTATTCTATAACCCCGGATCTGACAGGCTTTAACTGCATAGGCAGCAATGAGATCACTCCCAGCTACAATGCCGTCGACTTTCGGGTATCTTTCGAACAGTTGATCCAATAACAGCTCGTATTCCTGAAAGTCAAAGCCGTTGATATCCGTATGCAGCGAGGTATGCTCGATTCCCCGCTCTTTGGAAGCATCCAGGAATGCCTCATGTCTTGCCCGGGATAATACATTCAGATGAGGATGCCCGCCAATAAAAGCAAGATTCTGGCGGCCGTTATCCATCAAATGAGTGGCAGCCAGCATTCCCCCGTGATAGTTATCGGAACAAATATACGGAATCGTCTCCGAAATCTTCCGATCCAAGGTAACCACGGGCAGGTGGATATTCTGGTAGGCTTCCACCTCAAGCGTATGACTGCCCATGATTATGCCATCTACTCTGCTAGACCGCAGCATATCAATATATTCGCTCTCCTTGCTTTGGTCCAGCTGGGAATTGCAGAGCAGCAGCTTATAGCCGCTCCGGTAAGCGTAATCCTCAATATGACCGGCGAGCTGACCGAAAAAAGGATGGGAGACATGGGGGATGATAAGCCCGATAATGTTCGACTTGGAGCGGCTGAGTGAACGGGCCAGCTCATTCGGACGATAATTCAGAGACTCCATGGCTCCAAATACCTTTTGCTTCAGCTCTTCGCTGAGATATCCTCTGTTATTCAGTACTCTGGACACGGTCGTGACGGAAACGCCGGCCTCCCGTGCCACATCTTTGATCGTCGGCATCGTGTTGCTCTCCCTATCTATACTCCGGTAAGTAGCTTTTCCTCCCCGGTAAATTCGTCTGTGTAATAAACGGTGAACTGACGTGTAGCCAGATCCGCGCGCAGGGTTGCCCGCAGCTTCCCTTGATTCCAGGTTAATTCTATCGTGGAGGCCGCTCCAGTGTCTACCACAGTGAGCTCTCCGTCAAATACAGGATACGAATTGCGGAATTCCATCAATTGGAACAAGCGGCGGAGTACCGGACGTCCCAAGTTCTCCTCGACCTCTTCTTTGGAATAGTAGTGGCGGTTAATATTTCTGCCGACTTTGGTTTCCTCCAGAAGCTCAAGATCATTTTTGCCGGCGAGCAGACCTACATAATAGACCTGGGGAATGCCCGGGGTGAAGAATTGAATCGCGCGGGCCAGCACATAAGCATCATCATCATCGCCAAGCGCGGAGTAATAGGTGCAATTCAACTGATAGATATCCAGGTTGTTGTACGCCAGGGTGTTGTAGACTCTTTTGACATTGGCCCCTTGGGTGAATAAGTTGTTTTTGGTATCCTCGATTTCCTCCGGTGATAAGAGATCAGCCACATCCACAATGCCGATTCCGTCGTGGGTATCCAGAGTCGTGAATTGCTTACGCGGGCAGATGCGAAGCCAGTGCTCCAGACGATGCGATGACCCGCTGTATAATGCGTGAAGGACAAGCATAGGCAGGGCGAAATCGTATACCCAATACCCTTGTTCCGCCAGTTTCATTTGAATGCTGTAATGCTCATGAATCTCCGGCAGCAGTTCCACACCATGCGGCTCCAGAATGTCCTTGACCTCATCAAGCATCTCCCACGTATCCGGCTCAATGAAGAAACAGCTGGTTCCGGCCTTTTTCGTGGCATAGGCGAATGCATCCAGACGGATGATAGACGCTCCATGCTGTGAAAGACCTTCCAGATGATGTCTCACGAATTGTTTGGCTGTTTCTGTATATAAATTGAGGTCGACCTGCTCCTCATCAAAAGTGCACCAGATCTTCTCGCTGCTTCCATCGGCAAAGGTTACATCAATATAAGGAGCACGGGGCTTGCGTTTATAGATAGCATCGACTTCCTCAGGGGTAGGCTCGCCGCCCGGCCAGAAATCCTTATACCGGATGAACAGGTCGGCATATTCCGATTGATCTTTGTGCTGCTGGAAATCGGCGAAATAATGGGAGCTGCGGGAAATATGGTTAATCATGAAGTCGTACATCAAATAGAACTGGTTGCCAATCTGGGCAATATCCTCCCATGAGCCGAATGCAGGATCTACTGTGTCGTAAGTGAGTGGGGCAAAACCGCGGTCCGCGGAAGATGGATAGAACGGCAGGATGTGTACGCCGCCAATAGCACTGGTGAAATGCTTATTCAGCAGCTCTGCTGTTTCCTGTAAATTGCGGCCCATACTGTCCGCATACGTAATTAGCATGACTTTATTGGGAATGGTCAACTTGATACGCCCCTGTCTGATAGGAAATGAAAAGCATGATAAAGCTTACAAATCCATTATAGATAAGCTGAAAAGCATATGTCAACCGGTTAGCATATAGGATTCAAAAAGATTTTTTACCTCCCTCTCCTGTTATGGGCTGACGGCAATTATTATTCTGCTAGTTGCCCTGAAATTAATTGCCGGGAACAGTATTCGAGCTTGCTGTGAAATGGATTTCATAGACTACAGTAGAAGAGAGATACCAATCGATCTGCTATAAAGGGGAGTTTATGATGAAACGTTTACTGGACTGCACGGCGTCGGATTTCGCAAACATGAAAGCCACCGAGCTTAAGCAGGCAATCAAAGCCTCGGAAGGACGCGTACTCATTGCCGAGGTAATCACGAATGTAATGCCGCTGTACCCAAGCGTGACCAATGCAGAGGTTGTGGCTGCCTTTGGAGCCGATATGATTCTGCTGAATTTCATCGATGTCAATGCCCCTGCCATTGCCGGGTTACCCTCACAAGAACCTTCCGAGGTCATCCGTATGCTAAAAAAACTGGTTGGCCGACCGGTCGGCCTGAACCTAGAGCCAGTGGATCCGCAGGCGCATCCTGCAGAGGCTCTGGATCTCTTGCCCCCGGGAAGAAGGGCATCTGCCGATACCATTCGGAAAGCCCGCGATCTCGGTTTTGACTTCATCTCCTGATTGGTAACCCCAAAACAGGGGTTACCAATCAGGAGATCCGCCAGGCGATCAGATCAGCTCGTGAAGCCATAGGCCAGGAAATGCTGATTATCGCCGGCAAAATGCATGGCGCTGGTGTGGCGGGAGAAGCAGGGAGCGACATCGTGAATGTAGATGAAATACGCAGCTTTGTTCGGGCCGGCGCCGATATTGTGCTGCTTCCTTCCCCCGGAACGGTTCCGGGTATTACGGTTGAGGCCTCCCGCCAGATGGTGCAGGCCGTGCAGCGGGAAGGTGCACTTGCTTTGCTCGCCACGGGAACGAGCCAGGAGGGTGCGGATGAAGGAACGATCCGGCAGATCGCCCTTAACGGGAAAATGGCCGGGGCCGATTTATTCCATATAGGCGACGGCGGCTATACGGGAATCGCTGTACCCGAAAACATCATGGCATATTCTATTGTGATCCGCGGGAGAAGGCATACGTATATCCGCATGGCTTCATCAGTGCTGAGATAAAAATGAAATAAGATAATACGTGATAACGGCTTCCCTATATCTACGGGAAGCCGTTTTTTATTGAAGATACAAGGTGGAGCAACGAAGGTGAAGCTTGAAACTTTAGGAGTGCCTTCAGATAACTAAAAATTCTAAGCTTTTCAATGGACAAAAGAGGAAAGAGAAGCAGGAACAACGAATTAGTATATTGTCGAATTTTCCCGTTTTATAAGTAAAATAGTGACCTTGAGCATAGATGAATGGGAGTGTACTTATGTGTGATGAGAGATTTCATCTCAAGCTTTTGTTGAAACTAGGGCTTGGGATAATCATCGGTATCTTATTCCTTGCAGCGAGTACTCCGGCAGTAACTAGCGCAATGTATGAGCAGCCGGAACAGAATGTACTGATACTTAATTCATATCATAAAGGCTTCGACTGGACTGACGATCAGAATGAAGGAATCGAGGCTCAGCTCCGGAATGCCAATAATATTCCAACGATCTACACCGAATATATGGACTGGAAACGGTACCCTAACATTGATAATTTGAACCGCTTTTATGAAATGATCAAATCCAAGTATAGAAACGTACATATCGACGTCATCATCGTAACCGATGATAGTGCGCTCAATTTCGCCATCAGCCACCGTAAGGAGATTCTGAACGATGCACCGATTGTATTCAGCGGGGTGA
This sequence comes from Paenibacillus oryziterrae, assembly GCF_042610485.1. NCBI lineage: Bacteria > Bacillati > Bacillota > Bacilli > Caryophanales > Paenibacillaceae > Paenibacillus > Paenibacillus oryziterrae. Next base: position 211,480 of record NZ_JBGJZO010000004.1, on the reverse strand, counting down.
ACCAGGTTGGCGTGAACAACGTGAAATCACTAGACCGTATTACAGGTGTCGTTGAGGAGATCAACCCGGTTGAAACGATAAGGATGGCACTTGAAGTGAATCCGTCTCTGAAGAATGTATATGTCGTTTTTGACAACTCCGAAAGCGGACTATCCACAGGTAAAATGGTCATCGATAAGATTCTATCCATGAACCTGGGCTTGCAATTGTATCCGATGAATCGTCTTTCGAGTGCAGAAATTTTCACTAAAGCAGCAGAATTGACCTCTGACAGCATTATTCTCATGACCACGTACTACAGCGATTCTACAGGGCAAATCACGGAATTTGACCGGTTTTCCAGCCAGCTCAGCCAGAGCAGCAGCGTTCCCGTCTATCATATCTACGATTTCGGTTTGAACCATGGGGCCTTTGGCGGAAGCATGATTAGCGGAACAATCCAGGGCCAAGAAGCGGCAAACATGGCCATCCAGGTACTGCAGGGCTGGAATTTCGACTATATCCCGATTCTATCCAAGAATACGGTCCGCAATGTGTTCGATTATAATGAACTTCAACGTTTTGATATATCACTTAAAAAGCTGCCTGAAGGCAGCGAGATCATCAACAAGCCCTTCTCTTTCTATGAGACTTATAAAAGTCTGGTTATCAGCATTATCGCAGCTTTTGTTATACTGATTACCTTTATCGCCATTCTGCTCTTCTATGTAGGTTTGGTCCGGCGGATGCGCAAGAATCTGGAGAGAAGCAACGAGCGGTTCGGTTTGGCAACTTACGGCTCCGACGCCGTCATCTGGGATGTGGATATGTCGACGATGATCTATTACTTTTCGGACAGCTGGTATGAACTGCTTGGCTACGAGAAGGATGAGATCGACGAAACTCATGGCGGGTGGAGGAATATCCTGCATCCGGAGGATGCCGAGGAGGAGAAAGAGCAGCGCAAGCTTCATTTGGAGGGGCGTTCGGCCTATTATTACAGCGAATACCGTATGCTTGCGAAGTCGGGTGACTATAAGTGGTTTCAGGCCAGAGGTAAAGTGCTGCGGAGTCCGACTGGGGAATTTATCCGTTTTGCGGGTTCTATGACTGATGTGACCGACCGTAAGGGCGTAGAAAATAAGCTGCAAATGAGCTATCAGGAGCTAGAGTCGACTTATGAGGAGCTCACCGCTCTGCAGGATGAGCTTGTTGAACAGTATAACAAGGTAGTAGAGAACCAGAAGCTGCTGCAGATCAGCGAAGAGAAATACCGACTGCTTGCTTATAACGATGCGCTCAGCGGACTTCCGAACCGATTGTCCCTCACCGAGGAGTTAGGCACCTTTATTGAACAGCACTCCGGCAGCCATGCTGCACTCTTCTTCCTCGATATCGATAACTTCAAATATATAAACGATACGATGGGACACTCCTTTGGGGATCAATTACTTGTGAAAGTCGGGGAGCGCCTGCTTGGGCCAGCGGATGGAAGAAGTAAGCATTTCCGTTTCGGCGGAGATGAGTTTGTTATTTTGCTAAAAGATATTGCCGGTCCCGGAGAAGCGATTGTATATGCAGACGCGTTGGTTCAGGAATTCAAAGAGCCGTTCCTGCTGGGTGACAGCGTGGTACACATCTCAACAAGCATCGGGATCGCCACCTATCCGGAGAGCGGAGTGAGTGCTGAGGAGCTGCTGAAGAATGCTGATATCGCCATGTACAAAGCGAAGGAAGCGGGAAAAGGCATCTATGTGCTCTACGGCCAGGCGATGCAGCAGCATTTTGACGAGCGTATGATTATCGAGAAGCACTTAAGAAATGTAATCACCAATAATGAGCTTTCCCTGCATTATCAGCCGCTTGTTGAATTGGGAACAGGTAGCGTCTGGGGGTTTGAGGCGTTATTGCGCTGGAACAGCCCGGTACTGGGATTTGTATCTCCGCTATCTTTTATCAAAATCGCCGAGGATTGCCGCTTAATCATACCGATCGGGGAATGGGTACTGCGGACGGCAAGCACATTCATTGTGGATCTTCAGAACAAAGGGTATGAGGGCTATCACGTCTCCGTGAATATTTCTGTTATTCAATTAATGCTTGATGATTTCACAGATATGGTGGAGTCGGTGCTGCAGGAGACAGGACTTAGACCTGAATTGTTGGAGCTGGAGATCACCGAGTCCATTTTCATGGAATCCTTTGAAGCGATCAGTGCGAAACTGGAGTTTCTGCGGGCCAAAGGTATTAGCATTGCACTGGATGATTTCGGGACGGGATATTCTTCACTTAGTTACTTGAAGCAGCTTCCGATTAACACCCTGAAGATCGATAAATCCTTCATTGACAGTATTGATACACCAAGTAATATGGCTCTGGCCAGCTCCATTGTAACTATCGGTCATGATATGGGACTGAATGTGACGGCAGAAGGGGTAGAGACGGTAGAACAGCTTGCCTTCCTGGAACGGACAAATTGTGATAAAATCCAGGGCTACTATTTCAGCAAACCTATTCCGGAAGGTCAAGTGGAGGCCTGGATTATGAATCGGTAAGATAACTGATAGATACGCATAGATTTCGTGAATTCTATCCTTTATAACTATTAAAATTAGGAACTATTACAACTGGTAAAGATGCCCATGCCATACTATAATAATATAAATAAAAGTTTATTAAGAAGGGATGGCGTAGATGTTAAGAAAACTACTGGCAAGCAGCACAATCCTAATGTTAGTTTTATTCCTGGTAAGTGGTTCTGTATTTGCTTCACCGACTGCGAATCTGACGAAAGATCAGCAGGAAGCGTTGAAAGTTATTGAAAAAGCTAACCAGGAAATCGACAAAAAGATTGAAAAAGCGGTTAAAAAAGCCGATGAGCTGCAGGCAGATTATCTGAGGGATGTACGGATCATTGAACAGGGCAAGGATGCTGTGAAACTCAGTGAGAAGCTGGATAAGCTGAAAGCGAAGCTGCAAGCGGAGAACGACCCCGCGAAGAAGGACAAGCTCGTTAAAGAAATCGCTGAAGCTCAGTTGAAGCTGGATAAAGCCAATGCAGACGTAACTGCGGAAGTGGCAGATATCAACAGTGACATCAATGAACTGCTGGCAACCTTGATCACAGCCGACAATAAAGATGCTGCCAAAATCCAGAAGAATATCGACAAGTTGAACGCCAAAGTATCGAGTAAAGCCGCTGAACTTGCGGAACGGACGGAGAAATACACCAGAGAGCTGAATCAACTGATCACCAAGCTGAACGATGAAACCTTGGAAATCTCCAATAAAGCCATCAAAAAAGCAGCCGAACTCGGTGTCATCGCGGAGAACTCATGGAAACTAGTGAAAATCGCTGACCAGTGGGTTTGGATTGATCCGCTAGTTGTAGGCTGGTAAGAGAGGAAGATTACATATGAGGGGCCTGAAGATTGGAAAAGGCGGGGACAGCATCGAAAATGAACAGCAAGGAGCTTCCGACTTTTCACTCCTAGCAAAAGGGGACGGCTCGGAAGTGATCTTTCAAAAAATCCAACATGGTAAAATGTTTTATGTTCACCCTGCTGAAGAATCTGAAACAATGGAGTTCTTCTACATAATTGAAGGAAAATGCAGTTATAAAAAAGATGAAGAAAATATCATTTTAGATCAAGGCGATTATTTTTACGTGCAGCATTTGCAGGATTCAGTATTTTTTAGTGCAATGACTGATATGAAACTATTGTGGTATACCACTAAACCAGCCTTTCACTACCTTAGCCACAGAATAGCGAAGTTGTCCAATATTGTTAAACAAGTGGAAGGAAAGGACAATTATACGTATCAACATAGTGTCCGTGTACAAGAGTTTTCATTTAAAATAGCGAGAATGCTCAAACTCACAAAAGACCGTTTAGAGGATTTATATTTTGCGACTTTGTTTCATGATATAGGGAAAATCAATATCCCTGAAGAAATTTTAAATAAGCCAGGAAGCTTAACAAAAGAGGAATTTGATATCATTAAGCGTCATTCTTATGACGGTTACATTATGGTTAAAGACCTTTACTATACGAATATTAGCCAGATTATCCTTCAACATCATGAGAGACTGGACGGTTCTGGATATCCCAACGGTCTTAAGGAAGATGATATTCTGCTTGAAGCCAGAATTATTGGGATTGCTGATACCTTTGATGCAATGACTTCTGACCGCCCTTACCGGAAAGGTCTTGATCCGACCATTGCTATGGCAGAGTTAAAGAGATTGTCGGGGATTCATTATGATAGTGAACTTGTTAATCTTTTTGAAAAAGCACTGATTGTGGACGGTGTTTTAAAATAATTAATGTAACGAAACGGGGCTGCTCCATAAGCTATGAAATAGCTACATGGGACGGACCCTGTTTTTGATTCCGATTGGGTTCCAATATAAGGTATGATGATCTTGTAACGATAAAATGCAAGATGTGTCTACATGAAGATTTGGATATGGATGATTGCACGCGTATGCTTTGAGGTTTATGCTGTCACTGCATCTTTGTAAGCACTTTCATCGGAGGCGATTGACTTGAAGATTCGGAAATCTTGGTTAGCTGCTCTATTATCATTCGTCATGGTCGTCACCATGCTAATTCCTGTGGGTGTGAGCCATGCTAGTTCGACTCCGACGACCTTGTCCCCCGGTGATATCGGAATTGTGGGAATCAATGCCAAAGATCCTTACCCGGCACAACGTTGGGCATTTGTTATTCTAAGGGATATTGGCAGTGGTACGATTGTACACTTTACGGATGCCAGCATTTATGCTACTGGAAATTTTAGCGCCGATTTGACTTCGGAGGGGCATATGACGTGGACGGTGCCGACTGACCTGACAGCAGGCAAGTTGTTCATCGTCACCAACAATCCAAGCAGCAACGCCGCTATCGTGGATGCATCGGGGACAAGCTACACCGGTGTCAACGGATCTCTCGGGGGATCCATATCAGGATTCTCCGGTAACGGCGATCAAATCTTTGTCCATCAGGGCACACGTAGCTCAACGTCCGGCGCTACGTTCATCTATGCATTCAACAATGCGAATGGCAGTGAGTATATTACGAACGGAAGTTGGATCACAACCGGTAATATTGCAGTAGATCGGTTATCGTACGCGCCTTCTGCAACGCCAATACGAGCCATGAACGCATTTACATCGAACATTTCTGGAACGCCTCAGGGTGTCTATGGGTGCAGAGATTTGGAGTACAAAGGACCAAAAGTGGGCAGTCAATCGGTACTGTTAGCAGCGATGGGGGACCCCAACAATTGGTCAGCCGATCACGTCAAGCCCTACAATGATTTCGCCTCGATCGGGAATTTTACGGTCACGCCAGACATGGCCACTTATTATTCGGTGACCTATGACGGGAATGGTAGCACAGGTGGAACTGTGCCTGTCGATGGGCTCTCTTACGGTAGCGTCGATACCGTCAATGTTCTCGGCAATACGGGCAATCTCGTTAATACAGGTAACACATTCCTGGGTTGGAATACGACAGCAGATGGAACAGGTACAGACTACAGAGCTGGCGACACGTTCGTGATGGGGACCGCCAATGTAACGCTCTACGCCAAGTGGACTACGTCTGCGATTTACAAAGTTACCTACAATGCAAACGGAAGCACAGGCGGGACTGCACCATCGGATACCAATAACTATGTGGCGGGGTCAAGTGTGACCGTGCTGGGTAATACGGGGAATCTGACGATGACCAATTATACGTTTGCGGGCTGGAATACAGCGTCGGATGGAACGGGTGCGGATTACGAGCCGACGAACCAACTCGTGATCGGCTCGTCCAATGTAACTCTGTATGCGAAGTGGGCGATGAGCCCTAGATATACGATCAGCTACAACGGAAATGGCAGTACGGGCGGAACGGTGCCTTTCGACAACAATACGTATACCGCCTCTACGAAAGTAACGGTTCTTGGCAATACGGGCAATTTGATTAGAGCGGGCTATACCTTCCAAGGCTGGAATTCGACACCGAATGAATTCAGCTCAAATTACCAACCATCAAGCCAGTACACCATGACTGCCAACAATGCTACGCTATATGCTAAGTGGAAACCGGACAGTACCGAGCGATTGGTTGTTCAATCCGGCTTCGAGTCGAATGTAACAGCGGTCACCAACGATCAGGGTAGGACATCTACATTTGCAGGATCAGATCAGCCTTTATCGACATTCAGTTGGGATAATCTAAATGGAGACCTTAATTACGGCAATTATTACAGGGATCCTTCGCTATCGACGTATTCCATCGTTCCTGATCCGCTAGATCCGAATAACAAGGTAGCAAAGTTTACGGTTGTCAATTATGGAGCCGATTCGGCCAGCACGACATTGAACGGCAGAGCTCAAGGGTCTTTCTCTATGGGGAAGCAAGTAGGCAGAAATGAAATTTATAATACACTTCATGTTAAATATCGCCAATATTTTTCACCGGATTACGAGGCGCTTAAGGATATTACGCCGGAGAATTCGGACGGCTTGGCGAAATGGACGGATCTCTTCGAGATTTGGACGCCTCCATCTCCAGACAGCATAGCGAGCCAGCTTGACCATGTTAACGCAGCTGGGGCGTTCCGCATCAACTTTGAATTTGAGCCCAACTATGACAAGAGTCTGAATGGCGGGTTCACGTGGCACCTAAGAGGGGAAGACATGGATTTCAAGAATTCAGACGGGTACAGGCAATGGCTTACTAGCAACTCATCGGTCCCTGTGCCTTTCGGAAAATGGGCGGAATGGGACATCTATGTGGTCAAGGGCGCTGATCCGAAGGTGGATAGTACGAGCTCGGCAAGGGTCATTGTGAAAATGAAGGTGGAGGGAGAACAAGAATGGGTGACCCTCTTTAACGAGACCAACGAACGAACCCAACACTCTTGGATTTCCAATGAAGGTTATTATCAAGCGGGGATCTTTAAAAATTATCTCGGACCAGGTACGGTCAAGTTTTTGAAAGATATGGGGAAGCAGGATATATCGCTTTATTTTGACGATCTCAGCTTTTGGGTAGATACGGCTGTGCCGCCGCCGCAGCATGAAGTGCTGGCAACTGTTATTGTCGATAATGCGGATTCCGGATCGAACGTAACGAAGTCGGGAAGCTGGACAGCAAGCTCCGCTTCGAACCTTCGATACGGTCCGGATTATTGGTTCATCTATCCGAGCCCTGGCGGAAGTTACGTGAAATTCCAGCCGGATTTGCCGAGCGCAGGAACTTATAGGATACGTATGAAGAACGCTCCAGACTTGAATCGTGCCGACAATGCGCAGGTAGATATTGTGAATGCGAACGGTACGACGACAGTCCATGCGAATCAGAAGTACAACGCGACGATAGAACTCGGGGAATATACGTTTAAGAAGGGAACCGAAGGAAGTGTTACCGTTCGTAACGATAACGCTAATGGACGCATTGTAGCGGACGCTATAGAGTTCCAATTAATTACGCCGATTGCGCCGTCTTCTATTACGGCTCCGGAAAAGATTAATGTAACAAAAGCTATACCAAGTGCGCTTACGGGAGTTAGCTTTACAGGCAGTGGTTCGAATATGGCAACATCTTTAATGAGCGTGGCAAACGGTACGCTGTCTACAGTGTCCGGAAATGGCATTACGGTTTCGGGTTCTGGTACGAGTGCATTGACTTTGACAGGGACGATAGCGAATCTGAATACATTCCTTGCTGCCAATAATGTCTTGTATACGGCCGTGAACTGGTCTCAGAATGTGGACATGTCGATAGCGCTCAATGATGGAATCAGCCCCAACGTCAGCACGGACGTAACCATTTGCGTAAGGCCTGAAGTGCCAATAGTTACCGGAGTAACGGAGGGAGCAACCTATAGCGCGGCGGTTACGCCGGGCTGGACGGACCCGGCGGGCACGAGTAGCGAGGCCAGCTTGTCTAAGGATGGAGGTGCGTCACAGCCGTTCACGAAAGGCACAGCCCTCTCGGCGAACGGCGTGTATGCGCTGCAAGTCACAAACACGAGCGAGGCCAACGGCTTGACGGCAACGACAACGCTGCACTTTACGATCAACACGACAGCGCCTGCATCGCCAATAGTTACCGGCGTAACAGAAGGGGCAACCTATAACTCGGCGGTTACGCCGGGCTGGACGGACCCGGCGGGCACGAGTAGCGAGGCCAGCTTGTCTAAGGATGGAGGTGCGTCACAGCCGTTCACGAAAGGTACAGCCCTCTCGGCGAACGGCGTGTATGCGCTGCAAGTCACAAACACGAGGACGGCCAACGGCTTGACGGCAACGACAACGCTGCACTTTACGATCAACACGACAGCGCCTGCATCGCCAATAGTTACCGGCGTAACGGAAGGAGCAACCTATAGCGCGGCGGTTACGCCGGGCTGGACGGACCCGGCGGGCACGAGTAGCGAGGCCAGCTTGTCTAAGGATGGAGGTGCGTCACAGCCGTTCACGAAAGGTACAGCCCTCTCGGCGAACGGCGTGTATGCGCTGCAAGTCACAAACACGAGGACGGCCAACGGCTTGACGGCAACGACAACGCTGCACTTTACGATCAACACGACAGCGCCTGCATCGCCAATAGTTACCGGCGTAACGGAAGGAGCAACCTATAGCGCGGCGGTTACGCCGGGCTGGACGGACCCGGCGGGCACGAGTAGCGAGGCCAGCTTGTCTAAGGATGGAGGTGCGTCACAGCCGTTCACGAAAGGTACAGCCCTCTCGGCGAACGGCGTGTATGCGCTGCAAGTCACAAACACGAGGACGGCCAACGGCTTGACGGCAACGACAACGCTGCACTTTACGATCAACACGACAGCGCCTGCATCGCCAATAGTTACCGGCGTAACGGAAGGAGCAACCTATAGCGCGGCGGTTACGCCGGGCTGGACGGACCCGGCGGGCACGAGTAGCGAGGCCAGCTTGTCTAAGGATGGAGGTGCGTCACAGCCGTTCACGAAAGGTACAGCCCTCTCGGCGAACGGCGTGTATGCGCTGCAAGTCACAAACACGAGGACGGCCAACGGCTTGACGGCAACGACAACGCTGCACTTTACGATCAACACGACAGCGCCTGCATCGCCAATAGTTACCGGCGTAACGGAAGGAGCAACCTATAGCGCGGCGGTTACGCCGGGCTGGACGGACCCGGCGGGCACGAGTAGCGAGGCCAGCTTGTCTAAGGATGGAGGTGCGTCACAGCCGTTCACGAAAGGTACAGCCCTCTCGGCGAACGGCGTGTATGCGCTGCAAGTCACAAGCACGAGGACGGCCAACGGCTTGACGGCAACGACAACGCTGCACTTTACGATCCGCATTTCAGTGGCAGTGCCTGACGGCGGCAGTGGGTTCATTTCAACGCAGAAATCATTATCAACACCGCTTCCGAATCAGGTAGATGTGGATGACAGTGCAATCAAACTGTCGCAAGGCAAAAATCAAAATGAAGACACTGCGGTTATTGTTTCAGTAGCCAATGACCAAAAGTTTATCGACTCGTTCATCGCTCTAAAAGAAAAGCTGGTGAAGAATCCGACATCTCTGCCGCCGATTGTGAATGTGTACGTGGACTCAGTGAAACCCGGCCAATCTGTAGTGGTAGACATCTCTGCGAATAACATCAAGAATGCGATCGATGAAGTTCCGAATGCTAAGCTGGACATTAAAACGAACAACATAAGCTATGAGCTGCCCTTGCAGCTCTTCGATACGAGTGTGATAGCTAAACAACTGGGAACAACAGGTCAAAACTTGACATTTAATGTTTCAATTGAACCTCTGACAGGCAAAGACCGCGAGGCTGTCAATATCAGCGCATCCAAGGCGAAGCTTAACCCGGTTACCAGCTCGATCAGGTTCTCCGTGACAGCAGAAGAAGGCGGTAAGAAAATGCAGGTTGTTCATAACGGCAATGCGAACGCCAACGCTTCGCTTACGATTCAACAGACGATTAGCGGGAACCAGGCGACGGTCTTCGGGTACAACCCAACAACCGGCGAATTTGATTTCGTACCGGCTGCATTCAAATCGGAGAATACTAGCACCGTGGTCACTTTTAAAGCAGACGGCAATAATACGTACACGATTATGACAGCTGTTCCGAAAGTATTTGCCGATCTGGGCGCGAACGGTCAGACCGAGCACTGGGCCAAGACGGACATCGATCTGCTATCATCCAAGCACATCGTCAACGGTGTAACAGATAACGCCTTTGCACCTGATGCCAACACTTCCCGAGCGGAGTTTACGACCTTGCTTGTCAGATCGCTTGGCCTTTCGACGCAAACGGGTCCGTCGAACTTCAAGGATGTATCGGCAACCGATTGGTACGCAGCCGCAGCCAATGCCGCAGTAAGCGCGAATCTGATGGAGGGCTTCGCCGATCAGACTTTCCGTCCGAACGAGCAAATTACACGTGAACAAATGGCGGTCATGCTGCTTCGTGCAATTGAAGCTAGCGGACGGTATATCTCGCTAGGCAACCAAACGAAGGAACAAATCCTGGCACAATTCAAGGACAGTGGTACGGTCAGTACATGGTCAAATGACGCAATGGCGAAACTCGTAACCTCTGGACTGCTCAGAGGCACCGACGATGTCAATCTATCACCCGGCGAGAATGCGACTCGCGCTCAAGCGACCGTTCTTTTGAAACGTTTCCTCCAATACGTCAATTACCTCGACTAAGTAAAGAGTAAGGTGATGTTCCAAAAACAGGTATTTTCATCAAGGTTGATATGAAGTGCTATATAATAATTCCTCAAAGTGAGTATGGTAATGGTGGTGGGGCTGTATCCTGGTTCTCCAAAGAGCGCATTGCCCAGATATTTCATCTTCCTTCCAAGCTATAGATATTTTTAATGAAGATGAGGTTAGCCAGATTAAGCTGGCTAACCTCATCTTACGAATCATGTGGTTCTAGCTCTCGTGAGACTGCGTATGAGACATGTCTTTTTGCTCTGCGTAGGGTGGCTGGTCGCCATTTATTTTACACGCAGAGTCAAGGGCGTCTCTTTTTTTTGCGTTTAATGGAACTTAAATTGGGAAAGTACGGAAAATAATAGAGATTATATATGGTAATTTATACCTTTTAAAGATATAATATCGAAAAGCATATTCATTTCTCAATGCTGTCCAGTTTTGCATACTGCCGTTAGAAAGGTTGAAACATGAATCAATTCATTACACTATTGAAAAACAAAACTTACAGCCGTCTGTTGTTTGCGTCTTTTGTTTCAGAAATGGGAACGATGATTGGAGTCACAGCCTTTATTGTTTATTTACTTAGAAGCTTCGCGGATCGACCGTTTTTAACAACCTTGTCTGAGCTGATGTCCACACTTCCAATACTGCTTGTCTTTGCTTTTGTGGGCGTTATTACCGACCGGTTTAATCGTCAAAAGCTCGCGGTGTACAGCCTTTTTTTCAGCGCTGGTGTATCGGTGCTCTTAATGATTGCGGTGCTTACGAAATCCCTGCCGTTCATTTTTGCCTGCCTGTTTATCCGAACCTCTGTACATTTCTTTTTCAATCCTGCCCAGGCTTCGCTGGTTCAAGGGGTATTGTCGAAAAAGGATTATGTTGTGGCTTCGGGGCTCAATCAGATGCTGAAGAGCTCGCTTGATTTATTCGGTAAATCGCTGGGAGTGTTTATGTTCTGGTCTCTGGGAATTACAGGCGCCATTCTCATCGATACGGTCTCTTTTCTGCTTGCCGGTCTGCTCATTCATTCCTGCAAATTCGACCGTAATTTGTTGCTACCGAACGGAGAATCAGGATGGAGTAAGCTGCAATTGTCTTCGATTTCAAGAGACTACAAAGAGGGCTTGACGTATGCGCTCGGGCACAAGGTGATCCGTATTCTATTATCCGGATGTCTGGTGTTTGGTGTATTAAATGCTTTTTTTGCCCTCCTGCCAATATTTCTGTTGAAATATAAGTTAGCGCCAGCTAATTATGAAACTATAGTTATGTATGAGGGTTTTGCTGTCGGCTTAGGCATTATTCTTGGAAGCTACGTTGTAGCTATAGCAGCGAAGAAGCTTAAACCGTTCCAAATGATAATTCTCGGATTATTTACAACTGGAGCATCAACTGTGCTGATCGCCTTCTCCCATCAAGTAACCACGTTCCTCGTATGCATGTTTGCTATTGCTTTCTTCTTGCCGTTAATCAATGTGGGAATTGGCGGATGGTTACCAGCACTCGTCGAACCGCAGAAAATGGGCCGAGTTGGCGGTCTTATGACGCCACTGATCATTATGTCCCAGGTTCTAAGCTTACTCATTCTCTATCTGATCTTTCCGGCCAAGGTATCGGTGAGCTCCCTCTTTCTCTTTCTAGGCCTTATGCTGATTGGGTTCTCTATCCTCTATAGTTATTTATTCCCGAGGGCAATGAAGCCGCTTCAAGAATCAAAGCCGCCACTTGCTGAAGTAACCGTTAACTAAGTGGTGGAAGGGAAAAAGACCATCCTTAGGATGGCCTCGGATAACGCTTCGTTACTAGATCAATCATATATTTATACGAGAAACGGATATTGTCCTTCAAAGGGGCAATATCCGTTTCTTTTTATTTTTAGCGCATTATTTCAGCAGCTTCCTCGCCAGCTTGACCTTGTTCCCGTATGGAGGGTAGACAACGCCAGGATCAATGCGGGAGCTGCGTTTGACGATGCTTTTGCGGTGGGAAAAGAGGTTGAAGCTGTCCTTGCCGTGATAGGCGCCGATGCCGGAGGGGCCGACGCCGCCGAATGGCAGGTTCGGATTCGCCACATGGGAGATGGTGTCGTTGATGCAGCCTCCCCCGAAGGAGACACGGTTTAGTACCTCCTGCTCGACGCTCTTATCCTCGGTGAACAAGTAGAGTGCTAGTGGCTTGGGACGATCGTTGATCATCCGGATCGCTTCGTCAAGGTGTTCGTATTCCATCACGGGCAGAATCGGGCCGAAGATTTCATCCTCCATCGAGGCATCCTCCCAGGCTGCGGGAAAGAGCAAGGTGGGTTCGATATATAAATCTTCCTTCTCCACGGTTCCGCCCATAATAAGCTTCTCCCGGTCGCGCTCCAGAATTCCGGCCAGCCGGTCAAGCTGACGCCCATTCACAATGCGCCCATAATCGGGGCTACTCTGCGGATCGATTCCATAGAACGCGGAGATATAATGCTTCATTCGGATCAGAAGCTCGCCGGCAATGCTCTTGTGGACCAGCACATAGTCGGGTGCGATGCAGGTCTGGCCGGCATTGATCAGCTTGCCCCAGACGATCCGTTTGGCGGCGATATCGAGATTAGCACTCGGGTCAACGATGACAGGACTTTTTCCGCCAAGCTCCAGTGTGACGGGAGTGAGGTTCTTCGCTGCCGCTTCCATGACAATTCTGCCGACCGGTACACTGCCGGTGAAGAAAATATAATCGAATTTGGCGTGAATGAGCAGAGAAGTTATCTCCTTCTCCCCCTCGACTACGCGGATGTACGACTTGTCGAAAGTCTCGCCGATCATCTCAGCGATCAGTGCAGAAATATGCGGTGTACTTTCGGATGGCTTAAGCACGGCACCATTGCCTGCGGTCATAGCGCCAATCAGCGGTTCAATCAGGAGCTGGAACGGATAGTTAAACGGCCCAATGATCAGCACGGTTCCGTAAGGCTCGCTGATGGTATAACTTCTGGACGGGAACAAATGAAGCGGTGTTCGCACCTTTTGGGGCTTCATCCATGACTTCAGCTTCTTGGTCATCGATCCGATGCTGTCCAGCACAAAGCCGACTTCATTCGAATAAGCTTCGAACTCACTCTTACGCAGGTCTTTATTCAGCGCGGTGAGAATGCGGCTCTCATAACGCTGGATCACTTTCTTCAGCTTCTGTAGCTGTTCGATGCGGAAAGAAGCTTCCCTGGTAATTCCGCTGTCAAAAAATTGTCTATGCTCCCGCAGCATATCCTCAATATCACGGGCTGTCAGTGGGACCATGTCGGGTCCTCCTTTACGAGTGTTTGCGCTGGTTTATTCCGGCAGGCGGTAGACGGCGAACGGCTCGCCGTACCGGAAGGACAGGCTGACTTCATCCAGCTTGCCCAGTGTGTCCTGATCAAGCTGGATAGAGGTGCTGGCCAGATTCTCTTGGAGTTGCTCGACCTTTGTGGCACCGACGATCACGGTGGATACTGCCGGCCGGTCCATAAGCCAGGCTAAAGACAAGGCAGTTGGGGTGTGTCCCAGCTCTGCAGCGATTTGTGCGACGGTTTCTCCCAGTTGAATCCGGCTGTCCGTAAGGAAACGGTTGAAGTTAGGATCAGTATCGGCTCTGGATCCGGAAGGTACGGCCCCGCCTGTATTGTATTTTCCAGTGAGAATACCGCCTGCCAGCGGGAAGTATGAAATCATGCCTACCCTTTGATCCAGGCAGAGCGGAAGAAGTTCATTCTCCGGTGTGCGATCAGCAAGGGAGTAGCTGCACTGCAACGACACATAGTGGATCAAGCCCTTAGCTTCGCTGATGCCAAGCGCCTTCATAAGCTCCCAAGCCATATAGTTGGAGGCTCCGATATAGCGGACTTTTCCCGAGGAGACCATGTCGTCCAGAGCCCGCAAGGTTTCATCAAGCGGTGTGTGTGGATCGAAAGTATGTATCTGGTAGAGATCCACGTAATCTGTTTTTAGGCGGGTAAGACTGCCTTCGAGCTCCTTCATGAGATGATGACGGGAGGAGCCGCTACCGTTTGGCCCCGGATGCCTGACCAGTCCCGCTTTTGTAGCCAGGACTGCCTCGTGCCGTCTGCCTTCGAGGGCAAGTCCGATGATTCTTTCCGATTCGCTGCCGGCATAAATATTGGCTGTATCAATGAAGCTGATGCCTTGATCCAAAGCGGCATGTACAATCTGAATAGATGTAGGCTCGTCAGCGCGTTTGCCGAAGGCATTGGTGCCGAGACCCAAAGCGGATACCTGAAGTCCGCTGCTTCCTAATCTGTTAGTGTTCAAGAGAACCACTCCTGCTCCATTAGACATGGTAAATACGTTGTGATATATAGAGTATAATCATTTTTATGCAGGATGAAAGCTTGAAGAGGAGGGTTATTATGTTTGTCCGTACGAAAGACCAGTCGGCATACGATAATTACAGGCTGCTGATCGGGAGTGTTGTGCCGAGACCTATCGCCTTTGTCACTTCGCTAAATGAAGAGAGAGTCGTTAATGCCGCGCCGTTCAGTTTCTTCAACATCGTGAATAATGATCCGCCGATGATCATGATTTCCTGTGGAAAGTTGCCAAACGGGGAGATGAAGGATACTTCCCGCAATATTGTACGGGGCAAGGAGTTTGTAGTACATATTGTGGGCGAGGACAATGTGGCGAAGGTCAACCACACTTCGATTAATGCGCCTAGCGGAGTCAGCGAAATTGAGCTAGCAGGGCTGACAACCGTCCCAGGTCAAGCAGTACAAGTCCCCCGGGTAAAAGAATGCCAGATCGCCATGGAGTGCAGGCTTGTTCAGCATTTGGACCTTGGTAATTTCGATATGCTCATTGGGGAGATCGTCAGCTTCTATGTTGAGGATGAACTTTACGAGAACGGAAGGATTAATGTCAGTAAGCTGAAGCCGGTCAGCCGTCTGGCGGGGGCGTCCTATGGCACGATCGGACCAACCTTTGACTTGGAGCGGCCCCGGTATGAGGCCGAAACTTGAAGGCGTTGAGGGTATAAATAGAACTGAAAATGTTGACCCCACTTGAACAATATTCATGGAGGAACAGCAATTTAGGCTCACAAGCCAGCAGTGACAAGATAGCAATGACAAGAAACTAAGAAGCAAGATGATATCCTGTGAACAAGACATATCGGATGAGCATGACGATATCTTGAGTGTAAGACTATATCTTGAGTGCAAGACTATATCTAAAGAGCAAGACTATATAAGGCAAGCCGATGCGACAAACGCGGCTTGTCTTTTTAATATGCAGGTCGTGATGTCCTCAGCAAACCTTCAGCTTTCATTTAAGTCTCAGTTAAGCTACGCCGCCTATACTTGCCTTAACCAATAAAGTCCCTATAGGAACAAGAAAGGCGGATTCATCCCTATGCCCCAAAAAATCTCATTCAAACGAAAACTGCTGATTACCGTGACGCTCTTCACTCTGCTCGTCGCTTTTGTCTTATACAAGCTCGCCGATCGTTATTTGATCGAACACGTTGAAGTCGTTGTTGCTGCCGAGGCGACGAACAGCACGGCAAACGCCAGTAGCACAGCAAATTCCAGAAGCACGACAAATTCCAGCAGTACAGAAAAAGCCAGTACCACGGTAAATTCCAGTGCCGCGACAAATTCCAGTGGAACAGCCTCTGGCACGTCGGAAACGAATTCGCCGGAAGCGATATCGGATTCGAGTACGGGTAGCGGGAGTTCATCCCAACCTGTATCGGACGACTGGAACTACAGCACGGATGATATGTCCATCTCTATCGATCAGGTTGTTACTGGCACCGGCAGCGACCAGATTACGTATTATGTCGCCGATGTCCAGGTTTCTGACGCATCCCTGATCCAGTCGGCGTTCGCGGATAATTCCTTCGGTACGAACATCACCGAAGATACTTCAGAGATTGCTGCTGATCACAATGCCATCTTCGCCATCAACGGAGATTATTACGGCTTCCGGAGCGACGGAGTAATCATCCGTAATGGTGTCCTCTACCGTAATGAACCTGCCCGCGAGGCTGTTGCCTTGTACAAGGACGGTACTATGGCCTCTTATGAGGAAGAGGAAGTATCCGCAGACACTCTGCTTGCGAACGGTGTCCTTCAAACGTTATCGTTCGGTCCGGCGCTTATCAAGAGTGGTGAAATGGTCCAGGATCTCGAGAACATCAAAATCGATACGAATTTCGGCAACCGCTCCATTTCCAATTCGAACCCCCGCACAGGCATTGGCATGATTTCGCCGAACCACTATGTGTTCGTCGTTGTCGACGGTCGGTCGGATGAAAGCCGTGGTATGACGCTGGACGAGTTCGCGCAGCTGTTCGCAGACCTCGGTGCCACTGAAGCATACAATCTGGATGGTGGCGGCTCGTCTACGATGGTTTTTAATGGTCGTGTTGTGAATAATCCGCAGGGCAAACAAGAGGAACGCGGCGTAAGCGACATCCTCTATTTAGGGGAGGAATAAGCCATGACCGTATTAATACCATCCTATGAGCCGGATCACCGCCTGATCGATCTTATCAAGAGCCTTCGGAATATCACGGAAGCGCCGATTATTGTCGTAGATGACGGGAGCGGGGAACGGTTCCGCAGCATCTTTGATTCTGTAAAAGCTGCCGGCTGTACCGTCCTGACCCACGTCGTTAACCGGGGCAAGGGCAGGGCGCTCAAGACAGGCTTTCAATATATATTAGAGAATGTTCCCGCTGCGGCTGTCGTCTGCGCCGACAGCGACGGTCAGCATTCGCCGAAAGACATCGTCGATGTGGGAAGGGTCAGCGAAGCTGCCGAAGCCCAGATGGTGCTGGGCAGCCGGTTGTTCACCGGCAAGGTGCCACTGCGCAGCCGGTTCGGCAACCGCCTCACCAGCAAGGTGTACAACGCCGCGACCGGCATCTCCATCGGGGATACGCAGACCGGCCTTCGCGGGTATCCGAGAAGCATGCTGAACTGGCTCTGCCAAGTGCCCGGTGAACGGTTCGAATACGAGATGAATCTGCTGCTCGAAGCACCAGCCCAAGGCTATGGCATCAAGGAGCTGCCAATTGATACGATCTACTTGAACGATAACGAATCATCCCATTTTCGTCCGGTTGCAGACTCCCTGAAGATATACCTCCCGATTCTAAAATTCAGCCTATCTTCACTCATCTCGGGCATTCTTGATTTCATTCTGCTCTTGCTGCTTCAGTCTGTAACCGGGAATCTGCTGTTGTCGGTGGTCGGCGCCAGAGCCGGAAGTTCGGCTGTGAATTACGCCATGAACCGGCGAATTGTCTTCGCCCGTCAGAAAGAGACTTCGTTCCGGACGTCGATCTTCCGTTATTATGCGCTTGCTACTTTAATCATCGGGCTAAATTACGGATGTTTGTCGTTGCTGCACACGTTTTTAGGTGTTCCTTTGATTCCTGCGAAGATCGCTACCGAATGCCTGTTGTTTCTATTTAGTTATTGGGCCCAGCGAAGATTTGTCTATTAGCATTCAAGAGATGAAACTTAGGGTATAACCCAAAAAAGGACGCTCCCAAGCTACAGCATGTGAGAGCGTCCTTGTTCAATGATAAGAATTTATAGGTTCCATTTATATTTCTACGAGAAAGGGATGCCGTCCCTGTAAGAACGGCGCAGCCGTTTCTTCTTGATCAATTTCGCGGCCTGTGCGGGGTCCGCTCCTGCTGGAACGCTTGCAACGTAGTAGTTATGGTTGTTGGCCTGTTCTACCTCTTCCAGGATCCGGTTCAGATGAGAGAAGACGGCTCCAAGATCACGAATGGCAGTTAAGGAGCATTGTCCCTGAAGCCCGGAGAAGCTATTCATTTGCAGCTCACGCGCGCTGTTCAATTGATCTGTAAGTGAATGACGCAGCTCATCTTCCGATAATGCCATGGTGCCGTAGATAGCTATACAATCCGCGGTTGTCTCCATCACTTCAATCATCCAGTCGGCAGCGGGGTAATGCGATGGCAGAAGCTGTATCTCTTCGGCAATGCTTTTGATATAAGAATGGATTACCTTAAGATGTGCGGTAGAAGCCATCAGCTGCTGCAGCTCATGCCGGTATTTATAATGGGAAATGGTGAAATGCAGCTCTTTCTGCTCCTGTCCGCCGCGCTTTAGCCATTGTCCAGCCTGCTCCAGAGCGGCAGAAGCCTGCTTATATCCCCTTCCGCCGGTAGCAAGTCCGCTGAGTGCATCGGATAACAGCAGGGTGCTCTCATAGATCTTGCGTTTGGCCTTGACGAAGGCATTGGGCGGAACGATAATGATGTTGATTATGACAGCTATGGCTACACCAATAAAGGTCTCTGCCATACGCCAGATGACATAGCCGTCGTTATAAAAGGTAAGGGCTAAGATGGAAGTCACGCCGATCTGCGTAACTGCCTGGATGTTAATCCGGCAGGCTGTGGCGACTCCGATCCCAAGCAGCAGCATCAGCAGGATCGAAAGACCGCCGACATCGAAGAATCGGCCAATGATCAGACTGACAATTCCTCCGAGAATAATGCCCAGTAGACGGTAGACCCCTTTTTCGAGTGAAGCCTTCACCGTTCCCTGGGTAATCAGAACCGCAGCCAGCGGTGCAAAATATAAGTAACGGTCTCCATAAAGCGAATTCACTGCCATCCACGACAGGGAAGCAGCAAGCGTGACCCTTATCATGTAAAGTGATATGCCATATTTCTCAAGGCGGTCTTGTAACCCCTCGTTCATATCCTTCATCTCTTTTCGTAAAGTTAAGAAAAAACCGGTAATTTTCAGCCGTTTTCATTATAGCACCGGGTCATGAGCAGGGCGGCAGGCATTTTTTACGAAGTTGTTAAGTTTTTAACCTGTGTTTAATAATGTAGACTATCGCATATGTATGAAAATTCCTATATGCTAGTACTATCGATTCATTGTCGAATGAAGCAAGGGATTGTCGCAAAATAAGTTGTACTACTCAAAGCAGGGAGGTTGTTCGCCATAGTTATTCCGGAAGGGACCATTATTTCTTTTGCCGATGTCACTAAGCAGTATGACGATGAGGAACCGGTACTGAAAGGCGTAAGTTTTGAAATTGAGAAGGGAAAGTTCTACACACTGCTCGGACCGTCCGGCTGTGGAAAAACAACGATATTGCGCCTCATAGCGGGGTTCGCGGAGCCGACAGAGGGCTCTATTTATTTGAACGGAAAGGTCATTAACCACATTCCCGCCAATGAGCGTCAGGTTAATACGGTGTTTCAGGATTATGCTTTGTTCCCGCATTTGAACGTCTTTGAGAACATTGCCTTCGGACTTCGCATTAAGAAGCTGAAAAAAGATGTGATCACGCAGAAGGTGCAGGAAGCGCTGCGCTTCGTCAATCTGGTCGGATACGAGCAGCGTGCGATTAATGAAATGTCCGGCGGACAGCGGCAGCGTGTGGCGATTGCCCGCGCGATAGTGAATGAACCGCAGGTTCTTTTGCTGGATGAGCCTTTGTCGGCGCTGGATTTGAAGCTGCGTACAGAGATGCAGTATATTTTGCGTGAAATGCAGCAGCGTCTCGGCATTACCTTCATCTTCGTCACGCATGACCAGGAGGAAGCGCTGGCGATGTCGGACTGGATCTTTGTCATGAACAAAGGCCGAATCGAGCAGAGCGGCACGCCAAACGATATTTACGATGAGCCGATTAACCGGTTTGTTGCCGATTTCATCGGGGAATCGAATATTGTACCCGGTGTGATGATCGAGGATTATCTGGTGGAATTTAACGGTCACCGGTTTGAATGTGTGGATGCGGGCTTGAAGCCGAACGAGGCAGTAGAAATTGTGATCCGTCCCGAGGATCTGGAAATCGCTACGGTGGAGCAGGGTAAGCTGCGCGTGCGCGTGGATTCCCAGCTGTTCCGCGGTGTGCATTATGAGATTAGCTGCTATGACGAGTCAGGTCATGAATGGCTGGTTCACTCCACCCGCAAAGCGGAGGTCGGCAGCGAAATCGGACTTTATTTTGACCCTGAAGCGATTCATGTCATGAGGTTCGGTGAAACGGAGGAAGAGTTCGACAAACGTCTCGAAGCCTACAGCGGGGTGGACAGCCATGAACAGTAAGGGCCGGTCGTATTATCTCATCCCTTATTATTTGTGGATCGCGCTGTTCGTTATTGCTCCGGTGGTCCTGATTATTTATTACTCGTTATTTGATCTGGACGGTCATCTGACGCTGGACAATTACGTTAATTTCTTCACTCCGGTGTATTTGCGCATGACGCTGAATTCGTTCTGGTATGCGTTCCTGATTACGCTGTTCTCGCTCCTGGTGGCCTATCCGGCGGCGTATCTGCTCACCCGGACCAAGCATAAGCAGCTGTGGCTGCTGCTGATTATTTTGCCGACATGGATCAATCTGCTGCTCAAAACCTACGCCTTCATCGGGATCTTCGGCACCTTCGGTCCGGTCAATAATTTCTTTGATCTGATGGGGCTTGGAGAGCAGCAAATTCTGTTCACCGGCTTCAGCTTTGTGTTCGTATCGGTGTATATTTTTATACCGTTTATGATCCTGCCGATCTACAGCGCACTGGAAGAACTGAATCTGTCGCTTGTGGATGCGGCGCGTGATCTAGGTGCTTCCGGCTGGACGACGTTCCGGAGGGTTATTTTTCCGCTGACGATTTCGGGGGTGCGCTCTGGCTGTATGGCGGTGTTCATCCCGGCGCTGTCGCTGTTTATGATTACGCGCCTGATCGCAGGCAGCCGGGTTATTACGCTTGGCACCGCGATTGAGCAGCATTTTCTCGTGACGCAGGACTGGGGCATGGGCTCGACGGTTGCGGTCTTCCTCATCGCCATTATGGCGCTCTTTATGATCCTCTGGGGCGGCGCGCGGAAAGGGGTGCGGCAGTGAGAAACAAAAACGGATTCTTGAATATCTATCTGGTGCTGGTGTTCGCTGTGCTGTATGCACCGATTTTCTATCTGATGTACTACTCCTTCAATAGCGGCGGCACGATGCACGGCTTTGAAGGGTTTACGCTGGATTACTACCGTGAGGTGGTTCAGGACACGCGGCTGATTATTATCGTAATAAATACGTTGGTTATTGCGCTGCTGTCGTCGGCTATTGCGACTATTATTGCCGTGATCGGGGCGCTGGCTATTCAGCGGATACGAAACCGCCGGGCTAAAAATACGCTTTTGTCGCTGAACAATGTGCTCATCGTCAGTCCAGACGTCATTATCGGAGCCTCGTTTCTGATCCTGTTCACGATCGTCGGCATCAAGCTGGGCTTCACCTCGGTGCTGCTGTCGCATGTGGCGTTCAGTGTACCGATTGCCGTGCTGATGATTCTGCCGCATCTGCAGGAGATGAGTCCGACACTGACGGATGCCGCCCGCGATCTTGGGGCTACCCGCCGCGATGTGCTGACCAAAGTTATTTTGCCAATCATTAAGCCGGGGATCTTCAGCGGATTCTTTATGGCCCTGACCTACTCACTGGATGATTTCGCGGTAACGTTTTTTGTAACGGGGAATGGATATTCCACGCTGTCGGTTGAGATTTATTCCAGAGCAAGACAAGGGGTATCGCTATCGATCAATGCACTGTCGACCCTGATCTTCCTCTTCACCATCCTGCTCGTCACCGGATATTACTTCCTAACGCGCCGGAAAGCTCGCCCTGTCGTTATGGCTGAACCAGTGGCGGAAGCGGGGGTGCCTAGATGAAACAGCTGGTAAATACGTTTATTGCGATTTTTGTGGTGGCGTTCGCCCTGATGTATCTGGGGGCATGGATGAACTCCAATGAAGGTTATTCCGGCGGCAACACGCTGACGATCTACAACTGGGGGGATTATATCGAGCCGGAGCTCCTTGAGCAATTCGAGGCAGAGACCGGGATTACGGTGATCTACCAGACGTTTGATTCGAATGAGGCGATGCTGACCAAGGTGGAGCAGGGCGGGACGACCTTTGATGTGGTGATTCCTTCCGATTATGCCATCGACAAAATGAAGGAAGAGAACCTGCTGCTGCCGCTGGATCATAGCAAGCTGCCTAACCTAGGCAATATTGATCCGCGCTTTATGGACCTCTCCTTTGACCCTGGCAACCAGTATTCGGTACCGTATTTCTGGGGAACGGTGGGGATTATCTATAACCCCGAGATGACAAAGGGTATGGATTTCAGCAGCTGGGATTCCCTGTGGGATAAGCGGCTGAATAATAATATCTTCCTGGTGGACGGTGCGCGCGAGGTGATGGGGATGGCGTTGAACAGCCTGCACTATTCCTTAAACGACACGAACGAGGACCATCTGCTGGAAGCGCTGGAGAAGCTGAATAAGCTGTCCCCGAATGTAAAAGCGATTGTCGGCGATGAGATCAAGATGCTGCTGGCGAACGAAGAAGCTGCAGTCGGGATCGTCTGGTCCGGGGATGCGGCAGAAATTATGGACGAGAACGATAAACTGGATTACGTGGTGCCGGAGGAAGGCTCGAACAAATGGTTCGACAACATGGTTATTCCGAAGACGGCGGCCAATGTGGAAGGTGCCCACAAGTTCATCGATTTCATGCTGCGTCCGGAAGTAGCAGCCAAAAATGCCGAATACGTCGGTTATTCCACGCCGAATATGGAGGCACTGAAGCTGCTGCCGGAGGATATCTCCGGAGACACCCGTTTCTATCCGCCTGCTGAAATCACAGACCGGCTTGAGGTCTACGACAACCTCGGCAAGCGCATGCTCGCCCACTACAATGAGCTGTTCCTGAAGTTCAAGATGAATAAGAAGTAGATGGAATCTGTTGTCAGTAGGGATTTCGGTATAGACTTGTAGCTGACTGCAAGGAAGGCGGCTGAAGAGGAGCTGCTGGCTGTAAGGCGGTTGAAAGGCGGCATAACTAGTATTGTTGCCTGTTCCCGGCATTGTAGAGGAGTATCTGCACACCGATTCGGTGTGTGTGGATGCTCCTTTTTGGCGTCATCCGGCAGATTTCATGCGTTTTGACTTATGCAGGTGGCTTTACGGGTAACGTGATGCGCTGGTGTGTTGAAGACTATACTGGTGTTTGTGAGTGATCGAAGGTAGCTTCAACGTCAGTAATACGAAGTTGTAGAAGCAGACTCTATGCGTCAGAGAACAAACACTAATATTAAGAATTTTAGGTTAGTCAAAGTAATCCAGCACATTGCGGGCCAGCTCGTACCGGACGATTCGTTTGTGGTTGCCGCGGTAGGAGGGGAGGAGGCAGCCTTTGGTGCACAGCTTTTGCAGCAGTTGGACTGCTGTTTTATGGTTGATTCCGAAATGCTGCTCCACATCCTTGGGACGAACAGCCCCCGCATGCTGGATGGTCAGGCGAATGACTTCCTTCTCTGCCAGCTGAATGCGGGGTTCCGGCTGATAGCGGCTGAACACCATGCGCAGCAAGGTTATGCAAAGATCCGGGCGCTGCTGCACATCATCATAGGCAAAAGAAATCACGTTATACCCCATGGCGTGCAGGAAGGTCTCGCGATTCAGCTCACTGCAGTATTTCTGGCGGTCCATCTCCTGAACATGTGTGGCGTAGCCTTTGATTTCGATTAATAATTTCGTGTACCCTGGGAGCCAGGCGAAGTCGGCAAAATAAGATCTTCCCCGCCAGTCCGATACCTCATACTCAGGGTGCAGGTGCTCCAAATTTCCGCGCAGCGGCCACCACACATTACGGAGGAAGAGCACTTCAGCATGACGGTGTCCCCTTTCCAGCCGGCCGTGGCGTTCCCCGGTTCTCCTCGCAAGATGCTGGATCATATACGCTTCATGGGTTTCTTCAAAGTTCAACGAAATCACTCCATTCGAAAAAAATAAAAACGTCCCGTTCGCACTCGAAAGGAGTGGATACGGGACGTTCTTCGTCTCTTCAATTAGGATACGGCACAAAGCGGATGATACGGTATGACATTTATTTACTTGATGTCGATGTATATCTTTTACTTGATGCCAATGTACATTTTGTAGCTGAACACAACCTCAAGGGTCTTGCCTTGAAAATGCTGATTGACCGCGTCGCGGAATGTGGCAATGTCATTGTCTAGTTCTTCTGAGCCGAGCTTCAGGACGTTTTGGATTCCGCCTTGGCTAAGCGCTAGGCCGATATAACGCTCCGCATCGCACAGCTCGATATGATGAAACACAATCTCCCGCGTGAACGTAAAAGCTCTGCTAGCTCGGATTCTCGATAAGTGTTCGTCCTTATTCCATTTCTGTGCCTGTTCTTCTGCTGGTTGTATCCGGCCTAAGACTTCGTCGGCTTTTAGAATGAGGTGGTTATATCTCTCTTCGATCGTGTGCCGGAGTGCCGGAGGCCATACACAATCATAGGCCGCAAAGACGCCGCCATCCCGCAGAATCCGCGAAATCTCTTTCAGCGTACTTACCGGCTCCATCCAATGAAAGGACTGGGAGCAGGTAACGATGTCTGCACTCCCTGAGGGCAGGTCCAGTTGATTGGCATAACCCGGGATGAAGGAGAGTTGTGCCCCCTCGAGCTGCAATGAGGCCAGTTTATCCAATGCTTTGCCGCGCATATCCGGGTTTGGTTCGACTCCGATGACGCGGTCTGCATGGTCACTCCATAAAAAAGTGGATAAACCCGTACCACAGCCGACATCCACGACAAGCTCCGGACGGGCTCCCAGGTAATCGCCCAGCAGAGTGGTTACAAGCTGAGGCGCTTCGGGGCGGTAGCGGTCATAATCATTCGGGTATCCCAGGAAGCGGTCGATATTCGCTTTGCGGTTTCCATCCGGTATCATAAGTTACCTCCGGTGAAGGTTAATTTTAGGGCTGATATATTCGTATTAGGAAAGTGTGGGGCATAGACATCGCTGTGTAAAAAACCCGACTGAAGCATGAGTTCTATCGCAGTAATTCGGGATCAACCGCAGGGACAAGACCCTCTGCCGCGGCACGGGTAAGCAGAGAAGAAATCGCGGCATAGCCGTCTTCGCCGAGATTCATGGAGAAACTGTTCACATAGAGGTCAATATGCGACTTGGCCACTTCCGGAGACAGCTCCTGAGCATGGGCCAGCACGTAATCACGGGAAGCGGTCGGATGGTCCCAGGCATATTGCAGGGAAGTGCGAACCCAACCTGTGATAGCTTCAGAGTCCAAATCACGCCGCGCGATAATAGCACCCAGCGGAATCGGAAGACCCGTATCGCTCTCCCACCAGCTGCCCAGATCAGTCAGCATGTGCAGTCCGTAGGATGGGTAGGTAAATCGTGCTTCATGGATAACCAGACCGGCATCTATCGAACCATCCTTCACGGCAGGCATAATTTTATCAAAAGGCATGACCACAATTTCGCCGATGCCATCCGGCACATGCTGCGCTGCCCATAGGCGGAACAATAAATAGGCGGTCGAGCGTTCGCTTGGCACGGCAATCCGGCGTCCGGTGAGATCGGCTGGACGTTTGACGGATGTCGGTCCGCCACTGGTCAGCAGCAACGGGCCGCAGCCCCGGCCGAGCGCACCGCCACAAGGAAGTAATCTATACCGGTCCAGTACCCAAGGCAGGGCGGCATAGGAGATTTTCATGACTTCCGGACCTTTACCTTCAGCGGCTAGCCCGTTAGTAATATCGATATCTGCATAAGTTACGTTTAGACTCGGAGCACCTTCCACCAGACCATGAGCCAAGGCGTGAAATACGAAGGTATCGTTGGGACAAGGAGAAAAAGCAATATTAAGTTCATGAGCCGTTGTCGTCATTACAGCACCTCCAGTAATATTTCGGCTGCAGCTGTGAGCTGCTCCAGCGCTTCGCCGATCTTCCAGGCGGCCCGGTCGCGGGGACCGACCGGGTTCGAGATGGCGCGGATTTCAAGCGCCGCTATCCCCAGGGCCTTGGCGGCTACGGCGACGCCGTAGCCTTCCATGGCCTCGGCCGCGGCGCCCGGCACGCGCGCCTCCAAAGCGGCGGCCGTCACCGCTGTGCCGGTAGCCGTCGAGACCGTAAGCACGGGTCCCGTGCTTACGGCAAGCCCGGCCGCTGCCAGCGCGGCCTGCACTGCCTGCACCGTGCCGGAGTCGGCCGGCACGGACACGCTGCCGAAGCCGAGTTCGGCAGCGCTGCGGAAGCCCTCCGGCGTCTCCGCCCCGAGGTCGGCCGCAATCATCTCGCTGGCGATGACCAGCGAGCCTACAGGCGCCCGCCCGGGGAACCCGCCGCCGATCCCGGCGCTGATGACGCAGCCGTACGGTCCGGCTGCGAGAACCGCGGCGGTACCCGCCGCTGCTGCGGCAGTGCCAGCGCCTGCCGCCACAACATGGAACCTGCTGCTGCCCTTCAGCCCGCGCAGGACCGCGTCCCGCTCTGCGTCGACTGCGGTCACGATCAGCACACGCTGCTGGAGGGCTTGTCCCTCCAGAGCTCCGCATGATTCCTCCGTAGCTCCGCGTGATCCCTCCGTAGCTCCGCGTGATCCCTCCGCAGCTCCGCGTGATCCCTCCGTAGCTCCGCGTGATCCCTCCGCAGCTCCGCGTGATCGCTCCGTAGCTCCGCGTGATCCCTCCAGAGCTCCGCGTGATCTCTCCGCAGCTCCACTTGTGGAGTAATCAGAGTATGTAGTCATTCGTCCGCCTCCAATAATAGAAGTAATAATATAAGAAAGGATGTACAATCACGAGGCTGTCATCCGGTATTCGCAAGGAAAAGGATACGCCGTTTTATAGGTCAGGTCAACGTAAGGCGGCAATCAATGTGCGCTCTGCTAACCAGGAGCGTATGGCTTTCTTCCTCTTTCGTGGAGAAGTCACTCAATGCACATTGCCTCTAGAGAGTGTCTTATAAACGCAAGCAGAAAGTATAGGCTAATATATTTTCAGCCAGTGGGCTTAGAAGGCTCCACTCAGGTGGCCTTACTCAGGACTATGATCATGTCACAGGAGGTTCTACTCATTAGGCCCTACTCCAGACTCTGACCAGTCCACATTGTGATTCGGCAGATGTGCGGAGGGTATAGGACGGCATATTTAATTCTTTTTGCAGAAGCTGTTGACAAAGCCACTCCAAAGGATTATATTTATCTTAAGTTAAAGATATTTAACAGAAAGATAATTTCTTAAGGCAGCTGGAGAAATACTACATGGAGTGGAGGTGAGATCATGAACAACCTCGAAACAGCCGGACTGAATAACGGTAATGTGAACGACAAGGATGAGGCGGCATCGCTGAAATTGTTCGTTGTGTTATCCAAAGCTTACCGGAGTTTAATGGATCATGCCGTGAAGGACATGAAGAGTTACGGGTTGTCTTCCGCGGAATTCATGGTTCTTGAAGTCTTGTATCATCGTACCCGCATTCCGCTGCAGCAGATCGGTGAGAAGATCCTCGTTACCAGCGGAAGCATTACTTATAATATCGACAAGCTTGAGAATAAGGGACTGCTGAAACGTGTACCTTGCAGTGATGACCGCCGTGTCACCTATGCCGAGATCACGGAAGCGGGCCGGGAACTCTTTGATGAAATATTCCCGAAACATGTGTCATCCATTCATCATCTGATGGGCGGGCTCAGCACAGAGGAGAAGGATCAGGCGATCGATTTTTTGAAAAGACTGGGTAAAGGCGTGTAGAAGCTTCCGACACTCGCGCTTTTACTCATAGCGTACCCGCCGGGGTATGCTCAACCAGCAAATTCCGTTGTGCTGCCCAGGCTGACTAAGTGAACTGATTAAGTAGTAATTTAAGCGGTGAAAGAACTGGCTTCGTGATGTTGTTAGTAAAAGTGAAAGACCAAAAATTTTTTATCGTATATCTTAACGTTAAGATAATTAAAACCAAGAGAATGGAGAGGGTTAAAAATGGTTAGTGTAGGGTTATTATTGATGAGATTGGTTATCGGGGTTGCATTTATCGGACATGGTTCACAAAAGCTGTTTGGCTGGTTTGGAGGGTATGGCCCGAAAGGAACCGGGGGCTGGATGGAATCAGTCGGCATTA
Source organism: Paenibacillus oryziterrae (assembly GCF_042610485.1). NCBI lineage: Bacteria > Bacillati > Bacillota > Bacilli > Caryophanales > Paenibacillaceae > Paenibacillus > Paenibacillus oryziterrae. The sequence goes on along the minus strand of NZ_JBGJZO010000004.1, from coordinate 182,792 downwards.
AACCCGGTGTGACAATGGCGGTGCTGGCCGGACTTATGGAACTGGTTGGGGGTTTGTTGTTTGTAGCTGGACTTCTGACTCCTGTAGCGGCGGTGCTAATTATCGCTACAATGCTCGGAGCAATCGTAAAGGTTCACGCACCGAACGGATTCTGGTCGACGGCGAATGGATTTGAGTTTCCGCTGATTCTGCTGGTCGTAGCAGCCGGATTGGCTATAGCAGGACCTGGTTCGATTTCACTTGACGCGCTGTTCTTCAACTAAGAAAGGGGATTATACTCATGACATTACAAACTGCAGGTATCCATCATATTACCGCCTTCGTGGGCGATGCACAGCGGAACGCTGATTTCTATGCCGGAATTCTTGGACTTCGGCTGGTGAAGAAGACCATTAATTTTGACGCTCCTGAGGTATATCATCTCTATTTCGGTAATGAAAGCGGCGCGCCGGGTACAATCATTACGTTCTTTCCCTGGTCAACCGGGCGTAAAGGAAGAATCGGCGGCGGTCAGGTTGGGGTAACGACTTATGCGGTGTCCCCGGGTTCTCTGGCCTTTTGGGAGCAGCGACTGGCGGCTTATAGCATCCCGGTAACTAAGGTAACCCGTATTTCGGAAAATTATCTGTCCTTTGCCGACTATGACGGGCTGCGGATTGAGCTTGTTGAGCGTGAGGAAGGTGCGCCAAGCAGCTGGACTTTCGCCGGAATTCCTGCTGAGCATGCCATTAAAGGCTTTGGCGGCGCTGTACTGTACAGCACGAATCCGCAGCACACGGCAGATACACTCAGCCGTACACTTGGCATGGAGCGTGTTGCTGAAGGCGATGGGTATATCCGCTATAGAACCTCAGCGGATCTTGGCAATATCATTGATCTGAAGGCAGAGCCGGTGCCGCATGGCTCGGGAGGCACAGGAACGGTTCACCATATTGCGTGGCGGGCCAAAGACGATGCCGAGCAACTGGAGTGGAGCCGCCAAGTACAAGGCCACGGTTATCAGCCGACTCCTGTTCAAGATCGCCAGTACTTCAACGCCATTTACTTCCGTGAGGAAGGCGGAATTCTCTTTGAAATTGCCACGGACCCTCCGGGCTTTGCCCGCGATGAAGCTCCAGAAGCACTGGGCGGCAAGCTGATGCTTCCGGCATGGTATGAACCGCACCGCAAGGATATTGAAGCCAATCTGAGCCCTTTTGAAATCCGTGAAGTCGAGGTGAAGCAAGGATGATCCATGTATTCCGGGAAGGCACGGATAAGAGCAAGCCAGTACTCGTATTATTCCACGGTACCGGAGGCAATGAACATGATCTGCTGCCGCTTGCGGAGATGCTGTCTCCCGGCTCCTCCGTACTCGGCATCCGGGGCAATGTTCTAGAGAATGGCATGCCCCGGTTCTTCCGGCGGCTCTCCGAGGGTGTATTTGATGAGGCAGACCTGATCTACCGTACGCATGAGGTGAAGAACTTCCTGGATGAGGCAGCAATTAAATACGGCTTCGATACCGAGCGTTTAACCGCAGTGGGGTATTCCAACGGCGCCAATATCGCCGGAAGCCTGCTGTTTCATTACAAGGAGGTCTTCCGCTCGGCAGTGCTGCTGCACCCTATGGTTCCGCTACGGGGATTGGAGCTTCCCTCCCTAAGCGAAGTGTCTGTCTTCATCGGGGCCGGACTGAACGACCCGCTTATCTCGCAGGAGGAGACCCGGGAGCTGGAGGAGCTGCTGCAAGGGGCGGGAGCTGAGGTGACCACCCACTGGGGCAATCAGGGGCACAGGCTGAGCACTGCGGAGGCCGAAGCGGCAAGACTTTGGCTGCAGCATAAATAACCGTGATGATATGGTCGAGCCGCTGAGTACACAGTAAAATCCTTATTTTCCATAAAAATATAAATGAAATAAGACCCGCAGAAACGGACGCTTTTCAGTTCCGATTCTGCGGGTTTTTGCTTTTGCCTAATCAGGAGCCCGCAGCTCCTTTCAGAATGTTTCGGCGGATTGTCTGGTAAAAAAAGGATTGAACCCTTCACTTCTCTTCATGTAGTATGAAAAGAATATAAAACGGCCGTCAGGTTGTTCCGGAAAGGTTGACGTAAGCCTCATGATCAAGAATTTGAATGACAGCAATGCCGCTGGCGCAGCGAAGCCCTCACGGGGCAAAAGATTGCAGCTGGCCGTAATTCTGGGGGCACTTTCCGCCATCGGGCCCTTGTCCATTGATATGTATTTACCGGCGCTGCCTGCTCTCGGCACATATTTTGATACGAGGGCTTCCTTCGTACAGCTTAGCTTGACCTTCTTTTTGATGGGACTGGCCCTTGGGCAGCTGGTGGCAGGGCCACTGAGCGATGTCTATGGGCGCCGCCGTCCGCTGCTGGTCGGAATGATGATCTATGCCATATCCTCGTTGCTATGCGCCTTTGCCCCTTCGGTTGGGGTTCTGGTAGCCTTACGGCTGATTCAGGGTCTCTCCGGTTCGGTAGGCGTAGTCATTTCCCGTGCAGCGGCCAGGGATTTGTATTCGGGCTCTGAGCTGACCCGGTTCTTTTCTCTACTCATGATCGTGAACGGGTTAGGTCCGATACTCGCCCCTGTTATCGGTGGACAATTGCTGAGATGGACCACATGGCAGGGCGTATTCGTAGTGCTGTGCGTGGCAGGCTTTCTCTTCTTCGCTACCATACTTCTGCGTTTGCCTGAGACTCTGCCGAAGGAACGACGGTCCAGCAGTGGACTGATGGGTACGGTGAGGACATTCGGAACGCTGCTCGGAAACCGCAAATTTATGGGTTTTGCCTTGTCGCAGGGGTTCGTCACCGCTGCCATGTTCGCCTACATCTCGGGTTCCTCTTTTGTCCTTCAGAATATTTACGGCGTTACGCCGCAGATGTACAGCCTGATCTTTGCCATGAACGGACTCGGGATTATTCTGACCGGTCAAATCGCCGGCAGATTATCGGTGAAGGTGGGCGAACGCAGGCTGCTGCTTAGCGGTCTCCTGCTGTGTGCGACAGGTGCCGTATTACTCCTGGTTACAGTTGCTGCCGGAGGCGGCCTTGCGCTGCTTCTGATCTGCCTGTTTGCGGTCGTTTCGAGCGTGGGCATGGTCGGTACCACCAGCTTCTCGCTGGCGATGCAGGATCAAGGTGAAACCGCAGGCAGTGCTGCTGCGCTGCTCGGCTTGCTTCCGCTGCTGCTCGGAGGTTGTGTAGCCCCGCTTGTGGGTCTTGGCAGCGGAGAGACGGCTCTTCCCATGGCATTGGTTATGGCTTCAGCGGGGCTGTGCTCGATCGGTGCCTACACTCTGCTTGTAAGAGGAGGAAGATCCTGATATGGCCCGCAAGGATATGGCGGCATTATTGCTGCTGGCACTCATTTGGGGAGCCTCTTTTTTATTCATGAGAATCGCTTCTCCGGTTTTTGGTCCGGTCTTTACGACAGAACTGCGTGTGAGTCTAGCAGCGGCTGCACTGCTGCTCTACGCCTTCCTTCGGGGAATTAAGCCGCAAATTCTGCGCCACTGGAAGGCCTTTCTGATTCTGGGCGCACTGAATGCCGCACTGCCCTTCACGCTGATCTGTATGGCAGAGCTGCATCTGAATGCATCGCTGGCAGCTATTCTTAATGCCACAACACCGATGTTCACGGCTTTGGCTGCTTGGGGTATCGGGCAGGGGAAGCCCGGGCTGGTCAAGAGCGCGGGACTGATTACCGGGCTGGCCGGTGTGGCAGTTCTGGTCGGTTTTAGTCCTGTGCCTCTGGAGGGAGCTATTCTATATTCGGTTATTTTCTCGCTAGGCGCAGCCTTGTCCTATGGCTTCGGCGGTCTATATGCTTCGCATGCGGGCAAAGGCGTAGAGCCGCTTACGCTTGCCATCGGACAACAGCTTGGAGCCAGTATTGTGCTGCTGCCGCTGGCGGTAATCTTTGCGCCGCATGAGCTTCCGTCTGCCCCAGCGGTCTACTCCGTAGCCGGATTGTCTCTGCTCTGCACCTCGGTAGCCTATCTGATTTATTTCCGGCTGATCCGGAATGTCGGTGCGGTCAAGACAGTTACGGTAACGTTCCTCGTTCCGATATTCGGCATCCTGTGGGGGGTTCTTTTCCTGAAGGAGTCTCTGTATGTGAACACCGTGATTGGACTGGCTATTATTCTGCTCAGTGTGACTTTAGTGAACCGTAAAGACCGTACCCGGACGTAAGCACAGTATAGTCTCTCTTTGCTTTCAGCAAACTTTCAGCGGGTTTTAACGTATCCGGCTCCTTTAGGCTCTATATTGGAGTATGGAAGGAGGGACAACCATGAGCATATCGTCGATTTCCGGTACAAACGCTGCTGCTTATATTTCAGCATCATCCGGCACAAGCGAAACAGATTTGCTGGAGAAGCAACTGACCAAGCTGAAGGCAGATCTGGAGAAGGTTGATTCCAGTAAAGACAGTGACAAGGCAAAGGAAGCCAAAAAGAAACAGATCGAACAGCAGATTAAAACACTGGAGGCGCAGATCGCTGAGAAGAGTAAGAATTCATCTTCTGAGAGTGCTGCGGCACAGCAGGCTCCGCCACCACCACCTCCCGGGGGCAAACCGCTTACCGCAGCCAGTCCTGCGGAAATAGGTTCAGCAACAACAAACAGTGAAGGCCGATTTGATATTCGAATCTAAATGTGAGTGCTCCGCAAACCTTATAATAGGGTGCCGGGGCACTTTTTACGTTGTTGCTTAACCCTAGCACACTCCCTATACATCCCGGAATCCTCTGCATCTTGCATTAGGGTTCATTTTTGTATACGCTTTAATTATCTTGCGAACGTTCAATAACAGGAGGATGAGAGATGAATTACCGTCAGCTCGGGGATACAGGAATATCGATAAGTGAAGTTAGTTTCGGCACATGGGCCATCGGTGGCAGTTGGGGAGCTTCCAGCGACACCGAAGCGCTTAAAGGTCTTGCGAAAGCCATGGATAGCGGCGTTAATTTTTTTGATACAGCTGATGTTTACGGCGGGGGACATGCAGAGAAGCTGCTGGCTCAGGCGACCAAGGGTAAAGAGGATACCGTACATATTGCTACCAAGTTTTGCCGTGCCGGAGATATCCATGATTACAGCACTTATTCGGAGGAGTCAGTCAGACAGTATTGTGAGCAAAGCTTGAAGCGGCTGGAGCGCGAAGCTATCGATCTGTATCAGATTCATTGCCCGCCGCTTGAGATTCTGAAGGATGGCCGGGTATTTGAGGTGCTGGACAAGCTGCAGGCTGAGGGTAAAATCCGCCATTACGGCGTAAGCGTGGAGACCGTAGAAGAAGGGTTGTTCTGTTTAGGAGTACCAGGAGTCAAGGCGCTGCAGGTTATCTTCAATCTGTTCCGTCAAAAACCAGCTGCAGAGCTGCTGCCGCAGGCGAAAGCGAACGGAACGGGTATCCTGGTCAGACTGCCGCTGGCCAGCGGGCTGCTGACAGGCAAGTTCTCGGCAAACAGCACGTTTGCTGCCGATGACCACCGCAATTTCAATGCGAATGGGGAGCAGTTTAACGTAGGAGAGACCTTCGCCGGACTGCCTTTTGCCAAGGGTGTGGAGCTGGCAGAGGAACTGAGATGGATATCCGAAGGACGGGGAGATATGGCCCGGGCGTCCATGCGCTGGATACTGGATCATCCGGAGGTTAGCTGCATCATCCCGGGCTTCAAGAATGAATCGCAGGTTAACGATAACCTTGGCGCGGCCGAGGTACCTTCCTTTAGTGCTGCGGACAAAGAGAAGCTCGAAACGTTCTACCGCGAGCAGGTTGCACAGCATATCAGAGGACCTTACTAAACGCGGTTATTCAGAGAATCAGCCAAGTCGGTATCGTGTGATGCGGGGCTGACGATCTGATCTGGATCGAAAAATAAACTTCCCTGGATAACCGGAGCCCCGTGCTCGGTACCCAGGGGAGCTTGTAAAAAGACGCCCTGAGCATCATAAGGGCGTCTTTTTTTGGATGACCCATTGCCGTAGTTCTTCCTAGACGTGATCCGGAAGAGCCCACACAGAAACACTGCCGCCTTTAACGGTAAATGTGGCCCAGCCGTCCTCACCAATCGTGATTTCTTCTTCTCGGTTCCCGGTCATGTCAGTCCAGACTTCACCGGCCCGGTGCTCACCTGCGAACATTCGCTTCTCACCGTCATCGCCATTTGAGATCACGACCGCACAGCCGGAGCTTTTGAATTCTTCTACTCCGCTGCGAATCCAGCCGATCGTATTAGGATGATCGAAATAGTCCGTTTGTTCGCCGTATGCCTTGTGATAACGGGCGGAGAGCAGCGGGTCGATGACAGACTTTTTACTCTCGATAGGTTCGGGACCACCAATTCCATAGTAGTCGCCGTAGAAGACCACGGGATACCCATCCCTGCGGAGCAGAATCAGCGCATAGGCGCTTGGTTTGAACCAGTCGCCTACCCAGGACTCAAGCGCTTCATGCGGCTGGGAGTCGTGATTGTCTACGAAAGTAACGGCATTGGACGGATGTGTCTGGACCAGAGTATCATTGAATATCTGTGACAAGTTGAAATCTCTTCCTGCGAGAGAAGCGGAATACAGCTTATAATGCAGCGAGACGTCGAATAAATCGATTTGGTAATCCACGGTATTCAGAAACTCGCGGCAGGCCTCCAGATTAGGATTCCAGAATTCCCCGACAATGTAGAAGTCCTCACCGCGTTTCTTGGTCATCTCTGCCGTGAATTCCTTGATGAAATCATGGTTGATATGCTTGATGGCATCGAGGCGGTAGCCGCTGCACTGCAGCGTATCCACCAGCCATTTGCCCCAATCCATCATTTCTCTCCGTACGTCCGGATGACTGTAGTCGATGTTAGCGAACATCAGATAATCATAGTTGCCGAATTCACTGTCTACATTCTCGTTCCAGGTCTTGTTCTCTCCTGCAATCCGGAAGACGCCGCTGCGGGCTCCTTTGGCATCGTAGTCAGTGCCGTTGAAGTGGTTGAAATCCCACTTGAAGGAGGAGTATTCGTCTCCCCGGCCCGGGAAGGTGAACTTCGTCCAGCCCTCAATTTCGAACGGTTCGGAAATTTCCTTGGTCCGGTCGTGGGGATCGACCTCAATGACCTGGAACACTTCGGTTTCATCGGCTCCGGCCTTGTGGTTCATTACAAGATCAACGTAGACGGCGATACCGTTTTTCTGACATTCGGCAATGGCTTCGATCAATTCCTGCTTTGTTCCGTATTTGGTGCGGACTGTACCCTTCTGGTCAAATTCGCCAAGGTCATACAAGTCATAAACCCCATATCCGGTGTCTTCTCCAGACACGGCTTTAGTTACCGGCGGGACCCAGACCGAATCGATTCCGGAAGCCTTCAGCTCCGGCGCCATTTGGCTTAATAACTTCCAGTGATTCCCGTCAGCAGGCAAATGCCACTCGAAAAATTGCATCATCGTATGGTTACGTTTCATATTATTGCGGCCTCCTTCAGGCAACCCTATGTAAATAGGATAGTATGGTTCAAAAAAGTTCCAGCTGCAGCGGAGCGGTTCCGCGGTCCTCTTGGCCTAACATGGCTTGCAGCTCTTTGGCATTATCAGTAGCATCGCCGCCTGAGTTATTGTTAAACACGACATAAATATTTTTGGAGGATTTCTCAAGCAGCAGCAGGCGATCGCGCCACTCTCCCAGTTCCTCGGTGCTGTAACGGTACAAATATCGAAGCTTACGCCATTCCGGGTGGCTGCTCTGATGCCAGCCCTTGGCATTGCGGCCGTGCATTCGCACGTAGGTGATCTCCGGCGATGTCGCTGTCGGAATAATAGGTACCGTGCCGGGTCCGGCTTGTGGTTCATCCACAACGGTATGAATCCAACCCTCCCGTTCCATGAGCTGAAGTGTCTTGGCCTCGAATTCGGGGCTGTACCAGCTGCTGTTGCGGAACTCCAGTGCGCAGGGTACGTCCAGCATCCATTCTCTTGTCTCTTGCAGGATCTCCACATTCTGCCGGGTGCAGTCAAACCAGGGCGGGAATTGGAAGAGAACCATGGAAAGTTTGCCTGCGCTGATTACGGGCTCGATCGAGATATGGAAGGCTTTGAACATGTCCTCTTTGGTATCGAAATAGTTTCTCTTGCCGCGAAGATGCCCGGTCATGCCCTGATAAGCTTTGACGATAAAATGAAAGTCTTCGGGTGTCTGACTTACCCATTTCACATAATTGCGGACCGGTTGAACGGCATAGAAAGAGCTGTCAATCTCCACGATGGTGAAATGGGCGCTGTAGGTAGGCAGCCGCTCGGCAGGTTTGATCTTGCCGTACAGCTCCTCGTGATCGCTGAAGCCGGTCAGTCCTATTTTGATCACATGCATCCCTCCTTCCTCAGTTCTCGTGATCCGATACAGGTTCAGCTATCTCTTATTAAACGGAAAGACACCCCTGAAAAACAGGGGCAGTTGATTAATCTGTCATATTAATGCAACATGAAACTAACGAGGATAAAGGAGAGCTAAATATGGAGCACAAGTTTCAGCAGCTTAGTCCACACGTATTTATGATGCACGCCGAGCATGAGACGGATCGTCCAATACTCTCGGCAATAATGGGGGAGCGGCGTACACTTCTAATGGATGCGGGTAATTCTCCTGTGCATGCAGAGCTGTTCCGGCAGGAATTGAACCGGAGAGGGTTCAGGCAACCGGATATTCTAGCATTGACCCATTGGCACTGGGACCATACCTTTGGGATGTCGGCCTGGGATATACCGGTGGTAGCCCATGAGGGGACTGCCCAAGCCCTGGGTGCCTTAGCCGGACTGGACGGGTCTGATGAGAGCCTTAACAGGTTAGCGGGGGAAGGTGTAATCAGTGAACAAAGTGTTGCGCATATTGCTTTGGAATATGGCGAGAATCGTTCCATTCGTGTAGTTGAGCCTGACATCCTTTTCCGGGATCGAATCAGTATTGATCTGGGCGGCATCTCCTGTGAGCTTGTCCATGTGGGTGGTGACCATTCAGGCGATTCCTGTTTCTTGTATGTGAAGGAGGAACAGATATTATTCCTGGGTGATGCGTTAGGCCCTTCCGTGTACGGCGGTCCGCGCAAATACAGCAGCACCGGCTTCCTGGGTCTGCTCGCCCGGGCGTATGGTTATCGTGCAGAGTGGTACGTGGAATCGCATGGTATTCCAATGAATGAAGAAGATTTCAGGAAGGATCTGGACGCCTGGGAACGGCTTGCCCGTATTGTGGATGTGTTCGGGCGCGACCGCGACCGGGTTATCCTTGAACTCAAGGCCTACTTAAAGCTTGATGAGCTACCGAAGGACCTGGAACAAGGCCTGGAATATTTTATGGCCGGGGTGTGATTTCAGCAGAATGCTGATCTGCAGGCAGGTCTTTGTCAAAGGTATTTGAATAAACAGATCCGTAGTTAAAATAGTACATGGACTCCCCTTCCGCAGGTTGATATGAACGCGGAAGGGGAGTTTTTAATTCGATAACAGGCATACATGCATGACTATAGGCTTGCAGAATCTGATTTCCTCCAGTGTTTTGCCCGATAGCGTGGAAAGTAATCTTACCTGCATATCCGTTCTTCGTCGCATTTTGAACATAATCTACATGACCGCTAGACAAAATGACGGAAATTAGCATGAGGTATTTTACTCTTTGTCTAGTGTGAGTGGGAAGTGCACAGTGTAACATGTTAGTTAAAGCTACACGGGTATTTCGGTTAAGTGCAAATTCAGCATTTTGTGTAATGAAATATAACATTAAATAAAACTAATTCAGGAATAGGGGGAAAAGAGATGTCGACTATTATGAATGAAATTCCTGAAATTCAACTGGAGAATATTGAAATGAGGTATATGACGGAAACGGCTGATGTTCTTGCGCTTCATCAGGTCAGTCTGAATATCGCCAAAGGGGAGTTTGTCTCGCTGCTGGGGCCTTCCGGTTGTGGCAAGACGACGCTGCTCCGGCTGATGGCAGATCTGATTGAGCCGACGGGAGGTAATCTCACGGTTGCCGGGAAAAGCGCAAAGGAAGCGCGATTGGCTCAAAAGTATGGCATCGTCTTTCAAAGCCCTGTGCTTTATGACTGGCGGAAGGTCAAAGACAATATCACGCTCCCGCTGGAGATGACAGGTGTCAAAAAGTCGGTCCGGGAGGATAAAGCGCTGGAGCTGCTTGATTTGGTCGGATTGCAGGGCTTTGCGGATAAATACCCGTGGCAGCTCAGCGGAGGCATGCAGCAGCGGGTGGCCATTGCCAGAGCTTTGTCCATGGAGCCTGAGATTCTGCTCATGGATGAACCGTTCTCCGCACTGGATGAGTTTACCCGCGAGCGGTTGAATGAAGAGTTGCTGTCCGTCTGGAACAAGGTTCAGAACACGATTGTCTTTGTTACCCACAGCATTCCGGAGTCCATCTTCCTTTCTGACCGGGTGTTTGTCTTATCCCCGCATCCGGGGCGCCTGTCTGCTGTTGTTGATATTCCTCTCCCGCGTCCGCGTACTGCAGAGATGCGGAACAGCCCGCAATTCTATGAACTGATCTCCCGCATCCGCGACAGCTTCGAAGGGGTGTAGCGATGAAAGGGAATAGCTTGTTTATTCGAAACCGCCTGCTGCCGCTTCTGGTATGGGTCTTCGGACTGCTGGTCATTTGGGAGGTGGTATCCTGGCTGTTGCTGGAGGTATGGCACGCTCCGCTCGCCCAGTCCAAGCTACCCTATGTGCATGAGGTCATATCCACCTTCTGGCAATATGGAGGTACGCTGCTGAAAGAAGGTGGTGCTACCTTCAGCAGCGCTGGTGTAGGCTTCCTCCTTGGTGCGGCTGCCGGAGTTCTGCTGGCCATTCTGATGAGTGTTTCAAGAATTATTGAGAAGCTCACCTTCCCTTATGCCGTTGCCTCGCAGATGATTCCCATTCTGGGGCTGGCCCCCATCATTTACGGGATTGTTCGCGATGAGCAGATCTCGCGCATTATTATCTCGGGTTATATAACCTTCTTCCCGGTCTCTCTTAACATGCTGCGTGGTCTACGGAGTGTAGATCCTTCAGCGCTGGAGCTGATGCATTCCTACGCTGCTAAACCATGGGCGGTGTACTGGAAGCTGCGCTTGCCGGCATCCCTGCCGGGATTGTTCAGCGGACTGAAGATCGCGGCTCCCCTTGCTGTCACGGGTGCGATTCTCGTTGAACTAATGGGCGCCCAGCATGGCATTGGCGTAATTATGCTGCGCAATCTTTATTACGGCCCCTCGCACACCTACATGTTCTGGTCTACAGTGCTTGTCGGCGCACTTCTCGGTATGATCAGCTACTGGCTGATGAGTCTCATTGAACGCGCGGTGGCGCCTTGGCAGCCGGAATTCCGCCCGAAAGGAGGGAGCCGCTGATGGATAGTAATACTGTCCGCGAAACGGCCTACCTGCCTTCTCCTGATCCTGAAGGTGTCCGCCGTTCCTCTACAGTGGAGGGAAGAGAAGGAATGGAGCTGGGAGTCAAGGCGAAATCAGGCAAGCCTGGTAAGAAGGGAGTGCTGGCCAAATGGCTGAATCCCGGCATCTGGCTGCCGCTGCTCGCTGGAATCCTCTTCCTCGCCTTATGGGAATTCCAGGTCTTTCACAAGCTTTTTGATCTGAAGAAATACCAGCTTCCGCTGCCTTCCGCCATTTGGGAGTCGATGCAGGAGAATTTCAGCCTCCTGTTGTCCTATACGGGCTACACCTTAACGGAAGCGGTGCTGGGAATGCTTGCAGGTTCGGCTATTGGATTCCTGATCGCGTTGGCTGCTACGGCCTGGCCCCGGTGGGGTGGCGGAAGCCTGACGCTAGTGGCTGCCCTGAACGCGGTTCCTATCGTCGCACTGGCTCCGATTATGAATCTGTGGTTCAGTGATGGCATCGGCTCGCGGATTGCGATCGTTACTGCCACAACTATGGCGGCGATGTCTATCAATGCCTATAAGGGAATGGCAGCCATTGACCCGCTCGCGCTGGATCTGATGCATTCCTACGCAGCAAGCAAGCCGAAGGTGTTCCGCTATTTGCGGATTCAGAACAGCCTGCCTTACGTCTTTACTGCGCTGAAGATCAACGCCACCGCTAGTATGATCGGGGCCATCGTCGGAGAATTTTTCTTCTCCTCCCGGGGGCTGGGTTATCTCCTCTCTAACTCGATCAAGGTCGCAAAGATGCCGCTGGGCTGGTCCTGCATTGTGCTGGCGGCTATTGCCGGTGTCCTCTTCTACCTCGTGGTGGAGCGGCTGGAGAAAATCTTTATTAAGTGGCATTCCTCTGCAAGGACATGAAATCATTACATCCGGCTGCAGCGGGTGGAGGAAGGGACGGCTGCGCTGTGTGCTCACGGGTACACAATGCCGCGGCGTTACCGACTCCAAACTCCGCAGCCGTTTGCATAGACACCATGATATCAGCCATACTGTGCGTTTTACGTAAAGACAAAAAAACCGGTAGGGGGAGTTAATTGATGAATCTTAGAAACCGCAAGTCTCGTGGGATGGTGCTTCTTGTACTGCTGATGATGCTCGTGATGACAGTAGTTGCCGGATGCGGAGGGAATAACAATAACAATGCGGCTCCGACTAACGAACCTGCTGCGGCAAATGCCACTACGGAACCTGCTGCCGAAGCGACAACTGAGCCTGCTGCTGATCCGGTAACCGTTAAGCTTCAGTTGAAATGGGTGCCGCAGGCGCAGTTCGCCGGGTATTTTGTGGCTCAGGAGAAAGGTTACTACGCTGAAGAAGGTCTGAATGTGGAGATTCTTCCGGGCGGTCCGGATATTGTGCCGGAGCAACAGGTGGCTGGCGGTTCTGCCGATATCGGTGTGGATTGGGTGGCGAGTCTCTTGACCAGTCAGGAGCAGGAGATGCCGCTGGTACAGATCGCGCAAATCTTCCAGAAGAGCGGACTTGTGCTCGTATCGAAGAAAGATGCCGGAATTAGCACGCCCGCTGATCTGAAAGGCAAAAAGGTCGGCAACTGGATGGGCGGCAATGAATTCGAAATCTTAGCTTTATTCGATAAATATAAGCTCGATTCGAACAAGGATCTGAATTTTACGAAGCAAGGCTTTACGATGGACCAATTCCTGGGCGGAGAGCTGGATGCGGCTTCGGCTATGACCTACAACGAGTATCAGGTTGTGCTGGAATCGGGTATACCGGCAGCCGATCTGAATGTGATTGACATGAATGCCGAGGGTGTGGCGATGCTCGAGGATAACCTTTTTGCCAACAAGGATTGGCTGGCAGAGAACAAAGAGACGGCAGCGAAATTTGTCCGCGCTTCTCTGAAGGGCTGGAAGGATGCCATCGCCGATCCTGAAGCCGCTGTAGATAGTGTAATGAAGCTGGCGGAAGCGGGCAGCACCACCAAAGAGCATCAGCTGACGATGATGAATGAGGTCGCTAAGCTGATTCAGCCGGAAGGCTTTGACGCTGCGAAGATGGGGTACACCGATGCTGCTGCCTTCCAGCAGACCGCTGATATTGCTCTGAAGTTTGGTGTAATTAAAACGGCTTCCAAGGTAGATGAGGCCTATACGAACGAGATCGTGGAAATGGCCAGCAAGTAATAGTGTAGCGGAGCATAGGATTCAAGGGATGGCCGTCATTTTGGCGGTCATCTCTGTTCTCAAGGGTGCATATGTACAAGAGCGGAAGAAGAGAGGTGCTGGGATGTCTTTACTGGTAACACATGCGGAGCGAATCAAGAATTTCGTAGGCGGAGTCTGGGTGGAATCTTCCTCGGGGAGAGATGAGAAAGTATATAACCCGGCGACGGGCGAGGTGCTTGGCTTTGTGCCGATCTCCGGACGTGAAGAGCTGGATTTCGCAGTTCAGGCTGCAAGTCTGGCATTTGAGTCGTGGAAAAGAGTAGCTGTACCGCGGCGTGCCCGTTACTTCTTCCGGTATCAGCAGCTGCTGATCGAGCATTGGAATGAGCTGGCGGAGTTAATTACGCTGGAGAACGGCAAAAGCCTGGAGGAAGCCTATGGCGAAGTGCAGCGTGGGATTGAGTGTGTAGAGTTTGCGGCGGGCGTTCCAACGCTGATGATGGGCAGCCAGCTGCCAGACATCGCTACCGGAGTGGAATCGGGGATGTACCGGTATCCTCTGGGCGTTATTGGCGGCATCGCACCCTTCAACTTCCCGATGATGGTGCCCTGCTGGATGTTTCCGCTGGCGATTGCCTGCGGGAATACCTTTATCCTGAAGCCTTCCGAACGTACGCCGCTGCTCGTGAACCGGCTCGGGGAGCTGTTCGCGGAGGCGGGGTTTCCGCCCGGGGTGCTGAATATCGTACACGGCGCGCATGATGTGGTGAACGGCCTGCTGGAGCATGAGGACGTTAAGGCGATTTCCTTTGTCGGGTCACAGCCGGTGGCAGAGTACGTATACAAGACCGGAACCTCGCATGGCAAAAGAGTGCAGGCGCTGGCTGGTGCTAAAAATCATTCCATTGTACTTCCGGATGCCGATCTGGACAATGCCGTGAGGAATATAGTGTCTGCGGCCTTCGGCTCTGCCGGGGAACGCTGCATGGCCTGCTCCGTGGTGGTAGTCCACGAGACTATCGCTGATGAACTGGTGGAACGGCTGAAGACGGCCGCCGATGAACTGAAAATCGGCAACGGTCTGGAGCCGGGCGTATTTCTCGGTCCGGTCATCCGCCAGTCAAACAAGGAGCGGACATTGATGTATATCGAGACTGGTGAACGCGAGAATGCTGTACTGGTGCGGGATGGGAGGAAGGATCAGGCAACAGCTGGCAGCGGCTATTTTATCGGGCCGACGATATTTGATCATGTGACCCCGGAGATGGTGATCTGGAAGGATGAGATCTTCGCGCCGGTGCTGGCAGTCGTCCGCGTCAAAAACCTCGACGAGGCTATAGCTGTGACGAACCGGTCGCCGTTCGCGAACGGGGCCTGCATCTATACAGACAGTGCAAGTGCCATCCGGGAATTCCGGGAAGAGATTGATGCGGGCATGCTGGGCGTGAACCTGGGTGTGCCTGCACCAATGGCTTTCTTCCCTTTCTCGGGCTACAAGAAGTCGTTCTATGGCGATCTGCATGCCAATGGCCGTGACGGGGTAGAGTTCTATACCCGCAAGAAGATGGTGACCGCACGGTATTGAGGCTCTTCTAGGAGTGCAGAGACTGAAGGTCCTACGACCCGGCGGTACTGAGTTTATCACTAAATGGAGTTTGAGAGGAGAGAGTGCCTTGCAAAGTACAGGATCTGACAATGAGCTGCTCGTCGCCAAGGATCAGAAATATTTATGGCATAATATCACCCCTTACAGTGAGGCGAATCCGCCGATGATTGCAGCTTCCGCGAACGGTTCGTGGGTTACCGACGTTCACGGGAACCGGTTTCTGGACGGGATGTCCGGGCTGTGGTGCGTCAATGTGGGATACGGGCGGAAGGAGTTGGCTGAGGCGGCCTACAATCAGCTGCTGACCTTGCCTTATTTCCCGCTGACCCAGAGCCATGAACCGGCGATTGCGCTCGCGGAGAAGCTGAATGAATGGCTGGGCGATGATTATGTGATCTTCTTCTCCAACAGCGGGTCGGAAGCGAATGAAGCCGCCTTCAAAATGGCCCGCCAGTATCAGCAGCAGATCGGGCAGCATTACCGCCATAAATTCATTGCCCGCTACCGGGGATATCATGGCAGCTCGCTTGGGGCCTTATCGGCCACGGGCCAGGCGCAGCGGAAATATAAATATGAGCCGCTCAGCGGCGGGTTCCTGCATGTCGCCCCGCCGGACAGCTACCGGCGTCCTGCCGGGATGACGGTGGAGGAATTCAATCTGCAGTGTGCGCAGGCGATCGAGGATACGATCATTTGGGAAGGCGTAGAGACGGTAGCTGCGGTTATTATGGAGCCGGTCATCACAGGCGGCGGCGTGATCGTGCCGCACCAGGTGTATCTTGACCGGGTACAGGAAATCTGCCGCAAGCATGGCGTGCTGCTGATTATTGATGAGGTTATTTGCGGGTTCGGACGCTCCGGGCGTAAATTCGGCCATCACAATTATAATGTGAAGCCGGATATCGTCACCATGGCGAAGGGGTTGACCAGTGCTTATCTGCCGTTGTCCGCAACAGCCGTACGTAAGGATATTTATGAAGTGTTCAAGGATAACAGCGATGACTACGGTTATTTCCGGCATGTGAATACCTTTGGCGGCAACCCGGCGTGCTGCGCGTTGGCACTCCGCAATCTTGAAATTCTGGAGCAGGAGAAGCTGGTTGAACGTGCGGGTCTTCTGGGGGCAAAGCTAAACCAGGAGCTATCCGGACTCCTGGACCATAAGCTTGTTGGTGATGTGCGCAGTTTCGGACTTGTGACAGGGGTAGAACTGGTTGAAGACAAGGTCAGCAAGAAACCGGCCGATCTGGATACAGTGAAGGCGATTATCGCCAAGTGCAAAGCCAAAGGGCTCATTATCGGCAAAAACGGCGACACGGTTGCCGGCTATAACAATGTGCTGACCTTTGCCCCGCCGCTGTCTTCGACCGATGATGACCTGCAGTTTATTGTGGACACGTTCAAATCTGTAATGAGCGGGAGCTAGGCAAGGTGAGTTTATCGGGGTACAGGAACTGATAGGCGCGCAGTGCTACCTGGATAGAGATCCGGTTCTCCGGTGACATGAAATCCTCGCCGAGCAGCTCTGTGATTTTATCCAGTCGGTAATACAGCGACTGTCGGACAATGAACAAATTGCGGGCGGCGATCTGCTTGGAGCCGTCGTGGTCCAGATACACCCGCAGGGTCAGCATCAGCTCGCTCCCTTTGGTCTGGTCATGGTCAATGAGAGGTCCAAGGTAGCTGCGGATAAAAGCTTGGAGCGTCTTGCCGTCGTTCAGGCTGAGCAGCAGCTGGAACACGCCGAGTTCATCGTAGAACAGTAGGGATTTGTGGTAACAGGGATATAACGATAAGGCCTGGACGGCTTCCTGATAGCCGGCATAGGCATGCTTGAGACCTGTATGGGACTTGCCGACTCCAATGATGAGATGCAGGTCCTTCAGTTTTTCATCGGAACGGATGTGTTGAAGGGAGTCCAGCGCTTGCTGCAGTCTCGGTTTGCCGGGGAGCTTGGACTGGATATCCAGTGTAATGACAGTAAGGCGGTTGTTCTTCAGTGTGATGAGCGGACGGAGTGAATATTTCTCGAAGATGGAACGCAGGATCAGTGACAAGTGAAAGGTGATGGATTCCCAATCATTCTCCGAGCTGTTCCACCGTACATCCCGCGGGTTCTCGATTTCGATCAGGCAGATCCGGTAAGGCAGCTCATTTACGGTATTGAAGTCGGGTCCGACGAGGCTCTTCAGGCGGTTATCATCCTCAATGCGGCCGTTGATCAGCTCATCGACCCACAGGTTCTCCGAAAAAAGCTTGCGCTCTTCCATGTACCGTGTACGCAGCAGCTCCTGTGCAATAGACAATGAGGCGGAATCCAGCAGCAGATAGTCGAATTCCTGCGGCTTGTGATTGCAGATCATGACGATATAAGCCCAAGTCTGGTCCAACGCTCCCACCGGCTTAATCAGCATCTTCTTATTCCCGTATTCGCGCAAGATCGGCGCCGCGTCCGGCTGGCTTCCCTCCATTTCTTCTCCGAAGGCAGTGAACGCGCGAAGCAGAGGTGCTTGTTCCTCCGGAGACAGTGCTGGGAAGAACAACGGTTTCCCTTGAAGCTGCACGAAAGCGATTTGTGACCGGGTGCTTTTGCATAAAAGCTGCAGTACTTTGAGTGCACCTTGAGAGGTTAGGGTTAGGCGGTGAAATTCGCGGGAGATACTCTCCAGCTCCTGGAGCATCCGGTGATGGCGGTTGATGATGAGAGAATGAAGATCCATGGTGATGTCGATAAAACGGACTGTGCGGGTGAAGATAATCAGCGGGAAATCATGACGATCAGCCAGCTCTATAAGTTCAGGCGGGACAGAGCTGAAATAGGTACCGATTTCAATGCATAGACAGGCGGCATTCTTGTGAATCAGATTTTCCACAAAAGAAAGTGCGGCTGGCAGATCGAGGCCGATGCCAATTCCTGTAGTTAGAATCATCTCTTCTCCATGGATCAGGCTTTCGAAGCTGGCGCTTTCCAGTACATGTACCCAGCGTATGGAGCGGTTCAGGCCGTTTTTGCCTCCGATCACTTCTGCTTCTGTAAATAGCGGTCTTTTTAATGCATCACGAATGGTAAATACGAGCTCCCAATCCATACTATTCCCCCTCGCTTTTCGCAATCCCTTGTGCTGTTCGTTCTGTGTGTATTCCCGAATCATTCTCGCGCGTAAAAAATTCACTTTTGAAATTAGACATAATGTCTAATGTAACGAAAATATGAATTGACTATAGTTTGAGTATAAGATGTCAGGATATATAACCTCATTGAGTCAAACTTGGTGATTTTTATCCGTCATTATCTTTATCTTACTATACCACAGGCGTAAAGTAAGCAGTAAATTAAGGCATATATCGTAATTGTGTTATATTATATAACATGTATGTACTATGGAAAGGCTCGATGCACGGCGTTGATAAGAAAAATACTGAAGGAGGGATTGCTGATGGGAGATCAAGCTCCATTGACTACATTTACGCCGGATATGTTTATGCGCAATTTTGCGGAGGCCGAGCCGGGTCTGACGCGCAAGGGCGCTATAGATGAGTCGAACCGCTGCCTTTATTGTTATGATGCCCCCTGCATTAAAGCCTGCCCGACGAGTATCAACATCCCCTCTTTTATCAAAAGAATTGCCACGGACAATCTTAAAGGCTCCGCTTATACCATTATGGATTCCAATCCGGTGGGTGCCAGCTGTGCCCGTGTCTGTCCTACGGAAGAGCTTTGTGAGGGTGCTTGCGTGCTGAATGATGCTTCGGCACCGATTCAGATCGGGCTTCTCCAGCGTTATGCCACAGACTGGGCGATGAATAGCGGTGTTCAGCTGTTTAAATCCGGTGAATCCAATGGTAAAAAGATTGCTGTCATCGGCGGCGGTCCTGCTGGCTTATCCGCAGCGCGCGAACTCGCCCGTAAAGGCTTCTCTGTCGTGATCTACGAAGCGAAGGATTTGGCCGGGGGTTTGAACACGCATGGAATCGTATCCTTCCGGCTGCCGCAATCCGTCTCACTGTGGGAAGTGGAGCAGGTGAAGAATTTAGGCGTGGAGATCCGTACAGGAGTCAAGGTAGGTGTAGATATCTCTGCCGAGGAGCTTAAAGCCGAATATGATGCCATCGTACTTGCTGCCGGGATGGGTTATGTTCCACCGCTCGGCATTGAGGGTGAACGTTTGTCAGGCGTGTATGATGCCATTCAACTGGTGGAGTCCACGAAGACGGGTATTCCGACACTGGAACTGATGGGCAAGCGTGTTGCTGTGATTGGCGCTGGAAATACAGCCATTGATGGTGCTACCTGCTCGGTGCGGCTGGGAGCGGCGAATGTGAAGATGGTCTACCGCCGGACCCGCTCGGAGATGACGGCCTATGATTTTGAATATGAGTTCGCCAAGCAGGAGGGCGTGGAGTTCAGCTGGCTTACCCTGCCGAAACGTATTATTGGCGATGAGCTTGGCAATGTCACTGGTCTGGAATGTGTGCAGATGAAGCTGACCGGAGAGACGGGCAAGGATGGGCGCCTCGTTCCCATGCCGGTGGAAGGGTCGGAGTTCGTGATGCCCGTGGATGCAGTGGTCGTGGCCATTGGGCAGCAGCGGCGTACTTCGCTCATCGAAGCCTTCGGACTCCGCCATACATGGGGTGTTGTCGAGATTGACGAACGGACTCATCGGACATCCGATCCGCAGATTTATGCGGCGGGAGATATCGTCTTCGGTTCCGGACAAGGGGA
This sequence comes from Paenibacillus oryziterrae, assembly GCF_042610485.1. Classification (NCBI taxonomy): domain Bacteria; kingdom Bacillati; phylum Bacillota; class Bacilli; order Caryophanales; family Paenibacillaceae; genus Paenibacillus; species Paenibacillus oryziterrae. The sequence continues at coordinate 162,868 of NZ_JBGJZO010000004.1, read as the reverse complement.
GGCAATGGTGGTATCTGCTGCGCAGCAGGGTAAAGACGCCGCCTATGCCATTGTCCAGCAATTCATGCCGCAGCAGGGCAGCGTGGTCGGATCTGCGGTTTAATTTTTATAAAAATAATTTTTTTAAATGAATTGAAAATTGAAAAATGAAGCGGAAGTAACGAAGGGGAATTTTGGAACTGTAGGAGCGATAGCGACCGCCTTTGTTGCCAGATTTAATCCGCTAAGGATAACAATAAAATAAATCTGGGAACAACAGCGGCCGAAAGTCCAAAGATTCACCGTAGTTACAGCAAGCTGAAATAGATAATTCATCAAGGTATTTAATAAAACAGGGAGGGAACCATCATGGCAGATTTGAGCATTGATCTCGCAGGTATCAAGTCACCTAATCCGTTCTGGCTGGCCTCGGCGCCGCCGACTAATACGGGGTACCAGGTGCAGCGGGCGTTTGAAGCGGGTTGGGGTGGCGCGGTATGGAAGACGCTCGGCGATCCGATTATTAATACCTCGTCCCGTTTTGCCGCGGTCCATTTCAATGGTCAGCGTGTTGCGGGCTTTAACAATATCGAGCTGATTACGGACCGTCCGCTCGAAGTGAACCTGAAGGAAATATATGAAACAAAGAAGAGATTTCCGAATCATGCCATTATTGCTTCCCTTATGGTTGAACCGAATCAGAAAGCCTGGCATGAGATCGTCAAGCGTGTGGAGGCCATCGGTGTAGACGGGCTTGAGCTCAACTTTGGCTGTCCGCACGGAATGGCGGAACGCGGGATGGGTGCAGCCTCCGGACAGCAGCCTGATCTGGTGCAGGCACAGACCACATGGGTGAAGGAAGTCGCGACAACCCCTGTTATTGTGAAGCTTACACCGAACATTACAGATATTACTGTAGTTGCCCGGCATGCGGTCATGGGCGGAGCTGATGCGATTAGTATGATCAATACGATTAACAGCCTAGCAGGGGTCGATATTCACAGCTGGAATACCATTCCCCATGTCGGCGGCCAAGGCGCGCATGGCGGCTACTGTGGCCCTGCGGTGAAGCCGATTGCGCTGAGCATGGTGGCGGAATGTGCCCGCGACAGAGCGGTTGGCGTACCGATATCCGGCATTGGCGGAATCTCCACCTGGCAGGATGTCGTTGAGTTTATGCTTATGGGTGCCACCGGTATTCAGGTGTGTACAGCCGTGATGCACCATGGATTCCGCATTGTCGAAGAGATGATCGATGGACTGAATAACTATCTGGATGAGAAGGGTCTGGCATCGGTCACGGAACTGATTGGCAAATCGGTGCCCAAGTATTCCAACTGGGGTGATCTGGATCTGAACTATAAAGTCGTTGCCCGTATTAACGAGGAGAACTGCATCAATTGCAACAAGTGCCATATTGCTTGTGAAGACGCTTCGCACCAGTGCATTGATATGCTGACGAATGCCGAAGGTAAAAGCATCCTGCAGGTGCGTGAAGAGGACTGCGTAGGCTGTAATCTCTGTTCCATCGTATGCCCTGCTGAAGGCGCCATTGATATGGTTCCGCTGGAGAGCGGGCTTGCTCCGATGACATGGAATCAGCGCTCGAAAGCAATCAGCACGTTAAATGGCTCCTATTCGGAAGCGGAGGTGGTCTAAGGATGAAGAAGGTGATCAAGAACGGAATTATCGTTACGGCGGCAGATACGTATACGGGAGACGTCGTCATGGAGAACGGAATCATTACAGCGATCGGCCTTAATCTGGACACGGAGGGTGCGGAGGTGATCGATGCGGCAGGATGTTATGTATTCCCCGGAGGGGTAGATCCGCATACGCATCTGGATATGCCGTTTGGCGGAACGGTTACATCGGATGACTTCGAGACCGGAACCAGGGCCGCAGCCTTTGGCGGAACGACGACGGTTATCGATTTCTGCCTAACGTCCAAAGGCAAGCCTTTACAGGAGGCCGTAAATACCTGGCACGAGAAATCGCAGGATAAAGCCGTAATTGATTACAGCTTCCACCTGATGGTTTCGGAGCTTAACGACACCGTACTGCAAGAGCTTCCGCAGATTATTGAGAAGGAAGGTATTACGTCTCTAAAAGTGTTCATGGCCTATAAGAATGTCCTCCAGGCGGATGACGGCACCTTGTACAAGACGCTGCAAGCGGCTAAACGCGAGGGTGCGCTAGTTATGGTCCATGCCGAGAATGGCGATGTCATTGATTATTTAGTGGAGCAGGCTTTGGCTGCCGGTAATACCGATCCGATCTACCACGCGTTGACCCGTCCGCCGGAGCTGGAAGGAGAGGCTACCGGTCGTGCCGCCTATTTAACGGAGCTGACCGATTCCCAGCTCTATGTCGTGCATGTGACCTGTGCGGAAGCCGTCTGGAAGATTGCTGAGGCCCGCAAAAAAGGGCTGCGCGTCTATGGCGAGACCTGCCCGCAATATTTGGTACTTGACCAGACGGATTTAGAGAAGCCAAATTTTGAGGGAGCTAAATATGTATGGTCTCCTCCGCTGCGCGAGAAGTGGAACCAGGATGTCCTGTGGGATGCACTCTGGAGCGGTAGCCTGCAGACTATCGGGTCTGACCAGTGCTCATTCAATTTCAAGGGTCAGAAGGAGCTGGGGCTTGGAGACTTCTCCAAAATTCCGAATGGCGGACCTACGATTGAAGACCGCTTCAGCCTGCTGTATTCCGAGGGTGTGGAGAAGGGCCGGATCTCACTGAATAAGTTCGTTGATATCATCGCAACCAGCAGCGCGAAGCTGTTTGGTTTGTTCCCGCAGAAGGGTACGATCGCCGTAGGCAGTGATGCCGATCTGGTAATCTTTGACCCCAATGTGAAGCGGACAATTTCGGCGGAGACCCACCATATGAACGTAGACTATAATGCGTTTGAGGGCTTTGAGATTAAAGGCGAGCCGGTATCCGTACTCAGCCGGGGTGAATTTGTTATCCGCGATAAGGCGTACGTCGGCAAAGCCGGCTCCGGCAAATATCTGCAGCGGAGACGTTTCGGTACAGTCGCGCCGGGACCATCCACAATACAGATCGGGGAAGGAGTGGTCTGATGTCGGCATATGAAGAATTTGCCCGGGAGCAGCGGGACATCGATGAGCTTTTGTTCCGGGGTTATACCATTAAAGCTATCGAGGAGAATCTGGATGGTGCGATAGTAAAGTTCGCCGGAGCTGAGCCCTCACTGGCTACTGCGGAGCTTGTTCTGCTGACGGCAGATGCGCGCAAATATGTGACTTCCCTGCTTATTGCGAACGGGTAGTCTGAAACCACATCTCTATATCATTACATTTCTGGCTGCGGCATCTGCCGCAGTCCTTTTTGTGTATCCGTTGTGTTCTCCGGCTCACCCCGGGACATCTTCAGTTGTCTGTGACGGGAGTCAAACAAGCTTCTAAAAAGTGATGTATAATTGGTGTTGAATGCCACCAAAATGATGAATGATGAGGAGCAGCAGGTTATGTATGTACTGGATGTCACATCCTGGCTGACAGAGGACAATCTGCGGCAAATGCTGGAGCAATACCGTTCCTTCGGGCCGTTTCCCGGCATTATGCTGGCTTTTATGAAATCCTTTGTGCCACCGCTTCCGACGATCGGCATTGTAGGGCTGAATGCAGCCGTCTACGGGCTTTGGCTCGGCTTTTTATACTCCTGGATCGGGCTGATCGGCGGCTGCCTGACCACATTTCTGATTATCCGCAAAATCGCCTCCCACCGTTATCTGCGAAAGTGGGCGAACCGGCCCAAGGTGGCGAAGGCGATGGTCTGGGTTAGGCAGAGCGGCTTCAGCTATGTGTTTTTGCTCAGTCTTTTTCCGGTGGGGCCTTTCGTTGTCATTAATATGGCGGCTGGTCTTGCGGGGATGCGGCTTCGCTCTTACCTGATTGCACTGTGTGCGGGAAAAGCCATTATGGTGTTCGCGGTCTCATACATTGGTAATGATCTGGAACGTTTTATCCGGCACCCGGCCGAGCTTATTTATGTATTCTTGTTTATCGGACTGTCGCTCTGGGGCGTCAAGGCGATCGAGGCCCGGTTCACCAGAGCAGAGAAGAACAGCGGAAAATTGTAAAATAGGCTATCCCTAATAAACGAAAGAGGTGCTGTTCATGCAATATCGCAAGCTTGGGAGTACGGGAATGGATGTATCGGTAATCGGTCTTGGTACCTGGCAGTTCGGGGGAGAATGGGGCAAGGATTTCACCCAGGATGAAGTGGACGCCATGTTGGACAAGGCCGGGGAGCTGGGCATTAATCTGATCGATACGGCAGAATGCTACGGGGATCATCTATCCGAGCGATTCATCGGGGATTATCTATCCCGCCGGAACCGTGAGGAATGGAAGGTGGCGACAAAGTTCGGCCACCATTTCGAGGGGCATCTGCTGAGGGAACAGCTCTGGTCTGCCGATGACGTACTGAAACAGCTGGATGATTCCTTGCGTGCACTCCGCAGCGAGTATATTGACTTGTACCAGTTCCATTCCGGGACAGATCAGGAATTTGATAATGATAAGCTGTGGAGCATGCTGGACAGACAGGTGCAGGCCGGTAAAATCCGCCACTTGGGAATCTCGATCAGTAACTCTAATCCGGGGGTTCACCAGACCTCATCCGCACATGAAGTAGGGGCAGAGGCGATACAGGTTGTATATAACCGGCTGGACCGGAAGCCGGAGGAGAGACTCTTCCCGCTCTGTACAGAGCATAATCTGGGGATACTCGCCCGTGTTCCGCTGGCAAGCGGCTACTTAAGCGGTAAGTATAAGCCGGACGCTGTCTTCCAGGCGGGGGATGTCCGTGCGAACCATAATGCGGATGTGCGGCGGGAACAGCTGCGGACCGTAGCGGAAATCGCTGCGAATGAAGTGCCTGCAGATGTGCCTATGGCGCAGTGGGCGCTCGCGTGGTGTCTCCGGCATCCGGCCGTAACCAGTGTGATTCCGGGCTGCAAAAATGTAGAGCAGGTCATCTCCAATGCTCAGGCTGCGGAGCTGGTACAGATTACAGAGTAAACAAGCTGCATATGTTGTCCGCATTTGGACCTTTCGCGTACTTGTGAACCCATCCGTTAGTGGAGGGATTGTACCTGTAATCTTTGCTCCATTCTCCAATATGGGCTGCAATCTCCTGGACAGCTATTATGATCAGAAAGATTTCTTTGTCTGTCATAATGGGGTGCAGAGAGAGACGGATCCAGCCTGGTTTCAGTGAGTGGTTGCCGCTGAGGAGAGACTCTGAGATGTGAAAGGATTCTTCATGGCCGATGCCGAGCAGATAATGGCCGTAAGGTCCGGCGCAGGAACAGCCCCCGCGGGCTTGGATGCCGAAACGGTCATTGAGCAGCTGGACAACGAGATTGTAATGGATATTCTCCATTGTGAAGGAGACAATGCCCAGTCGCTCCTGATTCCGGGCAGCCAGAAGGTGAAGTCCGGGTATGTCGCTCAGGCCCAACAGCAGTCTTCGGCAGAGCTCGCGTTCCCGGATAGTTATATAATCTGTATTCATTTGATCTTTCAGTTTAAGGCAGAGCGCGGTTCGGATGGCACCCAGAAATCCCGGGGTGCCACCGTCTTCGCGGGCTTCTATATCCCCGGTATAACGTCTCCCGCCCCAAGGGTTCACCCACACGACTGTTCCTCCTCCAGGCTCATCCGGCAGATGGCTGCTATATAACTCAGTATTAAAGATCAGGATCCCGCCTGTACCCGGACCGCCTAGGAATTTGTGCGGGGAGAAAAAGATTGCGTCGAGCCGTTCAAGGTGGTTTGGAGGGTGCATATCGATAGCCGTATAGGGGGCACTTGCAGCAAAATCCACAAAACAATATCCGCCATGCCGGTGCATGACTGCCGCGAGTTTATGGTATGGGGTTTCGATACCGGTCACATTGGAACACGCGGTGAAGCTTCCGAATTTATAAGACCTGTGCCGATATTGCTGCAGGAGGTCATCCAACTGCTCAGGGTCCACCTGTCCGTTAGTGTCCGGAGGGACCATGACCACATCGGCAATGCTCTCCTGCCAAGGCAGCAGGTTGGAGTGATGTTCCATATGGCTGATAAAGATAACCGGCCGGTCCTGCGAAGTATAAGGCGGCTCCCCCTGAAGCCATTCCGGGCATTTCAGGCCGAGAATCCGCTGCAGCTTGTTGATGGCACCTGTAGTGCCATACCCGCAGAAGAGCAGGGCATCCTGCGAAGAAGCGTTGACATGCTGTTTAATAATGCGTCGGGCCTCTTCGTAGGCTAAGGTCATAGTTAGGCTAGTCGTGTTCGACTCCGTGTGCGGGTTAGCCACATAGGGGCCGAACATATCCTGCATCCTTCGCTCGATCGGTTCATACAGGCGCCCGCTTGCCGTCCAGTCGGCGTAGAGCATCGGTATTCTGCCATATGGAGTCGTAATCGAATGCCGGATACCAATCGTATGTTCACGGAATAATCCAAAATGCTCTTGCAGTGAAGCTGGCGTCTCTACCCTAGAGTCCGGGCTGAACCTCAGCATGGGCAATCCCTCCAGGCTGTTTCTTTCTGGACTCAGTATATGCTGTGCTCAGGAAATAGGTTAATGCCTATAAGGATTAGATGAACAGCTGAATGTCGCTGTCGAGAGCGTCCTTTAAGTAAGCGGAAGCTTCGATTATCTCAACTTCGGGCAGCAGCTCCTCCGGCTTAAAGCCCATAATCTCCACCGAAAGTTTGCAGGCGTAGAACTTGATGTTTTTTTTGCGTGCGCCTTTCAGGAAATGGATCAGTTTCGGTGCACCCTGGTCCTCCATCATCTCCTCCAGCATCAGCCGGCCAAGTCCGCTGAAATTCATCCGCGAGAGCGGCAATTGCTCCGGGCCCTTAGGTGTAACAACATCCATGATCTTCTCATAAATCGTTTTATCCTCAAGAGTCATATTCTCCGGATCGCGGACCAGAAACAGTCCCCAGAATGCAAAAAACATCGTGACCTCCACATCAATATCCCTCGCCGCATTGGCGAGAATTAATCCTGCCATCGCTTTATCGTATTCTCCGCTGAACATCAGCAGATTGATTTTTTTGCCCATAGATAAGCCGCCTCCGTTATTTCTTGGAATGACTTTAGTATGGTTCTGTGAAGGTTTGGGTATTCGGGTGTTCTCTTTTCCCGGGTTGAACTGATAGTTCTGGCTGGATAAAGAAAAAAGTTCCCTGTACGGGAACTTTGGCGAATCTGAAGCTATGGGTGTTATTGTTTGTCCGGCTCCGCCGCAGCTTCTTCCGGATCTGCAGGGCGCCGTATATCGTAATACCGTGCCGCGTACCAGATGCTTCCTGTGAACAGCACGATGAGTCCGAGGATTACTGCGAATCCCCAGTCGCCGGACTTGAAATTTAGTTGCAAGACCGTCAATACAAGAGCAACCTGGAACCAGGTGAGCATTCTTCTGCGCATTGCGGAGATATTAATTACCTTAGGCATGCCTTTGATGAAACGGTAAGCAAGCAGGATTAATATCAGCGCAAAAATTGCTATTCCCAGCAGATCGGAATTAGTAAAACCATTCATCTTCAAAATCCTTTCTGAAATTACCTGTAAGTTTATCTTATATTATAGCGATTAACCGAATAGCTTGCGAATTTCAACCGCCGGCAGCGGTTTATAGAAGTGGAACCCCTGAATATGCGGGCATTCATGCTGAATCAGGAAATCGGCCTGCTCCTGTGTCTCCACGCCTTCGGCAATGAGATCATAGCCGAGCTGGGAGGCAACATAAACCATCGACTTGATGATCGTCTCATCAATGGAGCTGACTCCGATACCGGTGATAAATGTACGGTCGATCTTAATTTTGTTCACCGGGAAGTGCTTCAGGTAATTAAGTGAGGAATACTTTGTCCCAAAGTCGTCGATGGATACGACAATACCGCGGTCACGCATTTGCTGGAGCAATGGATAATGCTCCTCAAGTAACGCGGTGCTCTCCGTAATCTCAAATTCCAGGACATCGCTATCCAGTTGGTACTGATCGAGTATGGAGAACAAATTCTCCAGCAGATTTCGGTTGTAGAACCAGCTGTTCGAAATATTAATCGAAGTCCGCAGCGGCTTCATACCGTCGTTGCGCCAATCACACAGCTGTCTGCACACCTCGCGGATGACCCAATCGGTAAGCTGGATCATCAGCCCTGCTTCCTCTACGGCAGTGATGAAATATCCCGGCCCGAGCAGTCCCTTCTCGGGGTGATTCCAGCGAATAAGTGCTTCAAGACCGGTGATTTCCCCGGTGACGGCGTTCACCTGCGGCTGGTAGTGAAGTACGAATTCATTGTTCTCCAGTGCGGAATGAAGATATTTGGCAATCATCGTTTTTTGCTCAAGCTTCTCCCGGAGCTCCCAGTTAAACAGGAAATAATCGGTTCCGTCCTGTAATTTGGCCTGATACATCGACATGTCTGCGAATTTCAGCAGGTCCTCTTTGTTCTCGGAGTGCTCCGGGTAGAGCGCTATTCCAATACTGGTGGACAGGTTCAACTGCGCGCCTGAAATATACAGCGTAGCGGAAATTAATGAGCTGATCTGATCGGCGATAACAGCGATTTGCTCGTGCGGAAGATCTTCGAACAGCATCACGAACTCATCACCACCTGTCCGGGCGAACATCCGGCAAGGTAAATTCCCGGCTGAGATACGCTTAGCCAACGTTTTTATAACTTGATCACCTGTGGAATGGCCCAGCGTGTCGTTGATTTCCTTGAACTTGTTGAGGTCGAAAAAGAACAATGTATAGGTCTGGGTAGGATCCGCAGTCTGCAGCAGCCTGTCGAACTCATCCATGAAATAACGGCGGTTCGGGATTTCTGTAAGACTGTCATAGTAAGCAAGCTTCTCATAGAGGCGCTCGGATACGCGCAGATCACGGGTGCGGATACTGACTACACGTTCGAGCTCCCGGTTGAACCTGCTTTGTTGCCATAGTACATATAGGACAAAAGCCAGTATGATCAGGAATGAGAAATCTATCGCCAGCGTATCCCGCAGAATCAGCCATTTCTTTTGCGGGTCCACGGTAATGCCCATCTTCCAGCTTTGATTATAGAAATGAATAGGTACGGTGATTTGCGGACCTGTCCCGATGGCTTCCGTACCAAAAAGATAGGTTCCGTCCACCTTGGTGACATAGACCCCAGAATCCTTAAGGAGAAACTGTTTGACAATGTCATCAATGCTCAGCGTGACGGAGACGATACCGGTAAAGGTGTCGCCTTGGTAAAGCGCCTGCCGAATCACCATCCCGTTGTTTCCTTGAACGAGAATTCGGGGACCGTCTACAGTAATCTCCCGTGTCCGCAAGGTTTCTTGAATCAAGCCGGGAGTGGACAGCGCAGGGTCTAGCAGAAGGTTTTTATTAAGAATGGCCGAATTACCGGCAATCGGATAGAGATAGCTAATAACGCCGTTCGGTGCGACCAGGATGTTCATTAGATGTTTGGAATTATTGTAGGTAACGGATAGATATTGATTTATGACGTCTGGATTGGCATTAAAGCCGACCGTTTGTATGAATGAGCTGACACCTTTGACAATCGACACTCTCTCTTCAATGTTCGATGTTAGCATGATAGCCTGTGAGGACAAATCGGCATGCAGAGACTCGTATTCTCGTTTCACCGATAAGTTATAGTAGTAGAACAATGAGATTTGAAGAACGACTAGAAAGCCGAGAATGATCGTTAAAGGCTTCTTGTTAATAAAAGCCATGAATTGCCTCCGATATACAAAATACCAACATAAATTGCGGTTACATGAAAGAACGTTTCCCAAGCCTTCAGAAAAATGTCGAGAATTGTCGTAGATGAGTATAGCATGTCATTTTTAAAGCTAATGCGCAAGGAGAAATCCTCAATAATTCCGAGAAAATAAAAAAAGGATAGACGGGTATCGCACGAAGTAGCCGACACCACGTAAATCCGTTATTCAGAAATATATGTATAGGTTTGTATCAATCTTTGAGGGTAGGTATATTTCGGAAAAGCGGATACCGTCCCGGGGGGACAATAGGGTCATACGGCAGAGTTGCCGGCACCCGGGGCGGTACACCTTATGCTTGCGGATAACACATTATTTTTTGAAGATGCGAAGCGGGGCTCCGATCGGAAGGAACTGGCGTCCGAAATGCGCGTTCAATACGGAAGCGCCACAACCATAAAGCGATACAATAGCGATAGCAAACTCGGATACAGCAGCCAGCTTGTGGAAGAATTCAGCGGCAACTCCGAAGGAATCAAGCATTAAACCAAGGAATAAAAAGTCGATCAATACAAAAATGGTTAGCAGAACCTTGTTCGTCTCCACGGCTCCGATGGTCATGAACAGTGTGAATACCAGGTAGCCAAGGAAGGCGAAACCAAGTTGCTTGGGATCAATGGCATCAGCCAGAGTAGCTCCAAACACACCGAGTTTAATCAACCAGCTGCCGGCCATGCTGAACCAGAAAAAGGCATAAGCTCCGAAAGCCGTCATGCCGAACGTATTGTTGTGTTTGGCATCCTGAATGCAGGCAAAGAGCTGCGCGAATGCGCCGAGGAAGACTGCCCATGGAAGAACGTAGCTGAGGCCTGTGGTGATTTCGAGTTTTTGGGAAGAAGCGACCAGTGTGACAATAGCCAATCCGAATAGGCCGATGGCACTAGGGTCGGCAGTGACAAGTTTGACAGATTGTGTAGCTTGCGGTTGTGCTGACATAAAAGTTAAAGCCTCCAATATTCATAAAAGTGTTCGCTCGAAGGACAGCATTGCTTGATGCGGCTACCATAAGCTTGCCTATCATATCATATTGACGAGAAATTGCCTATAAGGGATGCGCTCATTATTTGTCGTAATTTGGAGTATCCTGTGACAAAAAGGAAATGATTCCTGATGTTCTCAATGGCCTGCTGATGTAATATCCTTGCAGTTCATCACTTCCAAGATTACGTAGCATGTCGAACTGTGTCACAAGTTCTACCCCTTCAGAAACAACAGACAATCCAAGATTATGACTGAGCTCGATGATCGCTTTGACAAGTGTATCATCCGTCTGCTCAGGGGTGATTTCTGTAATGAAAGAACGATCGATCTTGATGACATCTACAGGGAACCGCCGCAGATAACTTAAGGAGGAGAAGCCCGTTCCGAAGTCATCCAGAGATATACGGAAGCCATGGCCCCTGAGAAGCTGCAAGGTTGTAAAGAAGCTGTCTCCGGACATCAGGACGCTTTCAGTGATTTCAAGTTCAAAGCAGGACGGAGAGAGACCACTCTCTTTCAAGGCATGTAACAGTTCATCCTGCAGTTCAGGCTGCATGAGCTGTACGGCAGAGATATTGACGGCGGCTTTCAAAAGAAAGCCCTGCTCGTGAAAGCTGCAAAGGTCGCTGCATACCTGCTTAAATACCCAGCGGCCAATCTTGACAATAGACCCGTTGGATTCCGCCAGCGGAATGAATTCGGCTGGAGAGACAGCGCCGTAAGTGGGGTTGTTCCAACGCAACAGAGCCTCCAATTTAGTAATCTCCATAGTGGTAGTGGATAGTATAGGCTGATAATGAACTTCTAATTCTCCGTTGGCTACCGCGGACAATAATTGCTGTCCAAGCAGTTTCTTCCGGCGGATGCTTCCCTGCAGAGCATCTGAATATTGGAAGAAGTTATTTCGCCCGGATTGCTTCACATGAAACATGGCCAAATCCGCGTGTTTGACGAGCAACTCTGCATTCATCCCGTTCTCCGGGTACACACTTGCTCCGATACTGACTGTGCTGATTACTGTATGACCGTGAATCAGATGCGGAGCGGAGAGTGCTTCGAGCAGCCTGGATATATGCTCCGATAAGGGATTGTTCTCTCCGATATCTGTCAGCAGAATAATGAACTCATCTCCGCCAAGGCGTGAGACCAGACCATCATTGCCCACGGCTCCAGTGATTCGTCCGGCAATTTCTTTAAGAAGGGCGTCACCGTAGTCATGTCCCCATCTATCGTTAACTGTCTTGAAATGATCAATATCTATAAATAACAGTCCAACCAGCGTATGGTTTACTTTCGCTTGCTCAATAACTTCATTAAGCTTCACGAAAAAATAGGTGCGGTTGGGAAGCTGGGTTAGCGGATCGAGAGTTGCCTGCAGCCTCAGCTTGTCCTGCGCAGATTGCAAGGAGGAGATCATGTTGTTAAATTCCTGCTCCACGTCGCTAAATTCATCTTTTCCGGTGCTATGAATACGGATGGATAAGTCGTGGCTGCTGCTGATTGCCCGAATATTCCGGATTAAAGATGCCATTCGCTTCAGGATGGAGCGGTTCACATAAAGGACAATGACAAAGCTGGTAAATAAGGTGATTGCGAAATAAATGAGCCGGAAATTCCGGACCGAATGAAGTCCGCTTTGATAAATAGCCCGGGGTTGATCCATGGACAGAATAATTGCAGGATTCCCAAATATGTCATTAATAACCGTGTTCATGCTCAAGAGATTCCCGCTCCGGGATCTTGTCCAGGTGAGCCGGCCCTTACTTTGTTCAATTTCGTCAGGACCAATCGGAGTAATGTGGATACCCAGAGGGCTTTGGCGTCCGATTATTGCAATCTCCTCTTCGTCAAGCCATCTGCCGGCGATAGCGGTACCTTCAATGGTTTCGTCAGTATCGCTTTCTACTACTGGCAAGAAGGTTATTAACATGGGCTTTTTATCGAGAAGCACGATTCCCGACCGGCTGTCTGAAGGGCCTTTGAGTGCAGACTGCTTGCTTGCCTTTGACAACAGCTTAATGAATTCCTGGGGCAGCGCAGCAGTCTCTCCTTCAGAAGTATAAGAGCCTCCATACACAGCTTCTCCACGGTTGTTTAACAGCAGAATGATATGGAAGCGATTACTATTATATGTGGCATTGTCATAGTTACTTAGGACATAGGGATTCTGGCTATTGTCTTGCTCGGGTGAAGCAGAGGAGACAAATTGGGAGGTCTCATCCCACATGGAATAATTCAGCAGGCTTGTCTTCATCGTCAGCAGTTCATCGTAATAAGAAGCAACGATGTGTTGCATGCTGTGCCGAAGGTCTGCCTCATCCAGCTTGTCAAAGCGGTTTAATAAAATGAGGTGGATGAATACATACGTAACTCCCATTCCAAGCAGAGCTATGCCTGCGATAAATATACCAATTTGCTTTCGTAGATTCATAGGTTTCCCCTTGTATATGGCGTAACAGGATGTGTACATCTTATAGATGTAGTGTAGCATGATCAGGGCTTATTTGGCAGAGTAAAACCCCCCTAAAATTTGAAATAAGATGTATAATGATTTAATGATAATTATTATCATATAATAATAGGAGGCGATAAGCTGGGCTATGGACAAATGGACCTTATTTAAGAAAGCATCCCGGTTTGGAGTCATTCCTGTCATGCTTGTACCGATCGTACTCGGAGCTGCAGGGGCTTATGTTTGGGAAAGAACATTTCATCCGTTTTTGTTTGTACTGACCTTTGTTGGAGCTGCTGCGGCACATTTATTCTCCAATATGGTTAATGATCTTTGGGATTACCGGAATGGAACGGATGTGGAAGCGCAACATACACCTGACATAATTACCACCAATTCAGGATTTTTATCCGGGGGTGTGCTTTCGGAACGAATTTTCGCCTGGATGACCTGGAGCCTGCTTTCAGTAGCTGTGGTCTGCGGAGCGGTGCTTAGCATATACAGTGGACCCGAAGTCCTCTGGTTCGTTGCCGGCGGCGCTCTAATCGCTTACTTCTATGTAGCCCCGCCGCTTCGCTTCGGTTACCGTGGCAAAGGCTATAGTGAAATGGCTATTTTCCTGTCTTTTGGCCTGATGCCCGTCATGGGCGCCTATTTCGTTCAGACCGGACAGTTCAGTACGAAGCCGGTGCTGCTGTCACTGCCTGTAGGGCTTCTGACCACGCTGCTGCTCTTCAATCACCATTTCCTGCACTGGAAGGCTGACCGTCAGGCAGGGAAAAAGACACTGGTTGTGGTATGGGGAGAGCGCAAGGGGCTTCTATTCTCCCGTGTACTGCTGTTTGCCGCGTATGCCTCACTAGTAATTTGTGTAGCGATGGAGGTTCTTCCGGTTTATGCGCTGCTTGCGCTGTTAACTGCCGTACCGCCGATTCAGGTCTACCGGGGTCTGAAATCACACAATCCATCGCCAGCGTATCTTCCACTGATGGGAGCTTCGCTTCAGGCGTCGATCCGTTGCGGATCCATTATGACAATAGCCCTGATCATCCAGGGACTACTTTAACCAAACCCAATACAGAAAGAGAGAGATATTATGGACAAGCAGATGGTTATCGGCGATTTTCATACGATTTTATCGGAGGGGGAAGTGTGGAAGACGGGTGGATTCACCCTGCCTGACGGCTCATTCTGGGCTTACCGGGAGCCGGAGGCTGTCGTCATCGTACGCAACGGTATTTTGTATGTACGCGCGGCTATTACCCGCCAGAATCATCAGGTGCAGATCCTGGATAATGCCAAGCATATGTATTATTCAGCAGAGCCGGTGGAAGTGCCGGAGCATGGAGAAATAAGCTTTGAGCTGCAGATCCGCTCGCGGACGCAGTGGACAGCACCGGGTGACTTGTACGACGGGTATGTTTCGCTTAACCTGCTGGACTTCTCCACGGGCGCTGCGCTCGATTTTTTTGCCGGGAATGATAAATACGCCAGTGTGTACGGAGTGCTGCCCTTCCCGGGAGTACAGGTGCCGGATACCAGCGGGACGAAATATTTCTGCATTTTTAAAGAAGATACGGATTTTAAGCCCCGCGAGTTTAACACGTACAAAATTACCTATCACCGGGGGAATGATGAAGCTGTATTCTATGTGAATGGACGAGAAGTGCGCCGTGAGTCTAATGTGCCGGTCAAGTTGAACCGCTTCACGATTGCTCTGGGGATTATGACGGAAAAGGATTTGTCGCCGGAAGGCAGTGTATCCGCACATGGACAGACGGTTATTGCCGAGTGGTCGCCGATTACTGTCACGACGTCTGAAGGGTGATGGGCTGTGAATCTGCGGAGTTTCTTGAGATTTGTTGAAATCCAGACTAAGGTGGCCAGCATGATCCCGTTTCTTTTGGGGACGTTGTATGCTCTGTACCGGTTTGAGGATTTCTATGTCCTTCGTGCGCTGTTCATGTTCATTTCTCTTCTAAGCTTCGACATGGCGACTACAGCGATTAACAATTATTATGATTATAAAAAAGCATCCCGGACGCATGGTTACGGCTATGAGACGCATAACGCAATCGTTCACCACAAGCTGAAGGAGAGTGTGGTTGTAACCACGATTATCCTATTGCTGCTGCTTGCTGCCGGTGGAGGGATTGCGTTGGTGAGCGAAACCGGACTGCTGGTATTCCTGCTGGGGGGTTTGTCCTTTCTAATCGGGATTCTGTATTCGTTCGGGCCGATTCCTATCTCAAGAATGCCCCTGGGTGAGCTGTTCTCGGGATTGTTTATGGGGTTTGTAATTATTTTCATCTCAGCTTACATTCATACAGACGACACTGTGGTTAGCTTGTTGATCCGGGATGGCTGGGTTCAGCTGCATATCCATTTGACCGAGGTATTGTATTTATTCTGGTTCTCTGTCCCGGCGATTCTGGGGATTGCCGGAATTATGCTGGCCAACAATATTTGTGATATTGAAGAGGATATCGAGAACCGCAGATACACCTTGCCTGTCTACATCGGACGTGAGAATGCGCTTGTACTGTTCAAACTGCTCTATTATGTATCTTATATCGATTTGATCGTGCTGCTGGTGCTCAAGGTGAATCTCCTGCTCGTCCTGCCGGTGCTGCTGACTCTGATCCCGCTTCGCCGAAATATTGCTGCTTTCACCAGAAATCCAGACAAGGCGTCCACCTTTATTCTTTCCGTTAAAAATTTCGTTCTGATGAGTGCCGCTCGTATAGTGGTTCTCGTGACCGCTGTACTGATCAGTAACTGGAGTTAACTAGCCAGGGCAGAGCCCGGATGATCCTCCCATTCTCTGCCTATAAGTCTATATGTAGAAAGGTGTGTGCGGAAGATGAAACAGCTTCGTTGGGGTATTCTGGGGTGTGCACAGATTGCGACTGGCTCCGTGATGCCCGCTATTGCTGAATCGGCAACTGGAGTGATCAAGGCGGTCGCCAGCCGGTCATTGGAGAAGAGCAGCAAGGTTGCTGCAATGTTCGGTGAGGTCAAGCCGTACGGGAGCTATGAGGAACTGCTGAACGATCAGGAGATTGACGCTGTGTACATCCCCCTCCCAAACCACCTGCACCGGGAATGGGTCATCCGCGCAGCCGAAGCGGGCAAGCATGTGTTATGCGAGAAGCCGATCGCACTCAGCAGTACGGAAGCGGCAGAGATGGTGGATGCCTGCAGGAAAGCGGGGGTACACTTGGCGGAAGCCTTTATGTACCGCCATCATCCGCGGATTCACGAGCTGCTTGGGATCATTGCAGGCGGGGAAATCGGGGAACTGCGGTCGATCCGTGGGACGTTTACCTATAACGATGCTTCTGACCCGGATAATATCCGTTTCCGGTCAGCCTGGGGCGGCGGATCTTTATATGATGTCGGTTGTTATCCGCTAAGTGCTGCAAGACTGATCTACGGGATGGAGCCGGAGGCAGTTACGGTTCATGCCCTGTTCTCACCGGAGCATGATCATGTGGATATGATGGCTTCGGGACTCGTGGAATTTCCGGGTAATTTAAGCCTGATCTTTGACTGCGGCATGTGGGCGTACAACCGTCAACTGCTGGAGATCACAGGCACTGACGGCCGGATTGAGGTACCCATGCCATTTAACGCCCGGGAAGAGGATGCTGACTTCCTGTTATATACAGGCGAAGAGGTACGTACCATCAAGGCAACAGGGGCCAATCCTTATGTCAGACAAGCTGATGACTTTGCAGCTGAGGTCTTTGGGGGAACGCCCCGGTATCAGCCCGAGGATGCCGTACGAAATATGAAGCTGATTGAGACATGCCTCCGTTCCGCCAGGGAACGGGCCAGAATCAGCCTTCTGGAATAAACAATACAAAACCTCCGTGTCCTGAATATGAACAGGCACGGAGGTCTTTGATAGGTACCGGGAATTAATACACAGCGTTAGCCAGGATATCGTCTTCGTTGTCCTTGCCGTTAAAGGCTTCGCGGTCGAATTCTCCTTCCGAATGACCGACAAGCAAGGCGGTCACGGCGGTTCCGGATGCATTGACAGCCGTCCGGCCCATATCAATGAGCGCTTCAACACCTGCAACGATGGCAATACCTTCAAGCGGCAGGCCAAGTGCGGTCAACACAACGGTCGTGGAGATGACAGCTGGCCCCGGAACGCCTGCTACGCCAATGGAAGAGATAATGCTGACTAAGACTAACGTAATGTAGTCTGTCACACCTAAATCAATGCCAAATACTTGGGCGGTGAATACAGCCACAATAGCCGGCCATACTCCCCCACAGCCATTAAAGTTGACGGAGGCACCTAAAGGAGCCACGAAGCTGGCGATACGCGGGGATACATGCAGCCGTTTGGTGATGACCTCCAGATTGACCGGAAGCGTAGCGTAGCTGCTGCGAGTGGTGAAAGCGACGGCGATGGTCGGATAGATTTTACGGAAGAACCGGATGGGATTGACTTTGGCAACCAGTAACACCAAACCGCCAAACACCAGGACGAAGTGAATAATCAAGGCGACGTAAGAAGCGATAATCACGCTGCCTAATTCCTGGAGCGTGTCCCAGCCATAACGGGCTGTAATTCCGGCAATCAGTGCGAATACGCCATATGGGGTCAATCGGATAATGAACTTGACGAGCTGATGCATCACCAATGTCAAAGATTCAATCAGGTCACGTACAGGTTTGACGGCTTCCGGCTTCCTGGTGCCGACCTTAATAATGGCTACGGCCAGGAAAATAGCGAAGATCAACAGAGGCACAACCTTGCCGGTTGCTGCTTCATTCACCGGGTTGGAGGGCACGAGATCCAGAATAACCTCGGTGAAGGTTGGAATATCCCGGGCGGCGAAATCAGCCGGAACTTCCTGCTGGATGCCTTGGCCGGGGTTGAACAAGAGAGCGACGCTTAGTCCAATAATGGAGGCAACCCCTGTTGTTCCGAGGAACCATGCGAAGGTCTTGAATCCGATTTTGCGCAGATACTCCAGATTGGTTAAGGATGAAATGCTGTTCAGGACCAGCACGAACACCAGAGGAATGACCAGCATGCGGATCAGACTGACATAGATGCTGCCGAATGTGGTGATCGCCTTGGTTTCGAATTCTAAATTCTGAAAGAAGATTCCTGCGGCTAAACCAATTACAAGTCCGATAATTACTCGGGTCCCGAACCCGATACGCCTGCGTGCTAAATAAAATAGCAGCCCGAATACAAAGATCGACACGACGAGACCGTACCAGTTCGTTTCAAATGCCGTAAGCAAATTGTTGTCTATGTTCATTCCTTGCAACCCTCCCAATACCAACTTATTTGATGTGAATAATGAAATTAATCTATCCGCAAAAAACCATAAAGTCAATGGGTTTTCAAGATAAAAAAATAAATCCGACAAAATACATAAGAATAATAAAATTAATATTGACAAAGACAATTTATGTGAATATTATGTAACATATATCACAGGAAATAGTGGAATCCACTGGACAGCCGGAGGTTCAACTGAAGCGCGCACAGCGTTTTGTTGGACCTCTTTTTTGTGGAATGAAGGAGGGGGAATAGCGGACAGGTGCAGAAGTAGAAGAAGATTGATGGTTGATGGTGTAAGAGGACGAATCTACTGGACAGCCAGAGATTTAATGCGTACGTTACGGCGTACTGCGTTAAGTCTTATTGCTGTTTCTGAAAGGATGATAACAATTATGAAGAAGATCACGATATCCGTAATTACAGCAACCGTAGCCTTCTCGGTGCTGACATATGCCGCCGTCTCAACCAAGACAACACCGGAAACCGTGCTGTTGGATGAGAATACAGGAACGGTCGTTGCAGTAGACCAAGGTCATACCACCGCCCCGGAAGGACAGGTAACGGCTGCTGTCCAGACTGCGGTGGATACGGCTGTAGCAGCAACGGCCCCGGCTGCCCAGCCTGAAGCAAGTGCGGCTCCGCAGGTGGAAGCCACTAGTCAGCAAGCTGCTTCCGCCGCGGCGGATGAGACAGCTTCGGTTGTAACCTCCGGTACCCAGGTTGAACTGAATGCGCCAGCACCAGCCTCAGAAACATCAAAGGTGAATGCAGCCGTGGAGCAGCTGGTCAAAACGCAATCCAGTCCGTCCGCAGCCCCAAAACCGGCTTCTACAGTACAAACGGCAGTGGCTGTTAAAGCTCCGGAAGCTAATGCTCCCGCAGCATCAGCTCAACCGAAAGCAACAGCCGCACCTTCCACCCAAACCACTTCTGCCAAGAAGACTATAACCTTCTCTACAACAGAGGTAGTCAAAGCTTCATCCAGCACAAATAGCACCTCCTCTGAATCTAATGCTGGTTCATCAGGAACCACTGAAACGGTATCAGCACCTGCGCCACAAGCCCAACCGCCGGCTGCACCCGCTTCTTCAGGATCGGCAGAGGAAGATTGCCCGGAATAATGAAGAGCTAAGATCTGAACGGCATCAGGCGGCAAGCCCGGCTGGTGCCGAAAATTATAAGAAATCGAGGTGCAACCCCTAATGAAACGATTCAAGTCTAAGGTCATCCTGTCGCTGCTGCTAGCGGTATCTCTTTTGGTTCTTCCGGTCGTCCAAGGTCAAAACGGTGTAGCTGAAGCTTCCGGCAGCAGTTCTCCATCCGTAAGCACGTTTGATTATTTTCAGAATGTATACCCGGCCTTAGCGGGAACTCCTCATGTATTCAAGACAGCTACATATGAAGATATCGTTAATTTGTTTGAGAGTGAAGGTACGTATGCGGTTCTTGTCGGCGGCTCTTGGAGCGAGAATACCCAGGCTGTAATTGGACATATCAATGAGGTTGCCAAGGAATTGAATGTTTCAGCCATTTATAACTTCGATACCAAACTTGATGGCAACAGCTTCGATATCGCGGATACCAGCAACCCTTACGCCAATAAATATGTGGACCTGATCAATAAGTACCTGACTAATCTGAATCTCTACGATAAGACCATCCCGGAGCATAACGTGAGCTACGATAATGCGGGAACCACGATAACCGCCAACAAGGTGGAAGCACCCTTCCTGTTCGTATATAACAAGGACCACCTCGATACGGACCGCAATAGCGCACCAATCATCTCCTATTTAAGTGAAAGCCCCACTCAGAGTGAACTTCAGGCAGATCCGAATCTGGTGACTCAGTATAAGGCTGATGTTGAAGAGGTACTGAGTGCCGGCTCATCCTTCTCTGTCATTGACTCTTCTGCTTACATTAAAGCAGCCTTCAATAGGAATTATGAGAATGAGAATCCCGGAAAGCCGACAATCTTCACCGACCAGCAGGAGACGCTTGTTTATGAACATGTGACTTATCATCAACTGACGAAGATCCTGGCCAGTGAAGGCAACTATGCGTTCCTGTTTGGCGGCTCTTGGTGCCCGAATACCCAGGCGGTCATTAAATATATCAATGCATATGCCAAGAAATATAATATCCAGAAGATATATTTCTTCGACACCAAGCTGGATGCTGGCGTGACTGTTGCCCAGCCGGTTAATAATCCTGTGGATACTCCGCATAAGACGGATACGCTTCAGATCAGAACGAATAATCATCCATACGCCAAGCTGTATGTGGATCTGGTCAGCACTTATTTATCGAATATTCAAACCCAGAATAAAACGGCCTTCGCGCTTGATCCGACCACTATAGCTAAAAATACGATAAGCTATACCGGTAGTTCAGGCACCGTCACTGGCGACCGTCTTCAGGTCCCTTATTTCTTCACCTACAATAAAGACAACAAGGATGCAAACGGTGCAAGCGCACCTGTACTGGGGCATATCGAACTTATGTATACATGGTCGAGCATACAACCGGACTACGTTTATCAGGACTATCCCGTCGGTGCTAGATACACCAACTACATCAAAGCGCTGGATACGGTTCTCTCCAAACTGGAAACGGTGCCTACCGGATTATCCGCTCAGGCTCCCAGCACGGTCGGCAGTACAGATGGACAAATTAAAGGTGTGAACAAAAGAGTGCTTGAGTATAAGCTAACGGGTGCATCCGCGTACACTGCGGTACCAGCCGCAGCAGATACCATCACTGGCCTTGCACCAGGCACTTACCTAGTGAGGTATGCCGCAACTTACGGCTACCAGGGACCAACGACAGCGGCGGGTGCCGTGGCGGTATCCTATCCGGCGGGTCAATCTGTAGAGATTGTGGTACCTGCCAGTACGGTACCGGCAAGTCCTGGAGCCGGTTCGCCTGGCGGGAGCAGCCCTACTCCTGCACCTACCAGTGCTCCTCTTAACACCGGGGCACCAGCGGCAGCATCTGGTAATACGGTAACAGCCGTAGTATCGGCTTCTTCCAAAACAGATGCCGCAACAGGAGTGACCACAGCGACCGTTGCCGCAGATGCGATATCAGGTCTTGTGGAAACAGTGAAAAAGGCTGAGGCGGAAGGCAAAACCGGGGCAATCGAGATCAAGCTCTCTACATCTGCCGACACGAAGACTGCTGAGTTAACTGTACCGAGAACTGCTTTTAATAGTGTGGCCTCAGGTACCAAGGCGGCGCTTAAGGTGAACTACGAGCAAGGAGGCACAATTACTTTTGACGCCAAGTCCGTAGCAAGCATCAGCGGAGCGGCCAATAATGGTGATATCAGTATCGCGATCGCGAAGGTTTCTTTAACGGATGAAGGCAAGGCTGTACTCGGAGACAGACCGGTCTACGACCTGTCCGTAAAGGCGGGGGACAGCAAGGTCTCGGCGTTCGGAGGTAAAGTTAGTGTCAGCGTGCCCTACACACTGCAGACCGGTGAGGATCCGAATTCTATTATCATTTACTATATCAATAGCTCTGGCGGACTGGATCATGTACGGGGCAGATATAACGCCGCTACGGGCAGTGTGGAGTTTGTGACTACGCATTTCTCGCAATATATAATCGGACACAACAAAGTAGCATTTACTGATGTGGCACGTTCATCCTGGTACAGTCCTGCCGTAAGCTTCCTGGCTGCAAGAGAGATTACCTCCGGTACGGATGCAGGGAACTATAATCCAGCCGGTGAGATAACGAGGGGGCAATTTATCGTTCTGCTCTTAAAAGCATATGGAGTAGCACCAGACGGCGAGGGTGCTGATAACTTCTCTGATGCGGGCAGCACGTATTATACGCCTTATCTGGCAGCTGCCAAGCGTCTGGGAGTGGCAACCGGGGCCGGGGAGAATCAGTTCAAGCCGGATGCACCCATTACACGCCAAGAGCTATTCACACTGCTCTACCGTTCACTTGAGGTTTTGGGAGAAGTGCCTGCTGGTACTAATACGGCCGATCTGAACACTTATATCGACGCCGGTCTCATCTCCGGTTATGCCCGGGAAGCGCTCCAAGCTCTTTCCAAAGGTGGAATTATCGAAGGGGATCAAGGTAAGCTTAATCCGCTAGGGTTATCCACGAGAGCCCAAGCCGCCCAGGTGATTTATAATCTGCTTTCGCAATAGAAGCATACTTCGTAAATCTTCGCATAAGCCTGTTTTTCGCTCTAAAGATTGTACAGAAGAGGGTGGCCCACAAGGGCCACTCTTTTTTATGGCCGGAGTCGGGATTTGCAAGTTCAAGCTGGATATTGCGTCAAATATGGACAATTTTTGCCTGCTTAAAAAAAAGGGCGAAAAACCCAGTATTTTCTTAGACAGTCTGCTGAATTCAGGGTAAAATTACACCTAAAGTTGCTTTTTTATAAATGCCGAAAGGCTTATAAATTTCTGCATAATCATTTTCTCGTCTTTATGCCGGAATGGTTTTTTCTTAGGATAGCCTATAATCTTTACGCACTCTTCCATTTATCTAATATTCGTGTACTGAACCTTCTAAGAAATGCACTGCAGCGATTACGATAATTATCTTACGGGTGAAGAGGTTGACTGATGGATCAAATGGGAATCCACTATAATATTGGCATTGTTTTTTTATCATTTGCCCTTGCGGTGACAGCGGCTTACTCCGCCTTGAACCTTATTTTACAAGGATCCCGTTCGACGGGGAAAATTCGCAATTTATGGTTTATTTCGGGTGCTTGTGTACTGGGAAGCGGAATATGGGCAACACATTTTGTCGGAATTTTGTCCGGTCGCCTGCCATTTGAGATCAGTTATGATTCCAGGTTATCGGTGCTGTCTATTCTGATCGGTATAATGTGCTCTTATGTGTCGCTTCGTTTTATCTTTGCTCCTCACCCTGCTCTTTGGCGTTTAATTGTGGGTGGCCTGATTCTTGGGGGCGGCATCTCCGGAATGCATTATACGGGAATGTCATCGATGAAGATGGAAGCAACGCTTCACTATCACATGCCATCTCAGGTTCTTTCGGTATTGATCGCTATTTCGGCATGCTACGTCGGAATCTTTCTTATCTATAAATTCAAGGAGTATCCTGGCATCGGACGATGGAAAAGGTACTTCGCGTTGTTTATTGGTGTGGCTATTACAGGGTTACACTATACCAGTATCCGGACCAGCCAATTTGAATATGATGCGTGGCTGGGAGTAAAGCCTTTTTTGGCACAAACCGATGTTATCCTCTTGACGGGTGTTTCTCTGGTAACGCTGTTTATGTTCCTGGTCTCTGGCGGTGCTGTGTTTCTGGATCGGAATGTACTGGAGCGTATGGCCTATCATGATCCGCTCACAGAGCTTCCTAACCGGCATGGACTGGAGAGGTACTTTGAGAATGAATTCTTCAGCGAGTCTCCGGGTGCTGTATTCTTTATAGATTTGGACCGTTTCAAGTCTATCAATGATACACTGGGCCATGATATTGGAGATATGCTGCTCCAGGAGGTCGCGCATAGACTTCAGTACTGTATCGGAGACAGTGGTAAAGTGTTCCGGCTTGGCGGTGACGAGTTTTTGGTGGCTCTCCCTCATTGTATGCCGGAAGCTGCGGTGGAGAAAGCAGAGCACGTTCTGCAGGAACTCAAGAAATACTACAGCATTGAGGGTAATGAGCTGTATGTTACGGCAAGTGTAGGCATAAGCCTAACTCCTAACCACGGCAAAGACCGCTCGTCACTGATGAAGGCAGCGGATACGGCACTGTACATGTCCAAGGATTCGGGCAAGAACAAGCTTAGTGTTTTTGATCAGGAGATGAACCGTCATCAGCTACGTCGGATGTCCCTTGAGAAGGATCTGCGTAAGGCACTGGCCCGTTCCGAGTTTATGGTGGTATACCAGCCGAAATGGGATTCGGTAATGAATGTGGCTGTTGGCCTGGAATCACTGCTGCGCTGGAGGCATCCGGAGCATGGCATGATCTCGCCAGTTGAATTCATTCCGATTGCCGAGGAGACCGGGCTTATTGTACCGATAACGTATTGGATGCTGCACGAGGTATGCAGTCAGAATATGCTCTGGCATAAGGAGAATATTGCTTCAGTCGCCGTATCGATTAATATGTCAGCCCGGATGTTTGAGGGTGAAAGCTTATACGAGATTGTTGAAGAGGCGCTATCACGTTCCGGCCTTGAGCCCCACTTTCTGGAGCTTGAGATCACCGAATCGATTGCCATGAATAATATGGAGGAGACTGTAGCATTACTGTCCAAACTCCGCACGCTTGGTGTTAGAGTATCCTTGGACGATTTCGGAACGGGCTTCTCATCGCTGGGCAATCTGGATGAAATACCAATTAATACGCTTAAAATTGACCAAGTCTTTATCCGAAAGAGTAAGATGCACTCCAAGAAAGCCATTATAAGCAATATTATTGCTATCGCGGCCAACCTCAATATGGAAGTCATTGCTGAAGGAGTCGAAACTCCTGAGCAGATTGAGTTGCTTCAGTCTTTGGGCTGCCGGGTCATGCAGGGTTACTATTACGGCAAACCAATGCCGGTATATGAGCTGGGCCAATGGTTTATGGATAATAAGGCAGTTAGTTGAAGCAATGAATTACATAGTCCAGAAACGGCAAGAGCAATCCTTACGCGGAGATCTGCGTAGGGATTGCTCTTATTTTGTGTGAATAGGGAAATAAAAAGGAAGGGTGCCTTAGCCAAGCTGGCTTTAGGCACCCTTCCTTCATAACTGAATTATACTTTGAACTGGTCTACCAGCGTGTGAAGCTTGTCTGCTAATGAGGACAGGAAGGTAGCTGAAGCTTCAACCTCTTCCATTGCCGCTAATTGCTCCTGGGAAGAAGCGGATAGGCTCTCTGCACCTGCAGCAGTCTGGTTAGATACACTCACAATGTTCTGAATCGACTTTACAAGTCCGCTGGAGATATCAGACAGCTGGCGTACGGTTGCGGAGATCTGCTGGCTCTGTGCCGCCATGTCGGTTACGGAATTCTCGATCTCGGCGAAGGAACGGCCTGCAGCGATGATCATCTCCTTGCCGTGGCTCATCTCCTGAGTCGACACCTTCATTGTTTCCCCTGCTTTATCCATTTGCCCTACGATGAGGCTGACGAGCTCGCCAATTTGTGCCGCAGACTTCGCGGAACGGTCTGCAAGCTTACGTACGGAATTCGCTACAACAGCAAATCCGCGGCCTTCTTCGCCTGCACGAGCGGCTTCAATGGCGGCATTCAGTGATAGAAGGTTGGTCTCCTCTGCAATGCCTGCAATTGTGCCGACAATACTCTCAATTTCCTTTGAATGACTGGATAGAGCATCGATGATACCGGAAAGATCGGTAATACTCTCGCTCACGACCTCCATTTGGGTAGTCGTAGAATCCATGGATTCCCGTCCGGTTCGTGCCTTGTCCGTATTAGTGGCGGCGTGGTTCATGGCGCTGTCGGCATTGTCAGCAATTTCGCTAATGAACCGGGACATGCTCTGTACGGCTTGATAGCTGCCTTCCAAATTGCGCAGCTGGGTCTGTGACCCATCGGCAAGTTCGATGGTAATATTTACGCTGTGTTCACCAGCCCGGTTGGTTTCCTGGGCGCTAGCAGACAACTCTTGTGAGGAAGAGGCGACCTGAATAGAGGTATCATTCACTTCGGTAATCAGATTGCGCAGACTTTTGGTCATGTCGTTAAAGTCACGGGCTAAGGTGCCAATCTCATCCTTGCTGTTGAACAGAATTGGATCGTGGGTGAGGTCACCTTGGGCGACCAGATTTACGGAATCCGTCAGCTTGGAAAGCGGGCTGACCATCCGGCGGATCAGGAGATAAGCTATAATGATAGCAATAATTAGGATCGAGCTACCGATAATAAAAGGTTGAATGATAATGTCCATGGTCCGTTCTTGAATCAGAGGTCCGTCAAAGTTAATAGCCATCAGTGCAATAATCGGTTTCGAAGGATCATGGTCCTGATAGATAGGTCCATATCCCGTTTTTAGTGAGGTGCCTTTATAGGTATATATTTTAGAATACGTGGAATGCTTCATCGTGTTAATCATGTTCTTGTCTTCTTCGTTAAAGTAGAAGGTATCTCCGGCTTTGTATCCTCTCTCCTGAAAGCTTTTGTCGGCAGCGAGGATTTTACCGTCCAGGGATAGAATGAAAGCTTCTTTAAATATGGGTTTATGTTCTTTAATCCAGCCGATCTGCTTCTCAATTTCGGCAAGCTTACTGGTATCACCTGCGGCTAAAGCGGTAATATCCGCGGGATTCACAAGGCCTGTCGTAATATTGGCGCATCCTACTAATTCAATACCAGCAGCTTCATCAACCTGATTGTGAGCTGTGCGATAACCAAAGAATCCTATGGATGAACCGACTAGAAGCAATACAGAAAGCATCATCCACGCTAACTTAGTTGCCAACTTCATGTTTTTTCCACCAACCTCGACAAATTATGTACAGTAGATCTTAGTTCCACTGCTACGATTATATCGTAGTAATGTAAACAGGGCATCAAAAGGGACGTTGTATTTTGGTGTCGAATAATGCTCTTTTCTGTAAGACAACTGTACTACAAAGTATATACGAAAATTCGGGTGTAAGTATACACTCATATTTCTTGAATAAATAGAAAGAACTAAATAACTTAACATAACGTAGAGGGATATTTGGAACTGGAGGAGCGGTAGCGTCCGCCTTTGTCTCCGGATTTCAACCGCTACCAGCGGGTTTTAATCTAGAAATCGGGAGACAACAGCGGCCGGAGTCCAAACATCCACCGTAGTTACGACCTAGCCCAAATGGTAAAGATCTTAAGTTCAGCTTATATATAGAACTTATTACGTCTGATTCCATCAATTTGGACACGGGATATTGAATTCGATTTCGATAAGATGTTACGCTTAGCTTATGACAATTAACCGGGAGCTGAACTGAATGACACAACATATGGATCTGCTGGTTGATCGCATTGGACTTTCTATGTGGAGAGTGCAGCGGAAGATCATCTCCAGGATGGCACTGAACAAGGAATTAGGGCTAACCTTCCCACAGTACTCACTGCTGAACATAATCGCTAGTGAAGAGAAATCGAAGGTAGTGCGGCTGGCGGAGAAGATGGAGGTTAAATCGAGTGCCATCACCGTAATGCTCGACCGGATGGAACTGCTCGGACTGACGATCCGTGAGATGGATGAGAATGACCGGAGAGCTGTAATGGTCTCGCTGACAGAGAAAGGCTATACTGTTCTTCAGGAAGGGCAAAAACGTTCGAAACAGCTGCTGCGTGAGCACTTGTCCATATTGACCCTGGAAGAGTTGGAGAGCTTTGCGGGTTATTTCGATATGGTAGAGAGGCAGGAAAGATAGCTCTGATTAGGAGTGCCCGGCAAAACACGAGGCTGCTCTTGAATAAAGGGAGTGTACCAAAGGCCATGACGATGGCTTCGGTACACTCCCTTTTGTCATCTTGCTTAATTCTTATCCGGTAGTTGGGTTACATAGCTGTCAGATAGATGAAGCAGCTCTAATGCGCGGTTATATTCATCCTCTGTTGCAGTAGGCGCCGGGCCTCCGGTAACCAGCGGATATTGGGTATTGTCCTCAAAGCTGTTCCCTGGAATCAGGAGTCCTGATGTGCCAATGAACGATCCGGATGGCAGGTAATAACGCTCCGGCAAGATATTGTAGGTCTGGTTCAGCAAATTCTGGCCGAAATGAATGTTGTTCTCCATAGAGACGCCCAGCAATCCTGCTGCTGTAGGCATGATATCAATTTCACCGCCTACCTGCTCCAGAACCTGTGGCTCGGTATTGCCGGAACCGTGGATCATCAGCGGGATATTAGTCATATTCGTGTAGCTGTACTCATATCCGTAAATTTCGGTCATCAGCTCTTTATCATCATGGTCCAGGGAATAAATCGGCAAGCCCATGTGGTCGCCGTAAACCATGATTACACTTGTATCCCATAGACCGTTTGCTTTCAGTTCATCTACGAATTGGCCAAAGGCCTCATCTGCATAGTTCTGGGCACGCACATAATCACCAACGAAGGTTCCTTCGTAACGTTCCGGCAGCTTCATCCGGTATTTGTCTTCCGGAATGGTGAACGGATGGTGAGAGGACATGGAAATAACCTGAGCATAGAAAGGCTGACCGCTATCACTCATTTCCTTCAGCTTCTCGGAGGTTTTGCGGTAGAGTACTTCATCCGAAGCGCCGAAGAAAAAAGCATCCTCATCACCGAAAAATTTATGATCGTAATAATGCTCCCAGCCCAGTGCACTGTAGAGCTCCCCGCGGTTCCAGAACTCCACATCATTGGTATGGAACGTGGCCGTCTGATATCCGTTATCCTGCAGCAGACGAGGCAAGCTCGGCAGTTTCTTGTCTACATAGGTCATGGTTGCTGCACCGCGTGGCGGGATGTAGAAGGAAGTATTGACCACAAACTCTGCATCTGAGGTATTACCCTGGCCAACCATCTGATAGAAGTTAGGGAAATAAAGACTATCCTTCATAAACTGGTTCAAGTTAGGTGTGATTTCCTTGCCGTCTATCGTAAGCCCGAGCAGGAAGTTCTGGAAGGATTCCATTTGGATGATAATCAGGTTCTTGCCTTTGGCTGTGCCCTCTAGTTGTGGGTTAATGACCTCAGTGGTGCCTTTAAGCTGATCAATCACATCCTGCGTAATTTCACTGGCTTTAACGGGTTCCGGTTTCTCTTGAGCAAATATGGTATAAGCCTCATAATTAAGAATACCCATTTCCTGTGCTTTTTTGATCTCATTCATACTTGCTTTATTAGGAAGCACATTAAAGAGACACAGGCCGAGTGAGATGACAAATAATACGGTAACGAGACCTTTGCGGCCCTTGCGGTTGATCTGTTTTTTCAAATCCCGGCCTTTTTTATTGCGGAAGAAGTAATAGCCCAGGACGATGATGTCCAAGAAAATAAGCAGATAATACGGGTCCATCAGGGAGAAGACGCTGTTGCGTACGGCAGTCACCTGGTTTACCTGCTCCAGGGCATGATAGGTCACAATCACTCCGTAATATTTAAAATACATGATGGCTGCAAAAAATATCGCGGTTACCAGCAAATTAACGGTCATGTAATACCCCAGCTTCCGTTTGGAAGCGAAGCGTTCAATCAGGCAAAAAAGCGCCCACACAAAAGGAATCTCTGTCAGCAGCGATTTCCAGGGAAGCATATCTCCGAATATAACACCCCATGCCAGGAAGCTTTTTAAGATAAAAATCAAGGTGAAAAAGATAAAAGGTTTCACAATCCAGCGTTTTCCGTTAATGAATGACACAGCTTCGCCTTCTTTCTGGATGATGCAAAGACATAAAAACTCCATGGTAATTAAATTTATTATGAAGTGCGGCACCTTGAATGTCAAAATTAGAGAATTACAGTATCTTTATTCATGATTAAGTAAACGGAAGATTACTGGCCGGAGGTAATGCCATTGCCGCCAGACCGAAGTATATCACGGAAAAAGGGCAAATATGACGACTGGAACAAATTGATACTTCAGCGCTGAGGAGGGAAGACGGCATGAACCATACAGTGTCTATTTCGGTCAGATCGCTTGTGGAGTATTGCTTCCGCAGCGGCAGCATCGAGCCGGGATTCCGCAGTACGGCCTCCATGGCGGAAGGAACGCGTATTCATCAAAAGGTGCAGAAGCAGTATCAAGAGAAGGACCAAAAAGAAGTATATGTGAAGGCGGAGATCCCGTACAGCGGGCTGCTCTTTAGGATTGACGGCCGCTGTGACGGGCTGCTGATATCGGACGCGGGAACGCTAATAGTAGAAGAAATTAAATCCACAGCAGAACCGCTGGATAGGCTGGCAGAAGGCCGACCTGTTCATTGGGCACAGGCGGTTATGTACGCTTATATGATAGCTGCCGAGCAATCGCTCCCGGCGATGGATGTTAGGCTTACTTATGTGCACACCGGAAGTGAAGAGCAGATGAGTCTGGACCGGAGATATACGAGAGAGGAACTGGATGCCTTTGCGGAGGAGATGGTTCGGGGGTATGCTCCTTACGCCGATATGCTTCTTAGGCATCATGAGCATAGAAATGACAGCATCCGCGAAATGCCTTTTCCGTTCCCGGCGTACCGGTCCGGGCAGCGCAATCTGGCAGGTTCGGTGTACAAAGCGGTGACGGAGCGGGCGGGCCTGTTTGTCCAGGCGCCGACGGGAATCGGAAAGACGATGTCCACGATATTTCCTGTTATCAAGGCAATGGGTGAAGGACATTGTGAGGTACTGTTCTATTTGACAGCTAAGACAGTTACACGGCTGGCGGCAGAGGAAGCTATGTCCCTGCTGATATCACGGGGGCTGCAACTGCATGCCATCACCATTACAGCCAAGGAGAAAGCGTGCTTTCGTGAGGAGGGACTTTGCACGAAGGAGTATTGCCCTTTTGCAGACGGCTATTATGACCGGATCAACGGGGCGCTTCTGGATCTTCTGGAGCATGAGACACTTATGACCCGGGATGTATTGGCCAGCTATGCCAAGAAGCATACCGTCTGCCCGTTTGAGCTGTCGCTCGATGCGGCGTATGCCTGCGATGCCGTTATCTGCGATTACAACTATATCTTCGATCCGCGTATCAGCCTGAAACGTCTTGCCGAGGAGCGCCGGAAGGACAGCGTGCTGCTTGTGGATGAAGCGCATAATCTGGTGGACCGGGGACGGGAGATGTTCTCAGCATCTCTTACCAAGGCCCCCTTTCTGGCTCTTCAGCGTCAGTTCAAAGCCAGCAACCGGAAGCTGAGCCATGCAGCCAAGGAAGTGAACCGCTTCTTTGTCGCGCTGCGCAAAAGCTGCAATGAAGAGGGACAAGGGCAGTGGCCTAAATATCATGAGGAGCTTCCCCCTTTGCTGGAAGCTTTGGCGGCGGAAGCGGAGCAGGAACTGCTTCTGCCTTCAGTTACCCTCATGTCAGAACCTTCTATAGAAGAGGGGGAGAGTCTATTAGATGCTTATTTTGCCGTCCAGGGAATGCTTCGTACTTTCAAAACCTATGACGAACGTTACATTACATATGCTGAGGTGCGCAGGGGGGATGTGTACCTGAAGCTGTTCAATCTGGATCCTTCACATCTGTTGCGTCAGATGTCCAAAGGCTTCCGCAGCAGGATCTTGTTCTCGGCAACCCTGTCCCCCATGTCTTATTACCGGGATATGCTGGGGGCCGGCGAAGAGGATTATACCCTTAAGGTATCTTCCCCTTTCTACCGGGAGCAATGGGAGATTTCTGTACTGCCGGTATCGACGAGATACCATGACCGTGAGAGGTCGCTTACCCCACTTGCGGAGGCGTTGATGTCTATGGTCATGGTCAAAGGCAATTATCTGGTGTTTTTCCCCTCATATCTTTATCTACAGGAAGTATACCAGGTGTTCAGTGAGCGTTACCCGGAAGTGCAGACACTGCTTCAAGGTCAGGGGATGAGCGAGGAGGAGCGGGAAGCTTTTCTGGCGGCTTTCCGCCCGGACCGGGAGGAGACGCTTCTTGGCTTCGCAGTGCTTGGCGGGATTTTCTCCGAGGGGGTTGATCTGCCGGGCGACCGGTTAAATGGGGTCATGGTAGTAGGTGTCGGTCTGCCTCAGTTAGGACTGGAGCGCAATCTGCTGCGGCAATATTTTAACAATCAGGACAGGAACGGGTTTGAGTATGCTTATGTCTATCCCGGGATGTGCAAGGTGCTGCAGGCCGGGGGACGGCTGATCCGCAGCGAAGAGGATACGGGAGTGATTGTGCTTGCGGATGACCGCTTTCTCCAAAGTCCATATAAGCAGCTGCTGCCGGAGGAGTGGCAACACTATCGGGTGCTGAAATAACAACGTATAATGGATGTCAGACATTCATTTCAGTACTTACTGACCAGGAGGGTATAACGATGACACTCAAGATCGGAATGATTGGTACAGGCTGGTTCTCCAAGGTTCACGCGGATTTACTAACCGGCATGGAAGATGTGAGGCTGCAGGCGGTCTGCGGCAGCAGCAAGGAGAAGGGCGAGGAAATGGCCAAGAGTTATAGCGCTGCAGGTTACGGGGATGTCACGGAAATGCTGAATGAACAGGAACTGGATGCGGTATATATTTGCGTTCCTCCGCATGCGCATGGAACAATCGAGCGGGCGGTTATCCGCAGAAACATTCCTTTTTTTATAGAGAAGCCGCTTGGGGCAACAACTGAAATTCCGGCAAGTCTTCTTCTGGATATCAAGGAACGTAATCTGTTGACCTCAGTGGGATACCATTTCCGTTATCAGGAGAATATTGAACGGCTCAAGGATCTGTTGCAAGGTGATAAGGTGGGCATGATCGTGGGACAGTGGATGGGCGGCATGCCGGGTGTGTCTTGGTGGCGTAACCAGGAGCAGTCGGGCGGCCAGTTCACGGAGCAGACTACACATATCGTGGATTTGCTGCGGTACCTTGGCGGAGAGGTTACCGAGGTGTACGGGATGTTCGGCAACCGGGTGATGCATGAGCAGCATGATAACGTGACCGTAGCGGATGTGGGTACGGTGTCACTGAAGCTTGCGAGCGGCATCGTCGCCAATATCTCTAATACTTGTGTTCTTCCGGGAGAAGTTGGACGTGTAGGGCTTAGCTTCTATAATGACCGGGGGATGCTGGACTGGAACCCTGAGCGTCTGCTCGAAGCGCGAAGCGGAGACAGTACCGAGTATGTGAACAGCGGTAATCCGTATCTGAAAGAAAGTGAGGCGTTTCTCCATGCTGTGCGTACCGGAGACCGCTCACGGATTCTGAGTGATTATGAGGATGGGTTTAAGACGCTGCAAGTTACTTGCGCCGCCTTTGAGTCGGCGGAGTCCGGACAATCTGTTCGGCTTTAGAGCGAAAAAAAGACATATCCTCCTTGTAGGAAGGACATGTCTGCGGCCCAAGCCGGGGCGGCCGATTTAGTGGAGGAAAACCGCGAGCAGGGCAGGTGTTACACCTATCGTAAACACTGCAGATAAGATCATCGCGATACTTGAGATGGTGCCGGTTAGGGAGCTCAGCTCAAAGGCTTTTGAGGTTCCCGTACCATGCGCCGCGGTTCCCAGCGATACGCCGCGGGCAATTTCATTATCAATGCGGAAGAGGCGCAGAACGGTTGGACCCATCATTGAACCTAAAATTCCGGTCAGAATGACGAATACTGCCGTAATATTCGGCACGCCTCCGATGCGCTGCGAGATACTCATGGCGATCGGCGTTGTCACCGAACGAGGTACCAGGCTCGTAGCCAAATCGCTGCTCAGATGCAGCCATTTGGCCAGAAATACCGAGGATATCACCGCGGTAACCGATCCTGATAGCACGCCTGCCGCAATCTCGGCGGCGTGCTTTTTGAGTACCTTGAAATTTTTATGCAAAGGGATTGCAAAGGCGACCGTTGCCGGTTGGAGCAGATCCGTAAGCCATTTGCCTCCCGCATTGTAAGAATCATAAGAGATCCCTGTCATGAACAGAAAGCTAATCACCAGCAGTGGAGTAATGATGAGCGGGGACATGAACATTTTCGAGCTGGAAACATACACTTTTTTGGACAGAAGATAAATACCGATTGTAAGAGCAAGCAGGAATAGTCCGGTCATCATGATGTTCTACGCTCCTTTGCTTTATAGATGGCTCCTGTCAGAAGCCCGGAGCTGGACATGACCACAAAAGTTCCAACAAGAACAACGGCGAGGAGGCGAAGGCCGTCTGTCTCCAGCAGCGTCGTGTATTTCATAACTCCAACTGCAGAGGGAATAAAGAACAGCAGCAGTTCTGCAAGGAGCCAGGCACCGCCGATATCGATCCAGTTCAGTCGTACCACACCAAGTTCCAGAAGAATAAAGAGCAGGATCATGCCGAAAATGCTTCCGGGAATAGGCAGATGCATCAAAGACGCCAAGCTGTTTATTAGTAATGCGAATACAGTCAGTCCGGTCACCTGCAGGAGTATTGTGGCGATCTTCTTCATCTGAACCCACCCCTTTCATTTATATTGAAAGTTTACATGAATTGTTTTCATAGGTAAAATGAATATATCGAATAAATGACATTCCTTTTGTCTATATGAGAGGGGTTCAATGGATGGATATCCGCCAATTAGAATACTTTGTTCAGGCCGCACGGCTCAGCAGCTTCTCCAAAGCGGCCGAATCTTTATATATCACCCAACCGACGATTAGCAAAATGATCCGCAACCTGGAGGTGGATTTAGGTGCAGACCTGTTTTACCGTGAGGGGAAAAGCATCCGCCTGACAGATGCGGGAGAAATTCTGTTCACTAAAGCACAAAACATAGTTGAAACCTTTCAAAGCCTGCCTTCGGAGCTGGATAGCTTGCGTGAACTGAAGCAGGGCCATATCCGGATCGGGCTGCCGCCGATGGTGGGCTCCAGCTTTTTTCCAATGGTGATCGGACAGTTTCACAAGAAATATCCTGCTGTTACGATCCGGCTTTATGAAGACGGGGCCAAGAAGGTGGAGCATGATGTGGAGACTGGATTGCTTGATATCGGCGTGGTCGTGCTTCCTGTGAACAACGCCCGGTTTCATCATTTTTCCTTTATTAAGGAAGAGCTGCAGCTTATCTTGCCCTTATCCCACCATCTAGCCGGGGCAGAGTCGATTTCACTGGCTGAGTTATCCGAAGAGGAGTTTATTCTGTTCAGGGAAGACTTTACGCTGCATGACCGGATTATTATGGAATGCGCCAAAGCGGGGTTTGAGCCAAGAGTGGTCTATGAAAGCTCGCAGTGGGATTTGATCAGCAGGATGGTAAGTGCCGGACTTGGCATTGCGCTGCTGCCGGAGACGATCTGCCGGGATATGGATCGTTCCCGCCTGGCAGTGGTTCCGATGACTGGACCGGCGATCCCGTGGCAGCTTGGGATGATCTGGCGAAGAGACCGGTATCTTTCTTTTGCGGCGCGGGAATGGCTTTCTTTTGCTAAAGGAATATTGGAGCAGCAGTATCCATCAGTAGATTAAATTCGACATTTATTTCTTTTTCTGCAAATTATGATTTTTGGCATCAGCCTTTATAATAAGAAAAAAGTTATAATAGAGAAAAGGTGAATGTTGATGCTTCCCCAAGCTTCTTTCCATGATGCATACCGAACAGACTTCAAGGAAGATGAGCTGTCTACGACTATAGAGAGCCTAAGGTGCCAGCTTCTTGAGGTGGCGCAGCACCGCAGTCTCAGTGATAATGTAGTGGTGGAATTGAGTAAGCAGCTGGATGGCTATATTGTACTCGCGCAGAATAAGATGATGGAAAGACAACGTAGCCGGAAGGCAGATTCCTCAGCCCATAAACTTGCTTCGATGAATATAGCATCAAGAAATCAGACCGCTATGCAGCTATAGGCTATAGTTGCTGATTCAGGAGTCGTTAAATTTAAATTAGAAGAGGAGAGGAAGCGGCTCCTCTTTTTGCTGTGCTTTATATCATCAGGCGGTGTTTGTCATTCTGTAATATTTGAGAGCGTAATCATGATTTGACAAAGTACTGGGCTCAAAATATAATTAGGTAGCCTAATTAATATGAGATTTAATTATTAGTACTCCTAACTAAAAATGAGGTGAACGAGATTGGGATAAATAATGATAATCCAGTCGGACACAAGCTCTTTGCGGCACTCCGGACGATGCGTAAGGCGCATTGGCATCACTCGGTCGAAGGCCACAAGCCCAGTGAATTGACTTTGCTCATAAGTATTGCAAGGCGGACCCATTTCGGAGCCGAGGGACTTAAGGTGTCAGAAATCAGCCGGTTCCTGGGACTTACCCCTCCTACAGTTACACAGCTGGTCAACAGCCTTGAGGCCAAAGGTATGGTTGAACGTCAGGCCGACCCTTCAGACCGGAGAGTGGTGCGAATTATGCTGACGGAACAAGGGAAGGCCATTACGCTTAAGGCTAAGAATCATTTGGATGAATCGCTGAGCCGGCTTGTGGAGTATCTGGGAGAAGAGGATAGTAATAAACTTGCTGATCTGCTTCTAAAGGTACATGACTTTCGCGAGCAGAATCCGCCGCTTAATTTAGACGGGCTACAAATGAACGGAGATGAGAAGATTGATTAAATTAATGAGACAATTGAAACCCTTTAAATGGGCAGTTGCTGCAGTACTGATCCTGATATTCCTGCAGTCCATGGGCGATCTATACCTGCCTACACTGATGTCTGACATCGTTGATAAAGGGATCGTGCATAAGGATCAGAGCTATATTTGGCAAATTGGCGGCTTTATGCTTCTGGTAGCAGGCGGCGGGGCACTCTGTTCCATCATCGCCAGTTATCTGTCGGCGAGAATCGCTGCCGGGTTTGGTAAAAGCACACGCTCCCGCGTATTTAACCATGTTGAGAATTTCACGCTGCATGAATTCGACAAGCTGGGAACAGCTTCGCTGATTACCCGTACGACGAACGATATCACTCAAGTTCAAACCGTACTTACGATGATGCTTCGGATGATGGTCGGCGCTCCGATGATGATGATCGGCGGTATTATTATGGCCGTATCAGAGGATGCCCATCTGTCTCTGATTTTTGTCGTCGTTATTCCGCTGCTAGTGGGAGCCATCATGTTCATCGGCATGAAGGGTCTGCCATTATTTAAAGCCATCCAGATTAAGCTGGATAAATTAAATCTTGTACTACGTGAGCATCTAACAGGGATTCGCGTGATTCGTTCGTTTAACCGGATTGGTCATGAGAATCAGCGCTTCAGCGAAGCGAACCGTGATTTGACGGATACCGCAATCAAAGTGAATAAAATCATGGCCGGCCTGATGCCGCTGATGATGATCGTTATGAATTTCTCCATGATCGCCATTCTGTACTTCGGAGGAATCCGGATTGATGAAGGCAACCTGGAGGTAGGCTCCCTGATGGCGTTCATTCAATATGCAATGCAGATCATGTTCTCCCTGATTATGGTCTCCATGATGTTCGTACTTATTCCACGTGCTTCCGCATCTGCTCTGCGGATCAATGAAGTACTTGATATGCAGCCTGAAATTAAAGATCCTGCGGA
Source organism: Paenibacillus oryziterrae (assembly GCF_042610485.1). Lineage (NCBI taxonomy): Bacteria > Bacillati > Bacillota > Bacilli > Caryophanales > Paenibacillaceae > Paenibacillus > Paenibacillus oryziterrae. Next base: position 125,193 of record NZ_JBGJZO010000004.1, on the reverse strand, counting down.
AAGTGAGCTTCAAAAGACGGCTGCGGCTACACGCGGGGATGGCCGGGATACCATGCGGGGTTTTGTTGAGTTTGAGAACGTAACCTTCTCTTACCCGGGTGCAGAGCAGCCCGCTCTTTCGGGAATCAGCTTTAGTGCCCGTCCGGGTGAAGTTACCGCCATTATCGGCGGGACAGGGTCGGGTAAATCGACATTGCTTAGCTTGATTCCACGGTTCTATGATGTAGAGTCAGGTGCAGTGCGAGTAGATGGTGTAGATGTTCGTGATATGACACAGGAGCAGTTGCGGGCCAAAATCGGATATATTCCGCAAAAAGCCGTGTTGTTCACAGGTACGATTAAAGATAATATCCGCTATGGCAAAGACGATGCTACGGATGAAGAGATTATCCATGCTGCCCAGGTCGCGCAGGCTTACGATTTCGTATCTGCGATGAAGGAAGGCTTCAATTCAGAGATTGCCCAAGGAGGCAGTAACGTCTCCGGTGGTCAGAAGCAGCGGTTGTCCATTGCCCGTGCGCTTGTTAGAAAACCGGAAGTGTATCTGTTTGATGACAGTTTCTCCGCACTTGACTTCAAGACAGATGCCAAGCTGCGTGCAGCACTTAAGGATGAAACTACAGAGGCTACCGTTCTGATCGTCGCCCAGCGGGTCAGTACGGTCATGGATGCCGACCGGATTATTGTTATCGATGACGGTGAAATTGCCGGAATGGGCACACACCGTGAGCTGCTGGATAACAGTGAAGTGTACCGCGAGATTGTATCCTCGCAGTTGTCAGAGGAGGAAATAGCATGAGTGAACATACAGCGAACAACAAAAACGCCGCTCCACCGCGGCGGCACAGAGGACCGGGTCCAGGAGGCCCGCCGGGGATGATGTTGCCTGCGGAGAAAGCCAAAGATTTTAAGGGGACACTCCGCCGGTTGATTACGTATCTGGCTCCGCGTAAGCTGCAGCTGTTTGTCGTCTTTTTAACGGCTGTTGCCAGTACCGTCTTCAGTATCTACAGTCCGAAGAAAATGGGTCATGCAACGACCAAGCTGTTTGAAGGCGCCTATGGCAAAATGATGGGTGACCCGGCAGCCTTTATCGATTTTGGCTACATCAATGATATCCTGCTTCTTCTTGCCGGTTTGTATCTCTTCAGTGCCCTGTTCAGTTATATTCAGCAGTATGTAATGGCAGGAGTAGCCCAGAAGGTTGTCTATGATATGCGCGAGCAGATCAACGCCAAGCTGGAGCGGCTGCCGCTGAAGTACTTTGATTCCCGGACGCACGGGGAAATTCTGAGCCGGGCGACCAATGACGTGGATAACATCAGTACGACTCTGCAGCAGAGTTTAACACAGCTGATTACGTCCATCATCACGATTATCGGTGTAATCATTATGATGCTGACCATCAGCCCTTGGCTGACACTCATCACCGTGGTTACACTGCCGCTGAGCTTTCTCGTTATCATGGGAATCAGCAAGCGCTCGCAGTCTTATTTTATCGGCCAGCAGAAATCACTTGGTCAATTGAACGGTCACGTAGAAGAAATGTATACCGGACATCGCATTATTAAAGCGTTCGGACGCGAACGCCAATCGCTTAGTGATTTCGATGAAATTAACAATAAGCTGTATGATTCCGGCTGGCGTGCCCAATTCATGTCCGGTATGATCATGCCGTTGATGATGTTTATCGGTAACCTGGGTTATGTGCTTGTCTGCGTAGTCGGCGGAATCTTTGTTACCAAGAAAGCCATTGAAGTCGGTGATATTCAGGCCTTTATTCAATACTCGCGCCAATTCACCATGCCGATTACTCAAACTGCTAATATTGCTAACATTATTCAATCGACCATTGCCTCCGCAGAGCGTGTATTCGAGCTGCTGGATGAAGCAGAGGAAGTTCCAGAGGTTGCTATTTCGCTGGCGAAACCAGTAATGGATGCTAATGGCACTCCCGTTGCGGCTGAAGAAGGTGCTGTGGAGTTCCGCCATGTGAAATTCGGGTATAAGGATGACGCTATCCTCATTGAGGATATGAATATTGAAGTCAGCCCGGGGCAGACCATCGCTATTGTTGGTCCAACCGGAGCCGGAAAAACGACGCTGATCAACCTGCTGATGCGCTTCTATGAATTGAACAGCGGGGAAATCGTAATCGATGGGGTCAACATCACCGATATGAAACGCAGCGAGCTACGCAGCAAATTTGGTATGGTGCTCCAGGATACTTGGCTCTTCAACGGCACGATTCGCGATAATATCGCTTACGGCCGGGAAGGTGCTACGGAAGCCGATGTGGTGCGTGCTGCTAAGGCTGCGCATGCCGATCACTTTATCCGTACACTTCCGCTGGGGTACAACACGATTCTGAATGAAGAGGCATCCAATATTTCGCAAGGACAGAAGCAACTTCTGACCATTGCCCGGGCCATTATGGCTGATCCGTCGATCCTCATTCTGGATGAAGCGACCAGCAGTGTCGATACCCGGACTGAGGTGCAGATCCAGAAAGCGATGAACACGCTGATGAAAGGTAGAACGAGCTTTGTTATCGCTCACCGCCTATCCACCATTCGTGATGCTGATCTGATTCTGGTGATGAACCAAGGCAGCGTTATTGAGAAAGGCACGCATGTGGAGCTGCTTGAGAAAGGCGGATTCTACGCTGATCTGTATAACAGCCAATTCTCGGAGGATCACGTGCCCGACGCGGTCTAATAGGAAGAAATATTGCCCATAATTAAGTAATGAGGACGTCCCTCGTTCTGCGCTTGTCAGTCAAGCATGCGGAATTGGGGGCGTTTTTTTGTACTAATGATTTGCCAAAGCAATCACGGGTATATATGATAAGAGTATCAAATGACCCGCGGCTCATTTTTCTTGAAGCTGCTGGGGTGAAGGAGACGATGAACCGGATGTCTAGTTACGGAAAATGGGTAGCAGGCGGTAAAACGAAATGGATAACGCTTCTCGTATGGATAGCGGTAGTTGGGGTGCTCACGTTGCTATGGCCTGCTGTGAATTCGCAGGTGCTGAATAACGCCTCCAATCTTCCGGAGTCATCACCTTCTGTGCAGGCTACAGCTATTGCTGAGAAAGAATTCCCAAGCGGGAGCGGAGTACCTGCGCTGCTCGTGTGGCACCGGGAAGGCGGTCTCTCGCAAGAGGATCTAGTACATATTCAGGCCGTATACGGTAAGATAGAGAAGGAGCCGTTGCCTCATCAGAACTTTGTGCCGCCGCTGAGTCAGCTCCCTCCCCAGGCGCTGCAGGCATCGCTTTCGGAGGACCGCAGCACACTGGTTACGCCGGTGTTATTTGATAAAAACGCAGATAGCGACCAATTAAAAGAAGGCGTAACAGCGTTTAAGAGTCTCATTACAGCGGAGGCGGGCAGCGATTTATCTCTCAACCCAACGAACAGCGGCGACCTGAGCCTAAGAGTCACCGGACCCGTGGGTATTTCCATTGATGCCACCGGCCTGTTCGAGAATGCAGATGTGTCCTTGTTAATCGCTACAGTCATTCTGGTTCTTGTCTTTCTTCTTCTGATCTACCGGTCGCCGATACTGGCGCTGATTCCACTGGTTGCCGTTGGCTTTGCCTACGGAGCGACAAGTCCGATTCTCGGTAAGATGGCGCAGGAAGGCTGGATTACCGTGGATTCGCAGGCGGTATCCATCATGACGGTCCTGCTGTTCGGAGCGGGTACGGATTACTGTCTGTTCCTGATCGCACGCTTCCGTCAGGTGCTGAAATCCGAGGAGAGCAAGAGCCGCGCGCTGCTTCGTTCGATAACGGATGCATCGGGGGCTATAGCCATGAGCGGATTTACGGTCGTGCTCGCACTGTTTGCGCTCCTTCTGGCCAAATATGGCGCCTACCACCGGTTCGCGGTTCCTTTCAGTTTGTCGATTCTAATAATGGGCATCGCCAGCTTGACGCTGGTTCCGGCACTTCTTGCCATCTTCGGCCGGGCATCGTTCTTTCCGTTCATTCCCCGTACACCGCTCATGGAAGCCAAGCGGGCTGAGGCGAAAGGTAAACCGGCTCCCAAGCCGAAGTCTTCCCGCAGGAATGGAATCGGCGGACTGGTTGTGTCCCGTCCGTGGGCGATTGTAGGCATAACGATCGTGGTGCTGGGCATTCTGGCTTCCTTCTCAAGCGGAATCAAATTCACCTATGATATCCTCTCCTCATTCCCTGAGGATATGGAATCACGCGAAGGGTTCACACTGATCGGCGAGCAGTTCTCCCCTGGTGAACTGGCTCCCGCCAAACTGATGATAGATACCCAGGGCAAGGCGGATGGAGGAGATCTGAAGTCGGTGCTGGGCAGTCTCTCTTATGTGGACACTGTGTCCGATCCGCAGCAGGGTGCAGTGAATAAAGATATTCTCAGCTTTGATATTAACTTCACCAGCAATCCCTATTCTCAGGAGAGTATGAGCCATATCCCGGCTCTGAGGGCAACAGCCGAGCAATCACTGGCCGAACTCGGTCTTGAGAATCCTGAGGATAAGGTGTGGGTGAGTGGGCAGACGGCAACGCAGTACGACAATAAGGAAGTAGGTGAACGGGATACCGATCTGATTATTCCCGTTGTGATCGGTATGATTACCTTATTGCTGCTGGTGTATCTGCGTTCAGTGATAGCCACGGTCTACTTGGTGGCAACTGTCATTTTGTCGTTCTTTTCCGCACTTGGACTGGGCTGGATTATTATCCATTACGGACTGGGGGCCGATGCCATCCAAGGCTCTATACCTCTGTATTCCTTTGTGTTCCTTGTTGCACTTGGTGAGGACTATAACATCTTCATGATCTCGAACATCTGGAATAAACGGAAGGTGATGCCACTCAAGCAGGCGATTGCGGAAGGCGTTAATGAGACCGGTTCGGTGATTACCTCTGCAGGCCTTATCTTGGCGGGAACCTTTGCCGTACTCGCCAGCCTTCCCATTCAGGTGCTTGTACAGTTCGGCATTATTACAGCACTTGGCGTGCTGCTCGATACGTTTGTGGTCCGGCCGTTTCTCGTTCCGGCGATAACTGTTCTCTTCGGGCGACTGGCGTTCTGGCCGGGCAAGCACCAGGAATTGGAGAAAGCCCTTCCTGTTAGTGAACAGCAGTAGGCGTATAAGACTAACTTAAAATATAAAGAAATAGCGCGCACCTATTCAACATCGGTGCGCGCTGTTTTATTTGATCTTCTTTTCTTATGGTGAACAATACTGCCAATACTTCAGAATCCGCTATCCAATTTGGTTAGCGGGAGTGCAGCTGGCCCCTCAATAACATTGCCTTCATAGGAGAAGCGGGAGCCGTGGCAAGGGCAGTCCCAAGTTCGCTCTGCATCATTCCATTCCACTTCACAGCCCAAATGGGTGCAGGTACGGTCAACAAGGTGCAGATTTCCCTTGAGATCTTTGTAGGCTCCGGCCCGCTTGCCTTCATGACGGACAACAGCCCCCTCGTCCTCCTGCATATCTGCAATCTTCTTATGTGCGAATTCCAACTTGCCTGCGACTAACTCCTTGACAACCTCCGCATTCGTCACGATGAAGTTTTTGATGGAAGGGTTGGCTTTGAAGCGGGATGGATCGTACAAATCTGTGTACGGATTCTCCTTTCGCTGGATCTGATCCGCAATTATACGTGCAGCCAGTGTACCATTCGTCATCCCCCATTTAGCGAAGCCGGTGGCAATATAGATTTCCTCTTTGCCGGACACTTTTCCGATATAAGGCACCCGATCCAGAGTTATGAGATCTTGAGTAGACCACCGGTAAGGAAAAGATTTGATGCCAAGCAAGTTGCCGGCGAATACTTCCAAGCTGTCGTAGTGGTTGATCGTACAAATCCCATGGCCGGTTTTATGGTTGTTGCCACCTACAATGACCAGCTTCTGTCCTTCCCAGTCGACGGCCCGCAAAGAGCGTGTCGGCTCTCCCGCACTCAGGTACATGCCTCCCTCATAATCGGTTTCCGGACGTATGGCCAGCGCATAGGAGCGTTCGGCATGCAGACGTGAGAAGTACAGGGCACCTCCATCATAAAAAGGGAAGTGGGAAGCGGATACGGCATGGCGGCAGGTAATCCGGTGTCTGCTCTGCTCGGTGAACAGGGTCAGCTTACCCTCATTCTCGACATCATCGGATATCATCGTGTGTTCATAAACAACGCCGCCTTTATCCAGGAAAATCTGGAGCAGAGTCTTCAAATAAAGTAGCGGATGAAATCTGGCTTGCCCCGGGAGGGCGATGGCTCCAGCAGCCATCAGAGGCAGGGATACGTTATTCTGCCATTCGCCGGGCAGGTTCAGCTTCTCATAAGCCTGGAATTCGTCCTCCAGCTTCTTCAGTGTTTGTTCATCACCGGCATCCGCATAGAGATAGGCCGTATCCCGGTTCAACCCGCAGGATATATCCAGCTCTTTCACAGTACCTACTATCCATTCCATCGCTTCACTGTTTGATTGAAAATATTGACGGGCTTGCTCTTCTCCGAAATGCTTCAAGAGATCGTTGTAGATCATGCCATGCTGCGCCGTGATTTTGGCGGTGGTAAATCCGGTTGTGCCATTCAGAAGTCTCCCCGCTTCCAGAAGCGAGACCTTGTATCCGGCATGAATCAGTAAATAAGCAGTGGTAATTCCTGTGATTCCGCCTCCCACAACGGCAATGTCCGTGTCGTGATCTTCCGTGAGCCGGGGGAATGACGGCAGCTCTGTGGTCCCCCGCCACAGCGACTCCGGAAACTGCGGCATATTGGGGCTTGATTTCGTTTTGGATTCCACTTCCGCTATCCCTCCATCGTTATCGTTCCTTTCTTCATTTATTACCACTGCCACCCTAAAAAAAACAGTGCAGCCATGCAATAACTCATGAATCAAGGAGAGATATGGAGAAAAAGTTGTAGCTGGTTTCATGGTTGTGACCAGCAGCGGATAACATTATCCGGCACTAACCTTATTGCGGCCTGAGTTCTTGGCGGAATACAGCTCTTGATCGGCACGGTGATTGAGCATATGGGCATCAGCAATAGGTACCGTATCGGGATAGCAGGCAACCCCAACGGAGACGGTAATGTTGATTTTTTTACCTGACGGCAGGAGGAAGAAGTCGTTTTCCACGGCAGCGCGGATCCGCTCACCTGCTCTCTTGGCTTCATCCAGCGGGCAATCCGGCAGGATCACGGCGAACTCTTCACCTCCGTTGCGGGAGACGGTATCATAAGAGCGGGAGTGCTGGTTCAAAATTCCGGCAAGCTGCTTAAGAACCTCATCCCCGGCAGGATGGCCATAGGTATCATTGATGACTTTGAAATGATCTATATCGATGGCGAGCAGGGACAGGCTCTCCTGGTAACGCTCGGCGCGGGAAGCTTCAGCCTCTAAATGACGGTGAAATTGCCGCAGGTTGTTGAGGCCGGTCAAATAATCCGTGGTCGCCCGGATCTCCAGTTTATCAAACTGTTCGTTAGAACGCTGAATCGACTCGGCCACATAATAGATCAGTAGTCCGGCCACCAGCGAAATGAGTAATTGGAGGGGCAGGAAGTCCATCAATGCATTTAGGCTCCCAAGACTGTTGTACAGGGCAGCAAAGGTAAGCACAAGGCAAAGGGCATTGCTGACCATCATTTTACGCAGCCGTGACCATGGGAAGCTGGCAATCCATCCGCAGCATATCCCTCCCAGCAGAAGAATGAGGGCGGTAGATATGGAATTGTAGGAAACTTCATAAAATATTACCCGGCTGACCGCAAGAACTGCAGCGCAGAGGATCGCCGGCAACGAACCCAGGTATGCACCGATAATAACGATCGTCAAATATCGCATATTCGCATAGGTATCAGGTCCGACGGGAACGGAATAGCCCATCATAATAATGCCAAATATTCCAAACAGGAAGCCTGCCAGTATTTGAACTGTTAACGATATGGGGCGGTTTGGAGCAATATATTTCTTAGAAAGTTTGCTGGATAGAAAGATCAGTGTAGATAAAATACAAAAATTAGCAAACAAACTGGTTATTATCTCAATAATCATTTAAAATAGAAGGCTCCTCGACGTAAATTATAGCCTGATAAAGGCTGCATCTATTTTAGCCTTGATTTCGAACATGGGGTTAAGAGAAATATCACTGTAATAAACTGGTTACAGCAAGTTGATATCTACATTTGGAGCACTCCATTGACCTTATTCATGCAAAGACTTATACTTGATCTAAAAACAACTTAAAGGATGATAGGTATGAGAACTCTTAACCTGACTTCTCAGCGTAAAGCTGTATATGATATTGTCCGCGACTCCCACGATCATCCTACTGCTGCTGAAGTAATGAACCGCCTGGTTGAGAGAGGGCAAAACTTGGCGTATGGCACAGTATACAATTCGCTGCGTTATCTTTCCGATAAACAAATGATTCGTGAACTGAAACTTGGAGAAGCGGCCAGCCGCTATGATGCCCGTATGGATGATCATCAACATATTATTTGTGAGGAATGCGGTAGAGTCGATGAGGTCATGACCCATGTTCCGGAAGAATGGATGCAATCCGTTGCCCAGGAGACCGGCTATACGATCGGGCATGCGCATGTGGTGTTCGGCGGAATCTGCCAATCCTGCAGGGAACGCTCTAAGAAATAAGCGAAATCCGAAATCTAATCCATATAACAAAAGACCGTTTTCAATAAACGGCCTTTTTGGTGTGCTCATGTACTCAGTCTCAGCAAATGGCTTTATTTACCTGCGAATATATGAGAATAATGAAGAAATTCAGTAGAAAAAGTTGTTTTCAATCCTACTATATAATTATATCATTAACTGTAGTGCGTTCATCGACGCAACGTATGCATGATTAATAGAAAGTGAGAGTGAACAGACCGATGAACAAAAAAGCGCGTATCACCATTCGTGCCAAATTACTTTTTACATATCTACTTGTTCTACTGGTGCCCAGCATGATTATTGGCTCCCTAACCTACCTGTCGGCCAGTAACCAAGTGGAGTCCCAACTGGTGAATAACGCCTCTGAAAGCGTGACATCCGTTAATGAAATTATTAATGCCAATATTCAATCCAAAATAAACGATATTAATTATTTTGCTGCGAACCTGACTGCAGATGAGATTAATAGTGAGGCGAACGGAGAGACTGCGGCTACCATTAAAGCACGCTTTAATGAGTACGCGGCGCTGCATCCGGATGTCATGGATATATATGTGGGAACCGGCCGCGCTAAATCCATTCATGCTTCCGATGAGAAGCTTCCTGAGGGATACGACCCCCGTAAGGATAACTCCTATGTTAATGCACTGAAGCATGGCAAAGGTATTGTCCTTTCTCCAGTCTTTCAAACAGTTAATAATGAGAGTGTCATTGCGATCTCTGCAGTTCTAGAGGGGGGAAGCGGTGTAGTTGCGCTGAATCTAAATCTGAAGGAACTGGCCGCACTCACTAGCATTAAGGTGGGTAAAGAAGGTTATATCTTTATTATCGATAGCAGTAAAAAATTTGTGGTTCATCCGACCGAAAAGATAGGTTCGGAGACTTCGCTTGATTTCATCGTCAAGATGTACGAGAGCGAGACCGGGGCATTTGATTATACGTATAAAGAAGCCAATAAAAAGATGGTATACCAGACGAACGATCTTACCGGGTGGAGAATTGGCGGAACAATCAACAAAAATGAGGTTACCGCTGCAACATCCGCTATACGAAATACGGCTTTGATTGTGATCACCTCATCTGTATTGCTGGCTCTGGTGCTTATCTACTTTAATGTTCGTTCTATTCTTTCACCCCTGCTTCGCCTCCGGAAAGCGACTGAAGTCATCAGTAGAGGAGATCTTTCAGAGGATATCGGCTCATTCCATCAGGATGAGATCGGGATGCTTGCGGAGAACTTCGGGATCATGGTGAAGAATTTACGCGAAATGATTATTAATGTACAGGAAATGACGGATAACGTCTCCGCTTCGGCAGAAGAATTGACAGCTGGTGCAGATCAGACCACCAAAGCGATTGAGCATGTAACCATTGCCATCCAGGAAGTGGCTATAGGCAGTGAACAGCAGGTAAAGAGTGTGGAAAGAGGAATGGCTAGTACAGCCTCAACCAACAATGAGGTAGCTAACATTGCAGCAACCATGGAGCAGGTATCGACCATGATGGACAAGACCTCGCATTCTGCAGCTGAAGGCAACGATTCCGTAATCAGTGTTGTTGATAAAATTAATAGCATTCAATTGACAGTAGAAGACTTGGGTGGTGTCATAGACAAGCTGAACGACCGCACTGGACAAATCGTGGGGATCGTTGGGATTATTACCGGCATCGCACGTCAGACCAATCTGCTTGCACTTAACGCTTCCATTGAAGCGGCTAGAGCAGGTGAGCAAGGACGGGGCTTCGCGGTGGTCGCATCAGAGGTCCGTAAGCTTGCTGAGGAATCCGAGAAATCGGCACGACTGATCTCCGAGCAGATTAGCTCCATCCATGGCGAAATGAAACTCGCTGCTGCGACGATGGAGCAGGCGAAAGAGCGGGTATCCGAAGGGATTATGGCCGTGGACACTACCGGCCGCTCCTTCTCCCGTATTCGCAGAGCGGTGAAGGGTGCAGCAGAGAAGATCGAAGCTATGAACGAAGCGGTCCGCACATTGTCTCAAGAGGCGGAGAGCATGGAACATGCAATCGTCGATATTAAAGGCATCTCCGAGCTCGCTGCGGCCAATACAGAGACCATCTCTGCCGCAGCTCAGGAACAGCTGGCTTCCGTGGAAGAAATTGCTTCTTCTTCGGCGGATCTTAGTCATCTGGCAGAAGAATTGCAGAAGCTGGTTGGACGATTTAAATTGTATGCTGATGGCAAGCCGCCTGAAGTCAGTGTACCAATGCTGCAGGATGATAAAGCATTAGCAACTGAGCTTGATCCGGAACCGGAGACATTGGAAGATACACCTAAGTCTGAATAAAGCTATTTTGAAGGATACCGAAAGGAGCGGAAATCAGCATGGCAGAACCACTCAAAGGTCTGATTGTCGCCCTCGCTGGTCCGCGTAAGTCGGAGGAGATGGCGAAGCTCGTTGTTAATATGGGGGGGACCGCTCTTCACAGGCCGGCACAAGGCACTGTATTTCTTGATGATGAAGCGCTGCACAAGGGTCTGGAATCGTGGATCAGCCAGCCGCCGGATTGGGCAATCTTAACCACAGGCATGGGCCTGGACGCCTTGTTTCAGAAAGCAGAGGAGGCAGGCAGCGCAGAACGATTCCTGGAAGTGCTGTCTGGTTCCAAGCTCGCAGCGCGCGGCTATAAAACAGTCAACGCTCTAAAGAAACGGGGTCTCACGCCGGATGTCCGTGACGATGACGGAAGTACAACGGGGCTAATCCGCGGCCTGGAACCATTTGATATGCAGGGCAAAGAGGTCGTCCTGCAGCTGCATGGTGATCCTGCTCCACGCTTGGTTGCCTGGCTGGATGAAGCAGGTGCCCACACACGCCAAATTCTGCCGTACCGTCATACTCCGCCTGCTCCGGGTGAACTTGAACGGCTGGTTGCGGAAGTCCTCGAAGGCCAAGTACATGCTGTCGCCTTCACCAGTGCACCGCAGTTCCGATTCCTGGCTGAATATGCCAAGACTCAGGGGATCCTTGGAGATCTGGTACAGGCTTTTGAAGAGAAAGTTATTGCGGTATCTGTGGGCAGAATTACCTCTGAGGCATTGAAAGAGGAGGGTGTCCGGAGAATTGTGATGCCGAAACATGAGCGGATGGGCAGCATGTTTGTGGAACTCGGCCGTTATGTAGCTGCAGAGGGCTAAGTCACCTCCACTCAGTAACAGGAATAGAAGCATTCCCCTTCAATAGAAGATGGGAGTGCTTTTTTTAGTTATAAGTTTCGAAACTTGTTTCGCTGAACATGGACAAGCGGGGAAGTTTTCCTTAAAATATAGGCAACATACAACTATAATCGACAGGCAGCAACAAAGGAGGGCCACATGGACAAACGAAAATGTTTATTACTTGGTGACTATACTCATCCCCGGTTTCATCCGCTGCAGGGTGTGGACAAACAAATCAGTCTCATTCTGAATGAACTGATGACGGTACAATGCTCAGAGAATAAGAAATTACTGCTGGCGGAGCATTTGAGCGGATATGATTTATGCATTGCTTATAATGAATTATGGAATGAGACGGTTTCACCGCAGCAGACCGCAGGATTACTCTCCTACGTTAGCGGTGGAGGAGGGCTCATTGTGCTGCATACGGGTGTATCTCTGGCGAAGCGCTATGAGCTGGCACAGCTAATCGGAGGAAGATTTACCGGCCACCCTCCATATGGTCCGCTGAATTTCCGCGTTCAGGATCATGATATTACGGAAGGTTTGAGTGATTTTCAACTGGATGAGGAGCCCTACCGCTTTGAATTTGATCCATTTACTGAAAAATCTATTCTTCTGGAATATGAAGCAGACGGGGAATGGTTGCCTGCAGCCTGGTGCCACAGCTATGGAATGGGCCGGGTCTTTTATCTGATGCCGGGGCACCATGAGCCATCATTTCATCATGAGGCGGTACGCCAGTTGATTTTCAAAGGGGCCAAATGGGCTGCCCGTATCCCGAAACAAGAAATAAAACGGGAACTGAAGCCGTGAAACTTTGTGGAAAGTGATGTCATTAGGGTATACTTTAACCAGCATCTAACGAAATCTTTGGGAGGAAAGTGCCATGAGTGATTTGTTTAAAAAAGCAATCTCTTTAGGAGTGGGCCTCACCATTGTTAGTAAGGAAAAGGTAGAGAAGGTTGTTGAAGAGCTGGTGAAGAAAGGGGAGCTTGCCCCTTCGGAATCCAGAGCTTTGGTTGACCGTTTGATTGAGCGTGGAGAAGAAGAGCGTGGGATGTTCAAGAACGCCGTTAACGAACAGGTGCAGCGGGTCCTGAAGGAGCTTAAGGTTCCTGTGCAGAGTGATGTAACCGCACTTGAGGAACGGATTGCCGTGTTAGAACGCCGATTAGCCGAGCTGGAGAGGATCTCTCATCTGGAGGGAACCCTGCCGGACACGCGTACCGATTAAATGGCGGTCCGTATCAGATATGCCGGTCGTTACCGGACCATTGCCATGGCGCTGATGCGTCATGGCTTCGGCTATATGGTGGAGGAACTGGGACTGAACCATCTTCTGTCACTTCCCCGGCGTTTGGTGACGCAAGGGAGCTCCGGGAGTGTTACGCTCGGTGAACGGATTCGCCGGGTACTGGAGGATTTGGGGCCGACGTTTGTGAAGCTGGGCCAGCTTGCCAGTACCCGTGCAGATATGCTTCCGGACTCCATTATTCAGGAATTGGTGAAGCTGCAGGATAATGTCCCGCCTTTCTCGGCGCAAACTGCGCGTGATATTGTCATGCAGGAGCTGGATCAGCCTCTTGAGGAGATTTATTCTTTCTTCGATAATATGCCGTTGGCGGCGGCTTCCATTGGGCAGGTGCACCGGGCGGTACTGCATAGCGGGCAGACTGTGGCTGTCAAAATTCAGCGTCCCGGCGTTCTGCGGATGATGAGCAGGGATCTCGAAATACTCAAGGATTTGTGTGCTCTTGCTGAGCGCAAGTTAGACTGGGCGAAGCAATACGGGTTGAGCCGGATGGCGGAGGAATTCTCCCGCTCCCTCCTCGCTGAGCTGGATTACAGCCATGAAGGCCGGAATGCCGAGAAGATTGCCCAGCAGCTTGCAGGCAATTCTAAAGTTTATATACCGGAAATCTATTGGGACTATACGTCAGCCCGGGTGCTGACGATGGAATATGTGGAAGGCATTACGCTTAACCGCCGTAACGAGCTGCTGGACAGGGGTGTGGATTTGAAGAACCTTGCCCAGCAGCTTGTTGAAATTATGCTGGGGCAAATATTCATCGACGGTTTTTTTCACGCGGATCCCCACCCCGGCAATGTGATGGTGATGGAGGACGGCAGAATCGCCCTGATTGATTTCGGGATGGTCGGAAGACTCAGTGATGAGATGCGGGACCATTTGTCATCTTTTATTATCGCTTTAATGCGCAAAAATACCGATTCTATGGTTAGAGCCATCCAGCGCCTGGGCATCGTGGATGAACATGCTGACAGAGCTCAGCTGCATGCGGATATGGATAACCTGCGGGAAGAATATTATGATGTGCCTTTCAGCAGAGTCAGCATCGGCAAGGCAATGAATGACCTGTTTGGTATTGCCCGCAAGCATCACCTGGTGATTCCGCCTGATTTGGCCATGCTGGGTAAAACGATGCTTACGCTGGAAGGAGTCGTCGGAAGCCTCGATCCGTCCTTTAGTATTATTCAGATGGCTGAGCCCTTTGGCCATAGGCTGATCAGGCAGCGTTTCAGCAGCGGACGCCTGCAGCGCAAGCTATGGGATGGTGTGGCTGAACTTGCTGAAAGTGTAGTGGAGCTTCCCGGGCAAGCGCGTCAGTTGTCTTCACTGATCAGTAAGGGCAAGCTGAAAGTCGAGGTAGGACTGCCCGAGCTTCAGGGCATCTCCCGCAAGCTTGACCGTATCGGCAACCGATTATCTTTCAGTATTGTGCTGCTCGCCTTCAGTATTATCATGGTTGGACTGATCATTGGGTCTGCCATGCGCAGCGAGCCATCCCTGCTCTGGAGTTTCCCGGTGGTGGAGATTGCTTCGGTCATTGCATTGCTAATGTTTATTTGGCTGCTGTATTCGATTTTCAAGTCGGGAAGGTTCTAGTGCCGTAATTGATTTTCAGAAAATATTCTTTGCCGCATTGCATACAAAGGGCCTTCAATAAAGTACAATAGTAAGGATGCTTTCAGAAGTTGTTACTTCTTATGTTGACAGATTGCACATGCTGGTGCGAATTCTCCGTAAATGGGACGGAAGAACCCTCGGCAAGAGAGTTCTTCCGCTTTTATTTGATGAACATATGATAGCCGCCACATATCAGGACGGTGAGGCCGTTTCTTCTTAAAATATAAGGATCTATTTGTTTCACGCTCTAGATCAGCCTTATATTTTTACGAGAAATGGATTCCGTCCCTGCTCGGACGGTGAGGCCGTTTCTTCTTAAGGCAAATTAATAAAGAAAATTGTGAGGTGGAGAAATTGCCGAGTTTTAAAGAACTGGGAGTTTCCGAAACATTAAGTACACTGCTGCAGGGTCATGGGATTGCCCAGCCGACTCCGGTACAGCAGGAGGCGATACCGCCACTGGTTCAAGGTCTTGACGTGATTGCAAGAGCAAAGACGGGAACCGGGAAGACCCTGGCGTTCCTGCTGCCGATTATGGACAAGATCGCCATAGAGCGCGCTTATCCCCAGGCGCTTATCATGGCACCGACACGCGAGCTTGCGCTGCAGATCACGGAAGAGGCACGTAAGCTGGCACGGCATACCAATGTGAAGATTCTGGCAGTCTATGGCGGACAGGATGTGGAGAAACAGCTCCGCAAGCTGGAAGGCGGCAGACATCTGATTATCGGTACGCCTGGACGGCTTCTCGATCATATGCGCCGCGGCACACTGGATCTTAGCGGTGTGAAAATGCTCGTGCTGGATGAAGCGGATCAAATGCTTCATATGGGATTCCTGGAAGATGTAGAGACGATTATTACGGCGGTTCCTTATCGCCGTCAGACGATGTTGTTCTCAGCAACCATGCCGGATCCGATCAAACGGCTGGCAGCGAATTATATGAAAGAGCCGCTGGACATTGTGATCAAAAGCGGGTCTCCGATTCCACTGGACAACATTCGTCAGCAGGTCGTTGAAGTGTCCGACCGCAACAAGGAAGAGGCTCTGATCGGAATGATTGAACGCGACCGTCCGTATCTGGCAATTATTTTCTGCCGGACGAAACGCCGCGTATCCAAGCTGAATGAAGCGCTGCAAGCGGCAGGTTATGATTGCGACGAGCTGCATGGCGATTTGTCGCAAGGCAAACGCGAAGCGGTAATGAAGAGATTCCGCGATGCCAAACTGCAACTGCTGGTGGCTACGGATGTGGCCGCCCGCGGTTTGGACGTTGAAGGTGTAACGCATGTATTTAATTATGACATGCCGCTGGATTCAGACAGCTATATCCACCGTATTGGTCGGACAGGCCGTGCGGGTGGGAAAGGCCTTGCGATTACCTTTGCTTCGCCGCGTGAAATGGGCGGACTGGATATCATCGAGCATGGTATTTCGCAGCGGTTGGACCGCCGCCGCTACGAGAAGGATGAATTCGGCGTTGGCGAATTCACAGCCATTCAAACCGGCGGACGTCAAAGCGGACGCCATGGCGGTGCTCCTGAGACAGCGCGGAACGGACGTGGTCCAAAGACTGGCGGACGTGGTCAAGGTCGTAGCCAGGGCCGCAGTCAAGGCCGTGACAGCTCTCCCCGCCAGGAAAGCGGCGGCAGAGGACGCAGCAGAGATAACAGCGGACAAGCCGGGGCTCCGGCTAAGCCAAGAACCGGCGGCGGTTATGGCACTTTCGCAGCGAGAAGCGAAAGTCCGGCAGCCACGGGTACCGGTGCTCCGAGAGGTGGCAGTCCGCGCGGTGATAAAGCAGGAGCCCCAGCCAGAGGCGGCATGGGTAGCGGCTACAGTTCCAATGTAGCCAGAGGCGGCGAAGTTGGTTACAGCTACGGAGCATCGAAAGGTGCAGGTTCAGGAAGTGGTTATAATCCAGGCGGCTCCAAGGGCGGGCCTAAATATAGAGCAAATGTAGCAAGAAGCGGTGACTCCGGCGGTTCCAATGCGGGTGCTCCGAAAGGCGGCAGCTCGCGCGGCGGCTACAGCGGTGGAGGAAGCAGTTCCAAGGGCGGCAAAGGCGGCTTTGGATCCGGCGGCCGCAGCAGCGGTGGCGGCGCATCCCGCGGCGGCCGAAGCAGTGGCCCATCGCGTCAAGGCGGACGGGGTAAATAAGGCTACAATTTAATCTATCGCAGCATCTTTGTTACCATAGACCATACCGGCTGAGCGTCCGGGGGTATATGGTAACAATTGTTTTATGGGGAAGTGAAACATTATTCGCACCGGGCCTGTCTAATAGAAATAGAGAAATATAGTAAGAGGAGTGAGACTCTCATTATGTCCAAAAAATTATGGATTGCTGTCCTTTTTATTGTCGTTATTGCGGCAGGCTGGGGGATTGGGAAATATACGGCTCCATCCGCTTCCCAGGAGAATGGAACGGCGGTGTCGCAGCAGCCGGATTTGCAAGGGGAGCCCGTTGGGCAGGAGCCTACGGCCGCGGTTGATCCGGCAGAGGATACGCCCGCTGCATCAGAGGGTGCCAATACCGGCAACGATGAAGCAAACGCAGATCCGGATACATCTGTAACGTCACCACCCGTGACAGAAGAACCTACCGCTGTTCCTACAGCTAAGCCTACGACTAAACCTACGGCCAAGCCTACCGCGAAGCCAGTCGCAACAGAGCCGGCGGGTTCCGGTAATGAAGATTCGGAGGAGACCGCTGCTGAGCCGGAAAGTCTGACTGTGCTTGTTAATAAACAGTACAAGCTTCCGGATAACTATAAGCCGGATGATCTTGTCTATCCCGATGTTAAATTTATTTTTAGTGAAAAGATTGAAAAGCGGATGATGCGCCAGGCGGCAGCCGACGCTCTGGAGAAATTATTCGCAGGGGCCAAGAAGGATGGAGTTTATCTTGCGGGGGTCTCTGCTTACCGTTCCCAATCTACACAGACGAGGCTCTTTAATAATTATGTGAAACGTGATGGTGAAGCTAAGGCCAGAACGTACAGCGCAGTTCCGGGACATAGTGAGCACCAGACTGGACTTGCCATTGATGTTTCGGGAAGTGACGGCAAATGTGCAGCAGAGAGCTGCTTCGCCGGAACCAAGGAAGCGAACTGGCTGGATCAGCATGCGCACGAATACGGCTTTATTATCCGGTTTCCTGAAGGGAAGCAGTCCATAACAGGCTATAAATACGAGCCATGGCATATCCGGTATGTGGGTAAGGATATCGCTGCATCCGTAGCGGAGCGTGGAATTACACTTGAAGAATATTACGATGCCGTTCCGGTATCCAAGTAAAATGATCAATTGATTTCAATAGCCGCAGGTCTCTGAGTGATGGAGTCCTTGCGGCTATTTTTATGATTCACCCCACCCCGCCTCGGTTAAGTAGAAAGCATCAGCAGGTTCTATTGAGGAGGCGTGTCCATGTCCGAGCATAATCATGTGGTGAGCAAAGACGGAAGTGTCGCTATGGATCGGGTAAATGCTGTACTGGGACGTATTGAACCAAGGCGTAAGGATGACATTCTGAAGCATTTTCAAGAATTTCAAAGTTATTTGAGTAAGCGCATACAATTAGCGCAAAAAATCGGACTGAATGAGGAGCAGCTGGCCATAGCCGCGGAGAAGGTAGCGGGTTATCTTGCGGAGTATGAAGAGCCTCGCAATAGTGAGGAGAAGCTCCTGCTTGAACTATGGAGGGTAGGCAATAAGGAAGAACGTCACAGACTGGCTCATATGCTGGTGAAATTGGCGCTGGAACTGGGCTGAGTCAGGTTCGCAGGCAAGTCCTTTCTCCGTAATACGGGGGAGGGACTTTTACATGTATAAAGGCCAAGCAGGTGTAGGTTTCCGCGGATACCGCATGTTATAGTAAGAACGTAAGGAATTAATTGTAAACCCAACTTGTAAAATGGAGTGCTCAGGGTATGATAAAACTTAGCGTGCTGGATCAATCCCCGGTTTCAGAAGGAACTACCCCCGCAGAAGCGCTGGCACAGACATCACGATTAGCCCGTGAAGCTGAGCAGCTTGGCTACCACCGGTTCTGGGTATCTGAGCATCACGCAGCACCCGGCTTGGCTGGCTCCAGTCCGGAGGTGCTGATGTCCCATTTGGCCGCCGTGACCTCAAGGATCCGTATCGGCTCCGGCGGCGTTCTGCTGCCGCATTACAGTGCCTTCAAGGTGGCGGAGAATTTCCGCGTGCTGGAAGGACTCTATCCGGGGCGGATTGACCTCGGGCTTGGACGGTCCCCGGGTGGGGGTGCGCTCGCAACACAGGCATTGCAGGAGAATCAACTGCGTGGCACCGATCGTTATGAGCAGCAGATCGAGGATTTGATTGCCTACTTGTATGAGGAGCCCGGATCAACGCACCGCTTTGCCGGACTTCAGGCGGCCCCGGTTGTTTCTACTGCACCGGAAATTTGGCTGCTCGGCTCCAGCAGCGGCAGTGCTGCGCTGTCTGCGCGGCTTGGTGCAGGGTTTGCTTTTGCCCAATTCATTAATGGCGACGGTGGTGTCGGTGCGGTAAGCCAGTACCGGAAGAAATTCAGGAGTTCCGCGATTTCTGATACCGCCAACTGCCTGGTTGCGGTATTCGCAGTATGTGCCGAGACCGATGAAGAAGCGGACAGACTGGCTTCGAGCATGGACCTGTCGCTTATTTTGCTGGAAAAAGGGCATGTTTCTACGGAGACTCCATCCGTGGAACGTTCAGCTTCCTATGCCTACACGCCGTATGATATGTTCCGCATACAGGAGAACCGCAAACGGATGGTCATCGGCTCACCCGAAACGATCCGGCGGCAGATGGAGAAGCTGGCGGAGCAATACGAATGCAACGAGATTATGATAGCCAGTCTGATCCACACCTTCCCGGATAAGCTGAAGTCGCTCCGGCTGATCGCCGAGGCATGGGGTCTAAGGCCTGCAAGCAACCTTCGGGAATGATGAATGTATGAACTTTTTAATTAAAAGGGAAGAGGTGCTGTTCATGTCCATTTACAGTTTCGCGGGAGCTTTGCCTTCGGGCAAAGAAATTCCTTTTGCGGATTACGAGGGTAAAGTACTTCTAATTGCCAACACGGCCAGCAAATGCGGATTAACTCCCCAATATGGCGACTTGCAAAAACTTCATGAAGAGTACAGTTCGCAGGGGCTGGTTGTACTTGGGTTTCCCTGCAATCAGTTTGGAGGCCAGGAGCCAGGCACGAGTGAAGAAGCGGAAGCGTTCTGCCAGTTGAATTACGGGGTAACGTTTCCTGTGTTCGCTAAGGTAGACGTCAATGGACCGGATGCAAGCCTGCTTTTTAAATATTTGAAGGGGCAGCAGCCCGGCAGCGGTGAGAGCAGCGATATTCAGTGGAATTTCACGAAGTTCCTTGTCGACCGCAGCGGTAATGTCACTGCCCGGTTCGAGCCGCAGGAGAATCCAGAGTCGATGAAGGCGTCCATTGAGGCGTTGCTATAGAAACGATAAATATATGCTGTGCTATCAAAAATCCAAAGATCCCTTCAGGTGCTGTGCATAACAGCCCTAAAGGGATTTTTAATTGCAGGTAATGAAAATAAAGCTTGACGCTTTTCATAGAACTTGTATCCTTTGTATAGGAATCATTACAAAATCAGAAGCTGCATAAAGCGGTCAAAGCGCAGGATAATAACGGCAGGAGGATTTGTAAAAGCATGAGATTAATTACTGAGGTAGCAGCAGAAGTCGGTATTGACGAACAACATTTGGAGCTGTACGGCAAATATAAAACCAAGCTGTCTCCGTCTCTATGGGAGGATATCAAGCACAAGCCGGACGGAAAGCTCGTTCTGGTTACTGCGGTGAATCCAACCCCTGCGGGAGAAGGCAAAACGTTAACCACGATCGGTTTGGCGCAAGCGCTGAATGCGGCGGGGGTAAGAACGATAGCGGCTTTGCGTGAGCCGTCACTTGGGCCATGCCTGGGGATGAAAGGCGGCGCCACCGGCGGGGGGGAATCGCAGATTGTTCCTGCGGATGATATTAATCTGCATTTTACAGGCGATATCCATGCTGTGACTTCCGCGCATAATTTGCTGTCCGCGATGATTGATAATCATATATTCCAAGGCAATGAGCTGGAGCTGAATCCACAGCGGATCGTTTGGAAAAGAGTCATGGACATGAATGACCGGGGTCTGCGCAATATCGTTACTGGTCTGGGAGACGGAAATGGACCGGTACGAGAGAGTGGCTTCCAGATTACTACGGCCTCGGAAATCATGGCGGTACTCTGTCTGTGCAGCAACCTGGCGGACCTGAAGAATCGCCTTGGCCGCATGCTCATCGGATACGATCAGCATGGACAGCCTGTAACGGCTAAACAGCTGGGAGCGGTAGAAGCTATGACTGCACTGCTGAAGGAAGCGGTGAAGCCTAATATGGTGCAGACGCTGGAAGGCACGCCGGTTATCGTTCATGGCGGACCTTTCGCTAATATCGCCCATGGCTGCAGCAGTGTGCTCGGCACCCGCTATGCACTCAAGCTGGGTGATGTGGTCGTGACCGAAGCGGGCTTCGGAGCAGATTTGGGCGCCGAGAAGTTCATGGATATCAAATGCCGTCAAGCCGGACTTGCCCCATCCGCAGCTGTGCTTGTCGTTACAGTGAAATCTTTGAAATATAACGGCGGAGTGCCCAAGGATGAGCTTTACAACGGGAACCGCGCAGCACTGCTTGCAGGCCTGTCTAATATGGAACGCCATATCGAGAACCTTGGTAAGTTTGGCGTACCCGTTCTGGTGGCCATTAACCATTTTGAAGGAGACAGCGTCTCTGAAATCAATGAGGTTATTGAAGCCTGCCGCCGTTTAAATGTCCCTGCAGCGATATCCAAGGTCTGGGCGGAAGGCGGAGCTGGAGGCTTGGAATTGGCAGAAGAGCTGAAAAAGCTTCTGGAACGCGGCGATACCAGCCAGTTTGCGCCCCTATATGAGGAAAGTCTCGATATACCGGCCAAAATCAGTAAAATTGTGCGTGAGATTTACCATGGTTCGGACGTGGTATTCTCCCCGGCAGCTAAACGCAGTTTAGCCGTCATTGACCGTCTTGGCCTGCATAAGCTTCAGGTGTGTATGGCGAAGACGCCATATTCCTTCTCGGATCAACCGCGCCTGCTAGGCGCGCCGGAAGGATTCACGATGGGAGTCCGGGATATCACATTGTCCTTAGGTGCCGGATTCGCTGTAGTGATTACAGGAAGCATTGTCACCATGCCGGGGCTTCCGGCTAAACCTGCGGCAGAGCAGCTGCGGATCGATGAAGAGGGACAGCTTCACGGACTATCGTAATTGCATATATTTCTAAGGACATCATTAAAATGCCTGGTTCGCTGTCTGCAGCGGAACCGGGCATTTTTTATGCGCAACAAGGCCCTCCTCCAAGTAAGGCGTAGCCGTTTCTTCGTAGCGATCAGAGTCTTCCTATTGCTTCCTGCTCAACTCGGACATAATGTCAGCCAGCAAGGGAAAACTAATGTTGTCCTAAAGGAAAAGTCATTGGGGAAATATTTAAAATTGTGAACAATATGCGAAGAAAGTTTATCCAGCTTGCATTGTGACAAATATCACAATATAATGGGCATATAAAGTGAATTAAATCACATTGTTGGATTTGCGGTCTTATATAGGCTTCACAAAATGAGGAGGAACTATGATGAAAGTTGCTGTGATCGGATGTACCCATGCAGGAACCGCTGCCATTGTAAATACTGCCCAGTTGTATCCTGACGCTGAAATTACGGTGTATGAGCGTAATGATAATATTTCTTTCTTGTCCTGCGGTATTGCCCTTTATGTCGGGGGAGTCGTTAAAGATCCTCAAGGTCTGTTCTACTCTTCGCCGGAGAAGCTTGCTGAACTTGGAGTTAAGACGAATATGCGTCATGAAGTTACAAATATCGATACCAAGAACAAAACTCTTCGCGCCAAGAACCTGAACAGCGGTGAAGAATTTGAGGATACTTACGACAAGCTGATCATGACTACAGGCTCATGGCCGATTGTGCCGAAGCTTGAGGGGATGGATCTGCAGGGTATTTTACTCTCGAAGAATTACAGCCACTCCAATACGATTATTGAAGAAGCGCAGAAGGTGAATCATATCACGGTAGTAGGTGCCGGATATATCGGTGTGGAGCTGGTGGAGGCGTTTCAAATGAACGGCAAGCAGGTGACGCTGATCGACGCGGAAGACCGGATCTTGAGTAAATATCTGGACGCAGAATTCACCGCTCCGATTGAACAGTCTCTGCAGGATCATGGTATCAAGCTTGCACTCGGGGAGAAGGTCAGCTCTTTTGCCGGAATGGATGGTAAGGTTAATAAGGTTATTACTGACAAAGGGGAGCATGAAACCGATCTGGTTATCCTGTGTATCGGGTTCCGCCCGAATACCGAACTGCTGAAGGGGCAGGTAGATATGCTTCCTAATGGAGCTATCATTGTGGATAATTACATGCAGACCAGCGCACCGGATGTTTTTGCCGCCGGGGACAGCTGCGCTATCCATTACAATCCAACCGGTAAACATGCCTACATTCCGCTGGCCACCAATGCCGTACGTATGGGAACGCTGGTCGCACGGAACCTTGTGTCGAACACCATTCCTTATATGGGCACACAAGGTACATCGGGTATCAAAATATACGAAGACAACATCGCGGGTACCGGACTTACGGAAGAAGCAGCCAAGCACGAGGGAATCGATGCAGAATCCGTGGTCATCACGGATAACTACCGTCCTGAGTTCATGCCTACCTTTGAACAGGTACTGCTGAAAGTGGTGTTTGAACGAACCACCCGCCGGATTCTCGGCGCACAGATCATGTCGAAGATGGATCTGACGCAGTCCATCAATACGGTGTCGGTCTGCATCCAGAACGGCATGACCGTTGATCAGCTCGCCTTTATCGACTTCTTCTTCCAGCCTCACTATAACAAGCCCTGGAATTTCCTGAATACCGCTGGACTTCAAGCACTGCCGAAGACAGTGGCCCGTAAAGAGCCGGTAACGGTATAAAGATCACTTAATGGAATATCAACTATAAAAAACCAGCCGGTTTCTGCTGCTCGCGGAATAGCTGGTTTTTTATTTGCAGAAAACCGTGATTTTAGTAGCATTCCAATGAAGCAGTTGAGGGGGCTTGAATGGATAGGAGAACCGTAAATTTGACACGACAGTGAAAATTTTCACTTAGTTTCCTCTAATGTGATAAATGTCACGTTAATGTGATTCCAGTCACGTTACAATGGGCATAAAGGAACAAATTTAAAGTAATATGAAGGAGATCGAAAGAATGGCTTACAATAAACCGCAGCAAATTGCAGAAGTTACGGTTGAAAATGGTATTAAAAAAGCGCATAATCCGCTCAGCACCGTACTGATTCTTGGTTTTCTCGGAGGAGCTTTTATCTCGCTAGGATTTCTGCTTGATATCCGTGTAATCGCCAGTGCACCAGCAGAATGGGGTTCCATTGCCGGCTTTATCGGGGCATCGATATTCCCGCTCGGTCTGATTCTCGTGCTTCTGGCAGGAGGAGAGCTGCTGACAGGCAATATGATGGCTGTGCCGCTCGCTTTTATCGCCAGAAAGATTACCTTCTGGGAAACGATTAAGAACCTGGTTCTGATTACCCTCAGTAACCTGGCTGGAGCACTCTTCGTTGCTTATTTCTTTGGACACATTGTGGGCCTGACCGCGGACGGAGCTTATTTGGACAAATTGGTCGCCATTGCACAGCATAAACTGGATGATTCTTTCCTCCAGGCGTTTATCTCAGGGATTGGCTGTAACTGGCTGGTGGCCCTGGCTGTATGGCTCTCTTATGGAGCAGATAACTTTAGTGGTAAAATTCTTGGCATCTGGTTCCCGACCATGGCTTTTGTCGCTATCGGATTCCAGCACGTTGTAGCTAATATGTTCCTGATTCCTGCAGCTATCTTTGAAGGCCATTTCACCTGGGGCCAGTATATGATGAACTTTATCCCGGTATGGCTGGGTAATCTGGTTGGCGGAGCGATCTTTGTCGGAGCAGCTTATTGGGCAGCTTATCTGCGTAAAGAGCCAGCTTCCATTCAATCGGTGGATAACAGAGTAAGCGGAGTTAAGAAGCACGCATAATTAAAACGAATATAACCTTAAAGCACCTGCATCAGCCATTCGGCTGACTGCGGGTGCTTTTTTTAAGTACAAGAAAGTGTAAGTTGCCCACTCAAACAGAATTCGCCGGGAAGCCGACTCGGGGGAACGAAATCGGGTTCACGGCGAATGCAATAGGGAGTGTTTCATGCTTATTATTACCCGGGGATTTCGCTTACGAATCATTTGAAATTCGGGTATTTCTTTACGGGTAACTCCGTCAATTATAGAATATGACTATATAAGCTGAACTTAAATACTTAACAATAAGGCAAGGGTAACGAAGGAGGACACGCTATGAGTGGCAATGTCAGCGGTGTATTCCCGGCGGTGTGTCCGCTGGATTGCCCGTGTACATGCGGATTATTGGTGCATAAACAGGATGGAAGAATAACGAAAGTCGAAGGCAACCCCGAGCATCCGCTTACCCGTGGAGCTATTTGCAATAAAGTTAGGCATATGGCAGAGAGGGTACAGCATGAGGGGCGTCTGTTGCATCCGCTGCGGCGTGTAGGGCCTAAGGGTGAAGGCATCTTTGAAAGAATTAGCTGGGAGGAAGCTGTTACGGAGATAACGGCCCAATTCAAGAGTTTATCTTCAGAGTTTGGGCCGGAGAGCATTCTCCCGTACAGCTTCTACGGTAATATGGGCAAGCTCAGCATTGGCGGCATGGACCGGCGGTTCTTTAATGCGCTTGGGGCGAGCCGCCTGGAGCAGACGATCTGTGATGCGGCGGGGAGTACAGGCTGGAGATATACGATGGGCTTCAATGGAGGGACAAGTCCCGAGGAGACAGTGAATGCCGATGTGATTCTGGTCTGGGGCGGAAATATCGTCAGCACGAACATGCACCAGGTCATTCTGGCGGAGCAGGCCCGCAAACAGGGAGCCAAGGTTGTAGTTATTGATGTGCACCGTAACCGGACGGCGCAGTGGGGGGACTGGTTCCTGCCGCTCTACCCCGGTACGGATACAGCTCTTGCGCTGGGAATCATGCATATTCTCTTCCGGGATGGGTGGACTGATGATGCCTTTCTGGAACGCTACACTACCGGGCATGCGCAGCTGCGTCAACATGTGAAAGACTATCCACCGGAGCTCGTCGCAGATATTACCGGAATTCCTGCAGAGGACATTGAGAAGCTGGCCAAGCTGTACGGTGAAGCCAAGGTTTCGTATATCCACATCGGCAACGGGCTTCAGCACCATGACAATGGCGGCATGAATGTACGTACGATCGCCTGCCTACCTGCCTTAACGGGACAGTGGCTAAAAGGCGGCGGTGCCTACAAGTCAAACAGCGGGTATGCTGCTACGAATCCAAGGTCGCTTCCGCGGCCTGACTTACGCCGGAATCCACGGGGGCGCAGCATCAATATGAACCGCATTGGCGAGGCACTGGAGCTGACGGAGAACCCGGTAAAAGGGATATTTGTATACTGCAGCAATCCGCTTGTTGTCGCTCCGGATGCAGAAAGAGTCCGCAACGGATTTATGCGTGAGGATCTGTTCACGGTGGTCCATGATCTGTTTATGACGGATACGGCCAAGTACGCCGATATTGTGCTTCCAGCCACGTCTTCTTTTGAGAATATAGATGTATACAGCTCTTATTGGCACCATTATATGCAGTTTCATGAGCCGGTTGTGGAAGCTCCGGGAGAATGCAAAAGCAATATGGAGGTATTCTCCTTGCTAGGTCTTGCTATGGGTTACGACCCGGATATATTCGGACAGTCACCATACGATATAATTCGTGAAGCGCTGGATCACTCCGCCAATCCTTATCTGAACGGTGTCACGCTGGAGCGGCTGATGAAAGAGCATGTTGTGAAGCTGGACATGTCACCGAAGGGATCATACCTTGAACGTCTTGCAACCCCTTCCGGAAAAATTGAGCTGTATTCAAGGGCGATGGAGCTTGCCGGGCTGCCTCCGCTGCCTACCTATACTCCACTTACGGAAGGCTTTGACGGTGTGAGGCGTCCGAAGTCGGATGAGGCGTATCCGCTGATGTTCATCACCCCGCCCAATCATAATTTTCTGAACTCAACCTTCTCCAATATAGAGAGGCACCAGAGAATGGAGAAAGGTCCTGTGTTGCAGATGCATCCCGTGGATGCAGCGGAGCGCGGGATCGGGGACGGTGAAGAGGTTACGGTGTACAATAGCCGGGGCGCAGTGGATCTGGCGGTTCATGTGACGGATAAAATGCTGCCTGGAACCGTCATCTCCCAGGGGCTCTGGTGGGGCAGCGAAGAGCGGCGGCAAAGAGTCAATGTGCTGACCCCGGACCGGCTGTCCGATATGGGCGGAGGGGCGACTTTTTTCTCGGCTACGGTGGAAGTTAAGCGCCGTTAAGTACCTCTGCAAAGAGCAGATATTTCTCTTTTGTATACACGAATGGAATGATATTAATGATTTCACTTGGGTATTGCATCAACGCGATAAGGCGTTAATGGATATACTTGCCCTTATAGCTGTTTTGGGACGATACTGGATGGAATAAATGACACACATATTACAGGGGATGTAACTGCATATGAAGTTTTTAGAGGCTTATCCTAAGGAAGTGAAGGTATTTCTGGTTGCAAGTCTGATAAATGCCACGGGCAGCGCCTTAATGTGGCCGCTTGTAACCATGTATGTTTTTGAAGAATTAGGGCGCTCGATGCAGGATGCCGGCTTTGTCATCATGATTCAGTCACTGGGCGGGATTGCGGGGCAGCTGCTCGGCGGTTCACTGTATCATAAGGTCGGAGTGAACCGTCTTATAGTCGGGGCGCTGGGTATGAATGCTCTCGCTTTATTTACCCTGCCAGTGGTGAGCCACAACTGGATGCTGTTCGTGATCGCCATGGCGCTGGTCGGATTGTTCAACTCACTGTCGATGCCGGCCATTCAGGCATTTATTGGATTCCGGTTCACGAAGCAGCGCGGTGAGCTGTTTAATGTGATTTATGTAGCTAATAATATTGGAGTAGCCCTGGGTACGGCATTAAGCGGATTTCTGGCCGATATTTCCTATATGCTGAGTTTTGTGATGAACGGGGTATCCTCCGCTGTATTTGCCGGCTTCTTCTTTGTCTATCTTAAAAAGGTTGGCGGAAATTCCGGGAACGAAGAAGGCGGGCATACCAAAGCACAGTCTGACCGTGCTTCAAGCTGGAAACTCATGGGCCATACACGGATCTATCTGTATATGGCGATCGGTTCCATGTTCCTCTTGATCGGCAACTCCATCTGGAATACCGGTGTATCGCCCTATATTATTTCAGAAGGCTGGGCGAAGAAATCGTATGGCTTCTTATGGACGCTTAACGGTATTCTAATCTTTGCTGCCCAGCCTCTGGTGAGCCTGCTTAAACGCTGGTTCGCCCGCACCTCAACTTCGCAAATGACGGCCAGCGCCGTCTTTTACTTAAGCGGATACACCGTGATCCTGCTGCTGCCAAGCTACCCGGGCCTGCTGTTTGCCATGTTGCTGGCAACTCTAGGCGAGATGCTGATCTCTCCGGCTATGCCTTCCTTCATCTCGGAACACTCGGACCGCAATGCTCCTTTCTATCTGGGCTTAACCGGAGGGATTGGCGCGGCAGGAAGAGTGATTGGGCCAATGTTCATGGGAAGCATGTTTGATAACGGGGGATTGCCGCCTACGGCTTGGCTGGCCTGCAGTATGGCACTTCTGTCCATTGTATTCTTTGTCATTCATGCTCTTGGCAACCGTTCCAGCGGAAGAGAGAGTTCTGCGGTATAGGCCGGGCTGCCTGATAATGGTATGATGGAGGCAGTGATATGCAAGGAGGATTAGGTACATGGGGCAAATTAAAGAAGACCATCTTGTGATCCGGCTCTCGGAGATACGGGATGCCCGGGAGCTAATCGTACTGGACCATCAGATTTGGACGGAGAATACGACTCCCGGCCGTTTATCGTGGTGCTCACAAGAGGATTATCTGCTGCACGCTCCTCCGGGTTCACAACTGGTTGCGGTGGAAGAAGGACAGCTGTGCGGTTATGTTGGATTTGGACATCCTACAGGCCTTGAAAGCAACCGGCATGTACTGGAGATTAACATCGCTGTACATCCGGACTTTCAGCGTTTAGGGATTGGATATACATTGATTGAAGCGGTAAAGACCATGGCTGGCAGCAAAGGAATCCGCAAGCTGCGGCTGCGAGTATTGTCCTGCAACACGGCGGCGCTGGCTTTTTATCGGAAATGTGGTTTCCAGGAGGAAGGCCGGCTGCGCGAGGAATACTATCTGGGCGGCCGTTATGTGGATGAGATATTTATGAGCTACATGCTGATACGTTCTGTTCCATCTGAAATGCGGAGGGAAGAGCCATGAGGATTGAATCGCTGAATGTGGGAACACCGGTGACCGTCGATTACCGCGGGAAACCGCTGGAGACAGGGATATACAAAAGCCCGGCTATAGAGGCCTTACAGTTGTCAGTGAACGGGTTTGCCGGCGATGGTCAGGCGGATCTTGTTAATCATGGGGGGCCAGACAAAGCAGTCTGCGTGTATCCGCATGAGCATTATTCTTACTGGGAGGAGCGGCTCGGCAAGAAGCTTGCAGCTTCCGCATTCGGGGAGAATCTGACAACCACGGGTCTGCTGGAGACCGAGGTGTGCATCGGTGATATCTATGAGATCGGAACCGCCTTGCTTCAAGTGAGCCAGCCGCGTTACCCGTGCTTCAAGCTATCGCAAAAGCATGGGCCTGCCGACCTTCCGGCGCAGGTGCTGACAACAGGGTACAGCGGTTTTTATTTCCGGGTGCTGCGCGAAGGAATGATTGCCCCGGGTGACGGTATTGTCAAGAAGGAGAGCGGGGCAGGGCAAGTGCCAGTTAACCGGGTCCTTCACCTGATGGAGGTAGGCCGGCATGAGGTCGACGGGCTAGCCGAGGTTGTAGAGCTGGAGAGCCTTACCGCCGGGATTCGTGAGAGATTTAAAGGCTGGCTGAAAGCTGCGGAGCAGTGATCAGCAGTCGGTATCCGTCAGAGCGGACATCAGATACGCGAAGTGATAAGGATATTCAAAAAAGGAGCTGGACCAGAGGTATTACTGGTCTAGCTCCTTTCTTAATAAAAATCATTAAGGTTGAACTTAAAAAAATTAGGCTGAAGAAAGTAACGGAGGGGGATTTTGGAACTGTAGGAGCGATAGCGTTCGCCTTTGTCTCCGGATTTCAACCGCGAAAAGCGGTTAAATCAAGAAATCCGGAGACAACAGCGGCCGGAAGTCCAAACATTCATCGCAGTTACGACGGATTCAGCCAGAAACCACCCGAGTTCATCCTTAACTCAGCAACTTCCATTCGCTCCTCAACAGACCATATACCGCATGGTTGACATACCCGGAGGGCAGCTTTTCCACTTGCCGGATAATTCCTTCCAGCACAAAGCCCAACCGCTCAGGAATCGCCCGGCTTGCCGTATTGCCTGTCGCGCAGCGGATCTCCACCCGCTGGAGTTCCATTTCGAGCAGCGCATAGTCAACGAATACCCGGCAGGCGCTGGTCATATAACCTTTACCCTCATATCCTTCTCCCAGCCAGTAGCCGAGACCGACGGATAGATTATGCCAGTCAATGGTGTGGTATCCGATAATGCCAGCCAAATCCCCATTTACCCATAATCCGGCGGTAAAACCGCCATTCTCATTGCCTTGCTTGATGGCATTTTTAATAAAAGAGGCAATGTGGGCCTGTTCAGTGACAGCATCAACCCAAGGCAGCCACCTTCTCAGCCGCTCACGTGAACGCCCCACCAGTTGAAACATGGGTCGGGCATGCTCGGGCAGAAGGGGCTTTAGTACGAGCTCTTCGTCGATAATATAATTGAACATGGAGTGCTGTCCTCCTTTAGGTAGAAGGTGTTGTATATTTTTTATGCTACTTCATAGCCGGGAGTGAAGTCAAAAGGAGTGTGATTGTGCAAGGAAGCTCCGCTCTAAGGGACAGCCACGCTGTTCACTTTGTGAGACCATGTTGCCGCTTTTATTGAACAATCTCCAGTTAACGGGTATATTAATAGGAAACGTGTTTGTACCAATGAAGCGTACTATTACAGAAACGAAAGGTTGATATCTGTGGAGAATCGCACCACCCCCTCCAATTTCATCAAGAATATCATTACCGAGGATCTCCGAACGGGGAAAGTGAAGGAAGTCATTACGCGTTTTCCGCCGGAACCGAACGGTTATTTACATATCGGGCATGCTAAGGCGATTTGGATTAATTTCACCCTTGCCGACGAATTTGGAGGCAGCACCAATCTTCGTTTTGACGACACCAATCCGGTTAAAGAGGATACGGAGTATGTTCAGTCGATTCAGGAAGATGTGAAATGGCTGGGCTATGAATGGGAGAATCTGCGTTTTGCGTCTGACTATTTCGATGAGATGTACGAACGGGCTGAGCTGCTGATTAAGAAAGGCAAAGCATATATCGACGACCTTAGTGCGGATCAGATCCGCGAGCTTCGTGGAACACTGACGCAGCCGGGTCAGAATAGTCCATACCGTGAACGCAGTATTGAGGAGAGCCTCGATTTGTTCCGGCGGATGCGGGCTGGTGAATTTAAGGATGGCGAAAAAGTGCTGCGTGCCAAAATCGACATGGCTTCACCAAACATTAACCTGCGTGATCCGGTCATTTACCGTATTTCGCACTCCCATCACCATAATACAGGGGACAAATGGTGCATCTATCCAATGTACACCTTTGCCCATCCTCTGGAAGATGCGATCGAAGGGATTACGCATTCTCTTTGCTCCCTGGAGTTTGAAGACCAACGCCCGTTCTATGACTGGGTTATTGCTGAATGCGAAATGCCTGCCGTTCCGCATCAATATGAATTTGGCCGCCTGAATGTAGCTCAGACGATGACGAGTAAGCGCAAGCTGAAGCTGCTGGTGGATGAGGGACATGTGGACGGTTGGGATGATCCGCGTATGCCGACGATCTCGGGACTACGCCGCCGCGGGTATACCCCGGAAGCGATCCGCAGCTTTGTGCACGAGACGGGAATATCCAAGAGCCAAGGACTCGTTGACTTGCAAATGCTGGAACACTTCATCCGTGAGGATTTGAAGCTGAAGGTGCCACGCACAATGGGAGTGCTTCGTCCGCTTAAGGTTGTGATTACGAATTATCCTGAAGGTCAGACCGAATGGCTGGAAGCAGAGAACAACAGCGAGAACGAAGAAATGGGCAACCGTCAGATCCCGTTCTCCCGTGAAATTTATATTGAGCGCGACGACTTTATGGAGAACCCGCCAAACAAATATTTCCGCCTGTTCCCTGGTAATGAGGTCCGGCTTAAACATGCATATTTTATCAAGTGTAATGAGGTTATCAAAGATGAGCAGGGCGAGGTTGTAGAACTGCACTGCACCTATGATCCGGAGACGAAGAGCGGCAGCGGATTTACCGGCCGTAAGGTCAAAGGAACGCTGCATTGGGTGGAAGCCAGCCAGGCAGTTCCGGCGGAATTCCGCTTGTATGAGCCGCTGATCTCTGCCGAGGAGAGTGAGCAGGATTCGGAGGTTGAGTTGGAATCCGCAGATACTGCGGCTAAGCCGGAGCCGAGCTTCCTGGATATGCTTAATCCGAAATCCATTGAAATTGTGCAGGGATTCGTGGAGCCTGGACTTAAAGAAGTTGTGGCCCAGGATAAATTCCAGTTCTTCCGCCACGGGTATTTCAATGTGGACAGCAAATACTCCACTCCGGGGCATCTGGTATTTAATTTGATCGTATCTCTGAAAAGCTCCTTCCAGCCCCCTAAACAAGGATAAGGGTTAATGCTGAGCTGTGTCAGAAGTCCATAGTAAGAATGTAGTCTACACGAATAGGACCATCCGGTTCGGATGAGCGGCAGAAATGCCGCTGAATGTCTCGACCGTGGTCTTAATAACGAATATAAAAAGCAGGCAGCTTCCCTTGCGGAAGCTTGGCCTGCTTTTTTATTTATCCGGCAACAGCGCTGGTCTTTTTTTTTTATACATAGAAATTACAAGCCTTCGATGTCGTTCCATTCCTCTTCAACCTCAACATGCGGCCGGTAGCCGCCTCTGGATACAAACAGCCACATGAAAGCGAATCCGACGGCGCCAATAAGGGTTAGGAATACACCGAACTGGTACATGTTTTGTGCCCCGAGATACTGGAACAGAAATCCCCCCAGTACACCGCCGATAATCCCGGATATGCCGCTCCACGTAAGTGTGTATAGAGCTTGTCCTGCCGAGCGGTAGGGCCGGGGAACGAGCAGCATGGTGAGCTGGGTACCTACATAGAAGAACCCGCCGAAGGTAAGGGAATGCAGGATCTGAATGAAGGCCACTTCAAGCGGAGAAGTAGCGCCTGCCATCAGCCACCAGCGAAGCACGAACAGGGCACTGACGAACGCCAGCCAGCCGGTAAGAATGGAGATTTTGCGCTTCAGAAACCGGTCGCAGAGCATGAGTACGCCGATCTCCAGGATGGAAGACAGGAATACAGCAAGCCCGACCATCGACTTGGAGCCGCCCAAATCCGTAATGTACAGAGACATAAAGGTATTGTTCATCGTATTCGGAATGGAGACCAGAATGCCGAAGAAAATAAAGCATAAGAAAAACGGATTAAAAAACAGCTTGCTGAAGCCCCTGAACGGAAGCGGAGCAATCCCGATCGAATGGTTCAGTTTAGGCAATGCGGCTAAAGCGAGCATGGATGCGCCAAGCAAGGCCGCAAATAAATAGGAAAGTACGGAGACGCCCATAGACTCTATAATCGGTCCTGCCATAATAGCTGTAAGCGCCCATCCCAGAGATCCCCACAGCCGAAAGGAGCCAAAACGCCGTTCGGTACCATCAATATAGCTGAGAATCATTGTGTTACTCTGGGCAAATAACGGCGTCTGAAAGAAGAAGAATAAGGTCATGGATATATATACCATTTCATATGTACTTGCCTGAAAGGCTACCAGGGAGAATACAAGAGTACCTGTAAGCATTAGTAGGACGATCCGCCGTATGTTCTGATATCGGTCTGTCCAGATTCCCCAGAAGGGGTTGGCGAAAATTGACACAAACGGACCGAGGGACATCAGCGCCCCGATCTCCAGCTTGTTCATTCCGACATCCTGCAGGTATAGTTGAAAGAAGCTGGTGAACAGCACCATTGTTCCGTATACAAAGAAGTTGAACCATTTTAAAGACGTGAAAGAAGGCTGCTTGTCATCATTATCCCGCAAATTGGGCACTCCTTTCCCGCAAAATGCCTTGCATTCATTATGGATGGGACTTTTTAAGGCCACTTCTACCACTGTAACATGTGTTGAAAGGGGATACAAGATAGGTGCGTCACAGGAGGACAGAGAGCTACTGAAAGGAGATTAATATGAAAATAAAGGGAATTCTTCTTGCAGGCGGCCATTCCCGCCGGATGGGAGTCAACAAAGCACTGCTCGAGATCGGGGAGGAGCCGCTGATCTCCCGATTGTTATCCCAGCTGTTGATTGTAGCAGAGAGCGTTATGGTCTCCTCCGGTGAAAGGGACACTAATGAATATGAATTCCTTGGTGTGAAGATTATTCCTGACCAGTACCCCGGTCTTGGACCTCTCGGGGGTCTGCATGCGGGACTGTCTTCCTCGGACGCTGAATGGAATGTGGTTATGGCCTGCGATCTGCCTTTTGCCCATCATGGACTTCTTCAGGCTCTTCTAGCCATCGTGCAGGGTGCCGGTACGCAGGTTCAGGCTGTTATTCCTGTAGCAGAGGGCGGCAAAGTACAGCCACTGCTGGCATTCTACCATAGGAGCGTTCTCCCCAGTCTTGAAGAGGTACTGAAACAGCGGCGCCTCCGGGTGCTGGAATGGCTGGAAGGGTTAAATGTAATTTATGTTCCGGTGGAAGATTTCCCCCATGCGCTCTTCAATATGAATACCCCAGAGGACTATCGGACAGCCGTACAGCGGGTTCATTTCGCACAGGATGAAGGTTCCGAATAATAGTCCAAAGTTGTTTAAATTGTGTTTACATAGCGGGGGTATTGTAGCTTTATTGAAGAAAGGGGGAGCATTCATGAACATGAATATTTCCAAACGTCAGAAGAGTAAGACCATTAAGCCATTTCTGACACTGCTGAAAGAAACCAAACCATCCTACGGCCTGCTGGCCGTCGCGATTGCATTAAGTATGGTATCTACACTGGTGGGACTAGTTATCCCTATGTTCACTAAAAATCTCGTTGACGGCTTCTCGCTATCCTCTGTCAGCGGCGGGCAAATCGCCCTCATTGCCGGAGCGTTCATCGCCCAGACCATAGCGGGCGGGGTCTCTATTTATTTGCTTAACTATGCGGGGCAGAAGCTGGTAGCGTCCTTGCGTGACCGGTTATGGCGCAAATTTCTTGCGCTGCCGTTGTCCTACTACAACGATAGCCGCACAGGTGAAAGCGTCAGCCGGATGACTAACGATACAGGGATTATTAAAACGTTGGTCTCCGAGCATCTGGCGAGCCTTTTTACCGGAATCATCTCCATTATCGGTTCCATCTCGGTGCTGCTCTATTTGAACTGGAAAATGACTCTGGTGCTGTTCACCGTGCTTCCGTTATCCGCGCTGATTCTGGTACCGCTTGGGCGCCAGATGTACAAAATATCGAAGGGGATGCAGGATGAAACGGCGTCCTTTACTTCGACCCTAAGCGGAGTGTTATCGGAGATCCGGCTGGTGAAATCCTCCGGGGCGGAGCGCAGAGAATATGAGGCCGGGCGGACGGGTATTATGAACCTGCTCTCCTTCGGCATCCGCGAAGGCCGTGTCAATGCGCTGATTAGTCCGCTCGTGTCCTTTGTATTTATGATGCTGCTGGTAGTAATTATCGGCTATGGCGGGATGCAGGTATCAGCAGGTGTGATTACAGCCGGAGAGCTGGTCGCTTTTATTCTGTATCTGATCAACATTATTATGCCGCTTACCCAACTGACCACGTTTTTCGCCCAGATCCAAAAGGCCCGGGGAGCTTCAGAGCGAATGATTGAAACGCTGGAGGCGCAGGAGGAGAATTATGAGGGTATTCAGAAGATAGAGGATATGAATCAGACCATCAGTTTGGAGGACGTAAGCTTCGGCTATAAAAAAGACGAACGTGTGCTGAGTGAGCTCAGCTTCGACATCCTGCCGGGTGCTGTAACCGCCATTGTCGGACCAAGCGGCGGCGGTAAAACAACCCTGTTCTCCCTGCTGGAGCGGTTCTATGAACCTGAATCCGGAGTGATCAAGCTTGGCAGACAGCCAATCTCCGGTCTCGCATTATCTGCCTGGAGAGAACAAATCGGTTATGTCTCCCAGGAGAGCCCGCTGCTCGCAGGAACGATTGCAGAGAACTTGTCTTACGGTTTAGATCGTGAAGTCACCCGCGAAGAGATGATTTCAGCGGCACAGATGGCGTATGCCGATCAATTTATTGAAGAATTGCCAGACGGCTACAATACCGATGTGGGCGAACGCGGCGTGAAGCTATCGGGTGGACAACGCCAGCGGATTGCGATTGCCCGGGCGCTGCTGCGCAGCCCGGCGATCCTGATGCTAGATGAGGCTACATCCAGTCTGGACAGCCAGTCGGAGGCTGTAGTTCAGAAAGCGCTGACCAATCTGATGAAAGGCCGGACCACGGTAGTGATTGCCCATCGGCTCTCTACTGTTGTCAATGCCGACCGGATTATATTTATGGAGAAAGGCAAGATTACCGGGGCAGGCAATCATGAAGAGTTATTGCAGAGCCATGAGCTGTACCGCGAGTTCGCGGCCCAGCAGTTGCAAATGAATGAACCGGAAGTGGTTGGCAGGGCCGACGAAGAGGGGGCGGAGTTAGAATATGACAGCAATACTCGTGGTGGACGACGATCCGCATATCCGCGAATTGGTAGAATTGTTCCTGAAAGCTGAAGGGATCGATGAAGTATATGGGGCTTCCGATGGCAGGGAAGCCTTGCTCTTCCTTGAGGATCATATCGTAGACATGGTCATTCTGGATATCATGATGCCAAACATGGACGGCTGGGAACTATGCCGGCAGTTAAGGAAGAGCTATGAATTTCCGCTGTTAATGTTGACGGCCAAGGGAGAGACCGCGCAGATTGTGAAAGGTTTTGAACTCGGAACAGACGATTACCTGGTCAAACCGTTTGAGCCTGCGGTATTGATTGCGCGTGTCAGAGCGCTGCTCAAACGTTATCAGATATCCGCTGCACAGAGCGTTACGATCGGCCGGGTCCGTATGAACCGCAAGACGCATGAAATCATCTGCGGGGAAGAGGAATTCAATCTTCCGCTCAAAGAATATGAACTGCTGTTCAAGCTGGCAAGCTACCCCGGTCAGACCTTGACGCGCGAGAGGTTAATTGAGGATATCTGGGGTTATGATTTCGAGGGGAATGAACGTACGCTGGACGTTCACATCAACCGGCTGCGGGAGCGGTTTGCAGGAGATAATTACGGGTTCAACATCCGCACTGTCCGGGGCCTTGGCTATCGATTGGAGGTGCCTGCGGGATGAATCGCTTGAAAGAGATCCTTTCGTTCCTCGGGGGAATTGTATTATTGTTGACAGGGATTGCTACAGCAGGCACCGGAGCGTTTTTCGCCTCCAGGCTATTGTTTAGGCACTTTGGAACACCTTCCTCAGCTTATGTAGAACAGCTAATCATAATCATGTTAACTTTCCTATTCCTTATCGTTATCATGGGGACGATCAGCCTTTTTACCCGAGGGCGGGAGAAAAGCTTCTATATACCGATCATCACAGCCATCCGGCAGATTGCCAAGGGAGATTTCAAGATCACTTTGGAGAATCCAAGGCGTTTCGGGCAATTCGGGGAGATCGTAGAGGGGATTAATGAGATGGCCAGTGAGCTCAGCCGGATGGAGGGCATGCGCCAGGATTTCATCTCCAGCGTATCGCATGAAATCCAGTCTCCTCTGACTTCGATCCGCGGCTTTGCCAGAGCGCTGCGTAATGAAGGAATTGAACCGGAGAAGCGCAGCCACTATCTCGATATTATTGAGGCGGAGAGCACACGGCTGTCCGGGCTGAGCGACAATCTGCTGAAGTTGTCGGCGCTGGAGGAGGGAAGTTTCCCTTTCGAGCGCAAGCCTTACCGGCTGGATAAGCAGATCCGTGAGATCATCCTCGCCTGTGAACCGCAGTGGCTGGAGAAAGGTCTTGAAGTCGAGGCCGAACTGCAGGAGGTTAAAGTGAGCGCAGTAGAGGATTTAATGAGCCAGGTATGGGGCAATCTGCTGCATAACAGCATTAAGTTCACTCCACGGGGCGGGAGTATACGTATCGAAATGGCTTCCCGGGGAACCGATGGAATTGAGGTCATGATCAAAGACAGTGGAATCGGGATCGGAGGAAATGATCTGCCCCGGATCTTTGATCGCTTCTATAAGGCGGATCAGGCCCGCAGCAGTGCAGCCGGTGGAAGCGGTCTTGGGTTATCACTGGTGAAGAAGATTGTTGAGATTCATGGGGGTACGGTAACAGCAGAAAGCCGCCCCGGTGAAGGGACGGCATTTAAAGTGTCATTGACGAACGGCATGTCTTGAGATTACTAAATTTGTGTACGTCCTATTTAACTTTGGATGCTTAGATAAATCCTCCGTTGACGCGAAGGGTTTGTCCTGTGATCCACTGGGAGTCGGGACCGGCCAGGAAGCTGACCACACTGGCAATATCTCCGGTTTCTCCCAAGCGGCCTAACGCATTGGCTTTCTTTAGGTTCTCCAGCAGCTCCTCTGATTTGCCGTTCAGGAATAATTCCGTTGCGACGGGGCCGGGAGCCACGGCATTAATCGTAATACCCTTATGGCCGAATTCTTTGGCAAGCTGGCGGGTGAACTGCTCGACTGCGCCTTTGGTTCCTGCGTATACGCTGTATGCCGGGAACATCTGGCCATTAACGGAGGTGGAGAAGTTGATGACGCGGCCTCCATGCTCCAGATGAAGAAAGGCTTGCCGGCAGGAGAAGTAAGTGCCTTTGACGTTAATGGCGAATTGCTTATCGAATTCTTCTTCAGTCACATCGGCGATGCCTTTAGTGATCATAATACCGGCATTGTTAACAACGATATCAAGCTTGCCGAATGTAGCGATGCTGCCCTTGAACAACTGTTCGATCTGCGCCGGCTGGCTGATATCAGCCTTGAGGGCTACCGCTGTGCCACCCTTGGCTTTAATGCCCTCTACGGCTTCTTCAGCTTGGGCGGGACTGCTTGAATAATTAATAACCACGCTTGCCCCAAGCTCTGCGAGCTGCTCGGCAATGGTACGGCCAATCCCCCGGGAGGCACCTGTAACCAGTGCCACCTTCCCCAGCAGGTTTTGTTTCACAGTATTCATTCTTATTCCTCCTTATAATTAGGGTCTGCAAGACCCGACGCGATCAGCGTCCACAAATCATTGAAGTGCTTCATGGTGTCTGCGCCTAGCCAGGCATACGCATGGGCGGGGTGGTGGAACATAGCCGTAGCTTGAAACACCGCGCGGGCTATATCTCCGGTCTCTCCCGAACGTCTCATGCTTCCTTCCTCAATTCCTCTTGTAATCATCCGGCTCATATGTGCAAAGATCTGTTCGATGTGGGTTGCGATCAGTTCAGCCGCTTCTGCCGTTACAGCAGCATACATTTTGAACATTTCAGGGTCTTCTTTTGCAAAAAAATGCTTGAGCTCTACCAGCTTGAGGATATACTGGTGTAATTGCTGAAGTGGCTCTCCACATAGGGATTCGCTTGTTGTAACTTCGGCAAGCGGGGCGATGATCTTCTCCTCCAGCCACCTTTCAGTGACGGCTTCTCTTAATGCAGCCTTACTGGGGAAATGCCGGTACAGCGTACCATGACTGACCCCTAGCAGTTTGGCGACATCAGTTACCGAGGTTTTCTCAGGACCAAACCGCCGGAGAGTTTGTTCTGCGGCATCCAGAATTTCTGTCTTGCTTAAAAAGGGACTTGGTTTATTCATAGGGGAACAACGATATCGTTGCTCGGTCACCTCCTGTACACGGAGTATAGCACAAAGAAATATCAAATGACAAATATTATTATTTGTCATTTGATATTCTAATTCAATTCATTTGTTTGATCAGTTTGGCAAGCTTAGCGATGCCTGTCTCCAGTTCGCCAAGGGAGGCATAGGCATAGGACAGGCGGAGATGCCTGCTGTCGCTGCGGTGATATAAATCTCCGGTATTCAGCAGCAGGCCTTCTCCCAGTGCGGCGGTGAACAGCTTCGGCAATGGCAGGGGGTGATGAAGCCGTAACCAGATGTAAAAGCCGCCTGCAGGCTTGGTCCAGGTGGCGATACCGCTGAAATTCCTCTCCAGCATAGCTAGCGTGGCATCGCGTCTATGGCGGAGCTGGCTGCGCAGCCTGTCCATATGCCTCGCATGATACCCTTCTCCCAGCCACTTGGAGGCCAGAAGCTGGGATATTGAGCTTGCCCCATAGTCGCTCTGCATTTTGATATCGGCCAGCCGCCGGATTACGGCTTCAGGGCCTACAGCCCAGCCGACGCGCAGGCCGGGGCTTGCGGTTTTGGATAAGGTGCCCAGGTGCAGAACCCGCCCTTCCCTATCGAGAGCTTTCAGCGGTGGAGGCGGCGGTGAATCCAGCCATAGCTCCTGATAAGCACCGTCCTCCAGAACTGGCAGACCAAGCGATCCCGCAGCAGACATGAGGTTACGGCGGCGTTCTTCGTCCATAAGGATACCTGTGGGGTTATGGAACGATGGAATCGTATAGAGAAGTGCAGCTTTTGAGAGCAGTGCAGCCGCTTCAAGACGGTCAGGCAGAATTCCGCGTTCGTCCATGGGCAGTCCTTGAAGCTTCAGCCCGGCGGATTGGAAGGAATGGATGGAATACAAATAGGATGGCTTCTCCAGTAGAACCGTAGAGCCTCGGGGAAGCAGTCCCTGTGCAATGAGCTGAAAGCCTTGAAGCGCTCCGGACAGAATCACAATAGAAGAGGGATTGGCTTCTATCCCGGATTTAGCCAGTTCTGTGCTGACAGCCGTTCGCAAGGCCAGGTTGCCCAGTGGTTCCTCGTAGGATAAAGGAAGATTCTGTCCGTTTAGACCGGAGAGAATGGACATCATTTCGCCAGATGGCAGCAGCTCCGGGGATAGTTCACCAGTTCCCAGACGGATCAGACCTTCTGTAAATTCAAGATGGTTAA
The DNA here is from genome assembly GCF_042610485.1 of Paenibacillus oryziterrae. NCBI lineage: Bacteria > Bacillati > Bacillota > Bacilli > Caryophanales > Paenibacillaceae > Paenibacillus > Paenibacillus oryziterrae. The sequence goes on along the minus strand of NZ_JBGJZO010000004.1, from coordinate 83,984 downwards.
TCGCCTGCACGGCAGGCAGATTGGGATAGTGGATGCCTTCCTCAATGTAAGCATTCCAATTACCTGTGTGGAGAGTGTTGTCGGGTGCCGGAAGGATAACGCGTGTTCCGCCTCCGCGATTTCCTTCAATGAGCCCCTGCGATGCCAGATGGCCAAGCGCGGATACCAGCGTGCTCCGGTTGACGCCGAACCGGCGCGCCAGCTCCCGCTGCGGAGGCACGCGCATGCCTGCCGCCCAATCGCCGCGTTTGATTTTCCCGTGAATATATCCCGAGATTTGGACATGAAGTGGAAGGGCTGAGGAGGGATCAGGCTTCCAAGTATCAATGAAGGTACCCCGAACAAGAGAAGGCCCCGGCGGCCGGTTAGAGTTTGGGTTCATACGGTATACGGCTCCTTTTTTGCCTAAGAGTATATCATGGTTCATAGTGGTTGCTGAACTTGGTTGGTACCGTCATGAGTATTTGGATGGTTACAGATCTGATCGGGGGGTTGTAGTATCAGCATTACGGTAGTCGTCTCGAAGGTTAGAACGCAGACACTCCTGATGGAGCCCGCCGTTTACCGTCATTTAGGCTTGATGTGAAAGGAAGGTATAGATGTTAACTGCAATTATTCATGGAATCATCCTGGCATTCGGACTTATTTTGCCGCTGGGGGTACAGAATATATTCGTGTTCAATCAAGGGGCGCTTCATCCTAAACTCCGGGGTGCCTTGCCGGTCATTTTGACCGCTTCATTATGCGATACACTGCTTATTACCGCGGCTGTCAGCGGCGTGTCACTTGTTGTGTTGTCTGTAGAATGGGTGACGCCCGTTCTGTACGGTGCGGGAATGGTGTTTCTGTTATGGATGGGGTATAAGATTTGGACGGGTGTTCCTGAGGAAGGAGATACTGCAGTCTTGTCTCTAAAAGGGCAGGTGGGGTATGCCCTATCCGTGTCGCTGCTGAATCCGCATGCGATTATGGATACGATCGGGGTGATTGGTATGAACTCGCTGCACTACAGCGGCGGGGAACGCTGGATGTTCGCCGCCGCCGCGGCAGGGGTCTCTTGGATTTGGTTCGCGGGACTGGCTGGAGCCGGCAGATGGCTGGGGCGGGCAGATACTTCCGGCAGGCTGGTGCGCCTGCTCAATATCTTGTCCGCGCTGCTGATCTGGGGTATGGCTGTATATATGGGCGTTCAATTAACCGCCTATCTGTGACATCCGGCGCGCAGTCGGAGTATGGCTTTGGGTCTTCCGCTCGAGGGCGAGCGCCATTTCATGATTGTGGGGCTTATTGCCAAGCGCCTTGCGGAATAATGCCTGTATGGCTTCCGGGTCCCCGGTTAACGGACGTACGTTATATTCATCAGACCAATAAAGGCAGGCTTTGATATGACCGTCCGCGGTAAGACGCAGCCGGTTACAGTTGTCGCAGAAATGGTCGCTGACCGGATGAATCAGACCGAATGTACCTTTGGCTCCAACTACACGACGGTTCTGTGAAGGACCGTTCCCCGCAATACTGCCAGCTTCCTCTGTGGCCCAGCCAGCTTCGTTACAGGCTTCGAGCACCGTCTCGAGCGGCAGATAGGACTGACGCCAGCTGTCGCTTGCGCTGCCAATCGGCATATATTCAATGAATCTTACGTTAAGCGGGCTGTCCAGGGTGAGGGAGATGAAATCCTTGATCTCATCATCGTTGATCCCTTTCATCAACACCACATTAAGCTTGATAGGATGCAGGCCTGCGGCATCAGCCGCTTCTATTCCTTTAAGCACCTTACTCACTTCGCCGCCGCGTGTAATCATAGAGAAACGGTCTTGGCGCAGGGAGTCCAGACTGATATTCACCCGTGACAATCCCGCATCTTTCAGCAGCTGAGCTTTGGCGGGGAGCATCAGTCCGTTTGTAGTAAGGGCGATATCTTCAATGCCGGGAACCTCGGCAAGCATGGAGACAAGCTTCTCCAAATCTTTGCGTACGAGCGGTTCGCCTCCAGTCAGCCGGATCTTGCGAAGCCCGAGTGGAGCAAGCGATTTAACCACAGCAGTGATCTCCTCATAGCTCATAATCTCGTCGTGGGGCTGAAATTGCATTCCCTCAGCAGGCATACAATAAATACAGCGCAGGTTGCAGCGGTCTGTTACCGAGATGCGGATATAATCATGTATGCGGCCAAAAGGGTCCGTTAACGGCTCCATACGTTGCTCCCTCCTTATAACGGGCTGTTTTTTCTTTAAATTTTAAAGAGTATAACGGGTTACGTCAATCATACAGAATAACGGCAGTCTGAATCCTGGATTTTATCTAAATAAATCTACTAGTCAAGATCCTTATAATCTTAAGTTATAAGCATATAACAGGAATACTTCAAATTTTGACAGAAATACGACAATTGGCAGGAATCGACATAGAATGCTCACGAAAAGCGTTTTCAATGTCCGATATAATTTAGGTATACAAAATGAGCGTTCGAGCAGAAGTGCATATCCAATTTATCGTTCTAAACAGCAGTTTAACTTTTGCGAAAACAACTAAGACACCGGTTCTATCAGCCGCTACGCTGCATGGACCGGGGTAAACCCATTCAAGGAGGATTTGCAAAATGACTTTAGAGACTGTTCCATCCCTTACCGTGCCGGAAGCGTTCAGCCGCTGGCTGGAGAGCCGTGGATTAATATACCAGCTGATGACTGATTTTTTTGGAAGAAAACCGACCCTTTCCCTAGTTGCCCAGTGGAGCCGTAACCGTCAAATGAGTGTTGCCGCTGAGATGACTGAAGGAGGACGGGAACTGAAACGCTATCTTTGCAGCCAGGAGCCGCAGGAGCTTCCGTCCATCTGCGCGAAAGAGGATAAGGAGTTTAAGCGTCTGATGAGCACAGGTGCCGTTAAGACCTTTGTACCGCGTGAAGCCGCCAACCTTGGTGAGAGTGAAGACTACTGCAACGTAATCTCTGATGTGTATGCCTCCGCAGGAATCGTGTTTAATAAATGCAATGGTGAAGCGGATGACCATATAGCCATCGAGCTGGAGTTCATGGCTGTACTGCATGAGCGTATGCTATTTAACAGTTTCTCCGTGAGAAGCGCTATGGAGCTTCTGGAAATTCAGGAGAAATTCCTGGAAGAGCACTTGCTGCTCTGGACACCGCAGTTCTGCAAGACATTAAATGCGGCTACGGACAGCCCGTTGTATCTGGGTCTCAGCCACATGCTGGAAGAGTTCCTGCCGCAGGATCTGAACATGCTACGCGCCTGGAAGTCTTCGCTGGAGACTGGTGCTGCTTCGATGAAGTAGCTTGATCTATTAAGCTTAATTCAATTATGAGGTCCGGGAGCGGTAGTCAATCTGCTATATCCAGCCTTCATAACCTAATATGCTTTCAAACCGGAGAGCCGGCCCTACTTGGCGGAATCCGGTTTTTTTGTTCTGTCCGAACATTAGCCTTGCAGGAGGAACCATTTATCTACCTGAACGCCGGAACGGATGCGAACCACATCGGCTTGATTAACGACACCGGCCGAAGGATGAAGGGCTGCCGCAGTGCCGCAGGCCATCCCGAAAGTCAGCGCCTGCGGCCAGTCCTCGCCGCGCAGCAGTGCAGCCAGCAGCCCGGCCGCCGCGGCATCGCCGCTGCCCAGCGGGCTGACGATGGCTGTGGGCGGCAGCGATACACGGTACCGCTGCCCCTCTGCCGCGGCGACGGCACCGCGCGCGCCAAGCGTGACCACTGCTGCCTGCGCTCCCAGCGCCAGCAGCGTTTCGAGGCAGAGAAGGTCATCGCTTTCGCTGCCTGAGTGGGCGAACCCGGCGAGTTCGGCAGCCTCATGTTCATTCGGCTTGACGAGCTCGGGTCTGCCGTTAAGGCCCAGCCGCAAGGCTTCGCCGCTTGCGTCCAGCATGACCTTCGCCCCGCAATGATGGGCTACCTCGGTCAGCTCGGCGTAAATCCACGGCGGGCAGCCTTCAGGCAGACTGCCTGAAAGCAGCACCCATTCGGAACGGCTGGCGAGCATCTCCAGCTTGCTGCGCAGGCTCTGCAGTTCTTCTCCCCGGATGAGCGGTCCAGCTTCAATCAATTCCGTCTGGGTTTCACAGTCGGGGTCCAGTACCGTTAAGGCGAGCCGGGTTTCGCCAAAGGCTGCTTTGACGAAATCGGCAGCAATCCCTTCCTCCTCCAGCCCGGCCAGCAACCGCGCTCCCGTATATCCTCCGGCGAAACCGCAGGCCGTCACGGGAGCGCCCAGAATATTCAGCACCCGGGCAGCATTAATGCCTTTGCCTCCGGGAAGAGTAAGAGCTTCGGCGATCCGGAAGACCCCGTCTGTGCGGAAGCGGGGCACGGTGTAGATCTTATCGATGGCCGCATTCAAAGTTACGGTTGTAATCATGCCTGCCCCCCTTAATAGTCACTCATTGCCTTCATTGTACTGTCTACTATCGTTTTGAAACAAGCAGTGGTTGTGTATCTGTCAGCTATATCCCACTTGCCAGGATTAGATGGAAAAACCGGCGTTAATCCATAGATAGCTGTCATCTGCCGGGTCTTTGACTCAAAACGCAAAACAGCGATTCTCCGCTAACGGACAATCGCTGTTTGCACTATTCGTGGCTTCCCCATACGAAGGTTTATCGCTTTTCGTGAGAAACATTTATGTGGGAGACACTTGTATATTCATTTCCGATAGACAATGCAGCACCAGAGGGCTGCTAGTCAATGCCTTTGCTTTATTCCTCTACCCGCTTGCTGCGGAATTTCATGAGGAATTCATACACAACCGGTACAACCACAAGAGTGAGCAGGGTGGAACTGATCAGGCCGCCGATAACGGTAACACCCAGTCCCTTGGAGATAATACCTGCGCTGTTCTCAAGTCCGCTAACGAGCGGGAGCAGGGCGCCGATGGTTGCCAACGCCGTCATCAGGATTGGGCGCAGACGCGTTCCACCAGCTTCAAGCAGTGCCTGGCGTGTAGTAAGCCCTTCCTTCTCTTTATGAATGACCCGGTCAATGAGCACGATGGCATTCGTGACTACGATACCGATAAGCATCAGTGCGCCCATCAGTGCGGATACGTTCAGCGTTTCACCTGAGATCAAGAGGGCGACAAGCGCTCCGATCACCGTGAAAGGCAGAGAGAACAGGATGGCGAATGGTGCCAGACCGCCGCCGAAGGTAACTACGAGTACAAAGTATACGATAGCAATGGCTGCAGCCATGGCAATGCCCAACTGTCCGAAGGTTTCATTGATCTGCTCAGTTACGCCGCCGTAGGTAACAGTTACGCCATCCGGCAGATCCAGCTTATCGATTTCAGCCTTCACGTTATTGGAAGCAGCATTCACATCAGTGGCGATAATCTCAGCAGTCACATCCACCATCATTTTACCGTCCATGCGGGTAATGGAGTCTGGTGAAGTGCCTTTCTCAATAGTCGCTACCTGACCCACAGGTACGGAGATTCCCAGTGGTGACGTAAGCGTTGCGGCTTCCATCTCCTCAATGCTGCCGTACGTAGCGGTATCTGTCTCGATATAGACTTTGTAGTTTTTGCCGTCTACATCAACTTCAGTTAATACTGGCCTAGCACTTGCCGGACTAAGCTTCATCGCAATCTGACCTGCGGTCAGGCCTAGTGCACTAAGCTTCTGCTGATCCGCAACAATGGTGTATTGCTCATAGGCTTCGGACAGGCTGGTTTCCCCATCCTTGAAGTTAGCAGTGTCCTTTTGTACAATACCGGCGATTTGGTCGGCCACTGGTTTAAGCTGCTCCAGCGTATCACCGAAAATATTGACGGTCAGCGTATTTCCTCCCAGGCCACCGCCGGACATACCGGACATATCGCCCCATACGCCCTCTGGAATCTCTTTCGTCAATCCTTCAATCAGTTGCTCTTTTACGTTATCAAAGTCAGGCGTATTGCTGTCATAGGCTACATAGAATAATCCCGATTTGCCGCCGCCCATACCGAAGATACTGCTGCCGCCAATGGAATATTGCATCTTATCTACATGATCTTGAGCCAGAATATATTTCTCGGCTTTCAGACCCAGCTCTTTCACGTCTTCAAGACGTTGTCCGGCACTTGGGGAGAAGGTTAGAGTAATGTTCTTCTCTTCCTGGGAAGGCAGGAAGCTGACGCCGATGGGTTTGATCAGGAACAAGCTTCCTACAAGCAGCAGAACAGCGATGCCAAAGGTAACCAGCTTATGGGATAGGCACCAGTTCAGAATCTTCTGGTAGCCTGCAGCCATAGCACCCGGTTTGTCTTCGTGACTGTGCTTATTCTTCAGGCCATTGCGGAACAGGGAGTGCGCTAAGGCAGGAACCAGAGTAATCGCAACCAGCAGGGAGGCTAGCAGCGAGAACACCATAGTAAGTGCGAACGGCAGGAATAGCTCGCCAACCATACCGCTCACGAAGGCAAGAGGCAGGAACACGGCGATGGTAACGATCGTGGACGACATGATCGGAACGAACATTTCGCGGGTCGCCGCACTGATGAGTTCTCGGCCGCGCAGCTTCTCGCCGGACAGAGAGAGCCGTCTGTATATATTCTCAATAACAACAATGGAGTCATCGACGACACGGCCGATGGCAACGGTCATTGCTCCCAGCGTCATCATGTTAAGTGTGATGTCCATCTGACGCAGGCACAGTACCGCGATCAGAAGCGACAGCGGAATGGAGATGATGGAGATGATGGTCGAGCGGATATTCCGCAGGAACAGAAGGATGATCAGGACAGCAAAAAGGGCACCGAATGCCGCTTTGGACAGCATCGTGTTCACGGAATCCTCAATCGGTTTGCCTTGATCCAGGAGCACGATCAGATCCAAGCCGTCATACTGCTTCTTCAGTTCATCAATCTGATCTTTAACACCATTCACGACATCAACCGTGTTGGCATCATTGGCTTTGACAATTTGGATGCCAATGGAGTCCTTGCCGTTAGTGCGTGAGATGGATTCGGAATTGCCGACAACCGTAATGTCAGCCAGTTCGCCCAGCTTAACCGTTGGCAGCCCCATTGCCGCACCAGCACCAGCGCCAGTTACTGCTCCTGCATCCATACCCGCAGCCCCAGCGGTAGCTCCTGCATTCGTACCAGCAGCACCTGTGCCAGGTGCGCTATTGCCTGCCGCAGCACCTGCGCCTGCCGGAATAACAGGGATGACCACATTCTTGAGGTCATCAACGGTAGTGATATTACCGTCTACAACGACGGCCTTCTCGGATTGTTCCATCTCGAAGAGACCCAGTGGCACGCGGATGGAAGAGCCCATCACAATACCTTTAACAGTCTCTTCCGTCAGGCCATACTGCTTAAGCTTATCCTGATTAAATTTCAGGGAGACTTCTTTCACATATTGTCCGGCAATCTGCACGGATGCTACACCTTCAACATCCTCCAGAGCCGGACGGATATCGTTCTCGGCAATCTTCGTCAGGGCTTCCAGGTCCGCGGATTCGCTGCTTGCCAAGCTCAGTGAAACCACCGGCAGCGAGCTCAGGCTGAAACGGGAAATACTTGGTTTCTGCACATCGTCCGGCAGGGCCACTTCATTCAGTGCTTCCCGCACTGCAGCTGTGGCATTGTCCAGATTGGTGCCGTATTCGAATTCGATAATAACGCTCGAAGCATTTTCAAGTGAGGTCGAGGTTAGTGTTTTAACTCCGTCTACATTGCGCAGCCGCTGCTCCAGCGGTTTGCTGACATCATTAACAACGCCCTCCGGGGCAGCACCCGGATAAATGGTAGTAATGCTTAGATAAGGAATACTGATATTAGGTAGTGTCTCTTGTTTCATGGTAAGGCCGCTGTAAAGGCCGGCGAATACCGTAATGATCGTCAGAAGCCAAATGGCAAATTTGTTTCTGAGCGAGAAATTAATTAGACTCTTCATAGATTTGTTTCTGCTCCTCTCGGTTACATCTTAATTAGAACTCACTATCCCTTGTTTCTCTCTGTTTACAATTCCCCGCATAATCCTTCCATGTGAGGGGCAATCAGCTTTTTCAGGTCGTTCAGCGTTTCTGCAAGCTCGGGACAGGCCTGCAGGTTGGACATCATTCCGAGTATAATTGCCCGGCGGGGATGGCCCAGCAGAATTTCTTTTTCCAGGATAAGAAGGGATTCCTGCACATCCTCCAGCATTTGCGGCTCCAGTGTGGAAGCAAGAAGCTGCTGCCGCATTTCCTTAATAAGCTGAAGCGGATTTCTGCGGATACTCTCTTCACCCTCCTCCATCCAGATAGAGATAACTTCATCTGAAATGAGTGGTGCGGGTTTACCGGCAAGCAGGCCGGCAGCCACAATATCCATCAGGGTGACCATATTCTCTGCCATGCGTACGGTAGGAACAGATGTCTTCGGATGGAAGATGACATGCACATAGGAACTGAGCATCCCGTTAGCGAGAAGAACCAGGTCTCCGATATAGGGCAGTATCTCTTTCCCGTACAGAGTCTCCAGTTTGGACTGGAACCATTTCATGACGGGAATGCTGCTTTTGCGCATCCATTCCGGGGCATTTGTCTGTCCGCGTCCGGCCATATCCTGGATTTGCCGCTGCAGGAACTCGCGCAGCTCGTAGACATGGTTCAGCAGAATTTCAATTTGCTTGCGCAATCTTTCCTGCGGTGTTGCGTAGTTCTGCTCTTCCTCCAACAGTAGCGGATCCCGGATCATGCGGAAGCAATATATGTAAATGCTGCGCTCCAGTTCTTCCTTGGATTTGAACACCAGATACAGGCTTCCTTTGGAAATACCGCTGAGTTCGGCAATCTCCTGCATAGAGGTGGCGGAGGAACCTTTTACAGCAAACAATTGCATGGCGGTCTTGATGATCTTTTCTTTCTTGTCGATGTTTTTATCGGACACTGAGCTGCTTGCTCCTTTCTGACTCGACGGTTCTCATCTTGACTGCACGGTCAGAACGATTATATTATAATGTTTGCCGGAATTCAAATCACGGGCCAAGAAGTTACAGTTTTGTTGTAATTAGCATTTTCAGCAGGATTCGAGTAGGAAGAAAGACCTTCTTCCTGTAAGATGTAAATGTGTCTATTCCATGAGTTTGTAATGAAAGAGAAGGTAGGTTGTCTATGAGAAGAGGACTGCAGGCTATAGTCATTATCGGGGCATTATTGGCTTTCTACTACTTCGGCTTCGGGATATTCGGCAGTACAGGCGGCACCATCATCAGTATTTTTTCCACGTTGACCGTAGTTTCCATAGGTCTGGCTATATTTATGGAGAACCGCAATCCATCGACCACGATGGCCTGGATTTTACTCCTTGCCCTCATACCGGTCCTGGGACTGGTTTTTTATTTTCTATTCGGACAGAATGTCTTCAAACGCCGCAAATATGATAAAAAAGCGCAACGTGACCTGATGGCCTACGAGCGGATTGAAAATGACGTCCTGCGTATCCATCAGGACTGGTCGATCTTCGACAGCTCCCGTCAGAAACTGCTCGGTTTGTCGCAGCGGCTGGCACGTACCCCGATTTCCTTCGCGTCCGAAACGCGTATTTTAACCAATGGAGAAGAGACCTTCGGTACACTGCTGCTGGAGCTGCGCCAGGCGGAGCATCATATTCATATGGAATACTATATTTTCCGGTCTGACCACATCGGAACCCGCATCCAACAGATCCTGATTGAGAAGGCACGTGCCGGGGTTACGGTCAGATTTATGTACGACGCGGTCGGCAGTTACGGGATCTCCAAAGCCTTTCTGAACGAGATGAGTGTGGCGGGTGTCCAGGTGGCGGCGTACGGCAGGTCTACATCCTTTTTCTCCAGCCGGGTGAATTACCGCAACCACCGCAAGATCGTCGTTATTGATGGAGACGTGGGATTTATGGGCGGATTAAATGTAGGGGATGAATACTTAAGCCGCAACAAAACCTATGGTTTCTGGCGGGATACACATATGCTGATCCGGGGTGAGGCTGTCCGGACGATGCAGATTATCTTCCTTCAGGATTGGATGCATACGACAGGAGAGAAGATCCTCCAACAGGATTATCTCTCACCAAGACTGCGCAATGTGGTAGGAGACGGCGCTGTGCAGATTATTGCCAGCGGTCCGGACAACGAACGCCGGGCACTCAAAAATATTTTTTTCTCTATGATTACCTCGGCGGAGAAATCCGTATGGATGGCCAGTCCTTATTTTATACCGGATGATGATATTCTTACGGCACTTCGCGTAGCGGCTATGTCAGGGATTGATGTACGTCTGCTGTTCCCGGCGAAACCGGATAAATGGCTGCCGTTCCTGGCATCTCATTCCTATTTCCCTGCTCTGCTGGATTCAGGAGTGAAAATTTATGAATATGAGAAGGGCTTTATTCATTCCAAGCTGCTGATTGTAGACGGTGAGATCGCTACGATTGGGACTGCGAATATGGATATGCGGAGCTTCCACCTAAATTTTGAAGTGAACGCGCTGCTGCTCCAGACGGAGAGTGTTAAGCGGATTGTCGCCGATTTCGAGCGTGATTTACTTTCTACCACTCAAATTGTGGAGGAGAAATTCATGGATAAAAAGCTGTACCAACGGTTGCTCGAATCCGCCGCAAGGCTGATGTCTCCGCTGCTCTAAACGAAGCTGTTATTCCATAAAAGAGGCTGCCTTATAGGGGCAGCCTCTTTTTAGCTAAGCAGATCCAATTCTTGTCCACTGCCTGTGGGGCTTTCGTCCGCATAGGTGATATCAGGCCAGAGGGCTACAAGATCAGTGTGATGAATACCGACCTTTGTAGGCTGGGGCTCCTACTATATACCTTGTAGTAACGATTATTTGAGGATTCAAGTACTTTTGGATTGGATTCTGTTGGATGACATCGTACCCAAGCTTATGTATAATGAGTGTAAATATTTTGTATAAGGTTTGAATTTTTAAATATAGCTAGGGAATCAGAGAAAGTGAGTGAATGAAATCGTGTACTCGATCAAACAGGTCGTCGAAATGGTGGATATTCCTTCAGTTACACTCCGGGCTTGGGAAACCAGGTATAAAGCTGTAACTCCTGAGCGGACCGAGTCCGGATACAGGCTGTACAGCCATGATGATGTAGAAGACCTGCGTTGGCTTAAGCAGCAGACCGAACAGCAGGGGATAAGCATTTCGCACGCTGTTCGATTGTTGAAGGCACGGAAAGAGAAGGAATTGAAGGATAGCATAACCTTGGCAAGCGGATCACCTCAGGATGCTTTAGAGAAAATGAAAAATCAAATCTACAATACACTATTCGAATTTCAAGGGGAGCGCGCCAATGCGCTTATTGAGTTTGGCTTCTCACTCTACGGATACGAAGCCATGTTTCATCAGGTACTTGTGCCGATTCTGATTCAGGTAGGCAGCGCCTGGGAAGCAGGAAACGCAAGCGTCGCACAGGAGCACTATATGACCCATATGATCTCCAACCGTATTTATCAGTTCTTTCATGTTTTTCCGGTGCACTCCCATTTACCCAAAGTGTTGGCGTTTTGTCCGGCGGGTGAGCATCACCAGGTTGGGCTTCTGCTGTTCTCCCTCTTTTTGCGTAAAAATGGTGTAGAGGTTATCTATTTGGGAGCCAATACTCCTGAGGAAGGGATTCTGGCCATGCTCGAGCAGCAGAACCAGATTGGAGCGGTCTGTATGTCCGTAACTGATATTGAACTGATTCCGTATAGTGAAGGGCTTATTCAGAGACTGAAGGAGAAGTATCCGCTAACGGAGTTTATTGTCGGCGGCAGGGGATATGACGGATTTCCGGGCTCCTCTAATGCACGTTTTGTCATGAATCAACCTTCTGGAGGCTGGCAGTCCTGGTTTGATCATGTGTTTACCGCACTAAAGAAAAGAGTATAAAACAAAGTCTTTAGAATCACTTTCGGGTGGTGCTGAGGGCTTTTTTTATTTAATTGAAAGTTTGCACGTACCTCGATCCCGACCTGATAGGTGCTTAATGTGAGTCTGTAGTTCAGCGAACTTCTGAATAGAATGCTTTGTAAATGCATTCATATAGGAACGCGTTCTTATATTGAATCGACAAAACATCTTAAATCAGGACAAAGTGGTGATAGGCAATTAGTCCCAACTGCTGACACAATTAGGATGGCGATTAATCGTATCTGCGCTACAAAGCGCGTCACATCACACACAAAGATGTCGGAAATTATGAAAAGAGGTTGATTCCTGTTGCTTTAAGTATTTCATTCTGAGCTCTGAACGGAGGCTTTTGAAAGTTTTGAATAGAGTTATTTACAAGGGTATCTAAAAAATGTATGATGTTTGTATCATAGTTGTATAAGGTTACAAGCAAGTTTGTATAATCTTGCTGTGTATAGGAGGGGTGGATTTGATGTGGTATACAGGTGCTGCCAAGGTTGCTGTTGTAGGAGCTGGGCCGGGAGGACTCGCAGCCGCTATGTTATTAGCTGCTGATGGATATAATGTTGAGATTTATGAGAAGCAGGAGGTTGTGGGTGGACGTTCAGGTCAGCTTAAACTGGGGGATTATCGTTTCGACCGGGGAGCTACCTTTCTGATGATGCCGCATCTGCTGGAGGAGCTGTTCGCATCGGCGGGGCGTTCACTGAAGGATTACGTTACGTTACATGCACTGGATCCGCTGTATTCACTGCATTTTGGAGATACCGTATTCACACCTTCTACCAACCAGGAGCGTACTGCAGCCCATATCGAGACGTTGTTTCCCGGGAACGGAAGCGGCTATAGAAGATTTATGTCCGACGAATCCGATAAGTTTGACAGAGTCATGCCGCTGCTTCAGCGACCTTTTCAATCCTTAGGCGATTATGCCAAAAAAGATGTTCTGCGCGCGCTGCCTAAGCTGCATGCTACGGATACCGTGTATAACCGGCTTTCGACCTATTTTGACGATGAGCGTCTCCGGAACGCGTTTACCTTTCAGGCAAAGTATTTAGGAATGTCACCTTGGGAATGCCCAGGAACCTTTACTATTCTCTCCTATCTGGAGCACAAATACGGTCTGTATCATCCCATTGGCGGAATAAATAAAGTACTTCAAGCGATGGCTGATGTGATATTAGAGCTTGGAGGGAGGGTGCATACCTCATGTGGCGTCAAGCGGGTACTTGTCCGGAACGGTCAAGCTGCTGGGTTATTACTGGAGAACGGGGAGAAAGTAGAGGCGGACTATGTTGTTCTTGGTGCTGACTTCGGCTCGGCAATGACCCAGCTGTTTGAACCGGGAGTGTTAAAAAGATATACACCACAGAAACTCGAACGCAAACGTTATTCGTGCTCCACAGCAATGCTGTATCTGGGTGTTAACGCTAAATTCGATCTGGCTCATCATTCTGTACATTTCGCGGAAGATTACCGGCGTAATGTAGATGAGATTACACGGCTAGGTACCTTATCGGCGGATCCTTCTATTTATGTTCATAACCCATCCGCTTTGGATCCGACGCTTGCTCCTGCCGGTAAATCCTCTCTGTACGTACTCATGCCAGTCCCTAATCTGAAGGCAGGAATAGACTGGGAGCATGAGGGATTGAAGGTAGAGGCAGAAATGCTAGAGAAGCTGCAGCGCATACCAGGGCTTGCCGGAATATCGCAGCATATCGAAGAGAGTTTGTTCTTCTCTCCGCTGGATTGGCGCAACAAGCTGGATGTGTACAACGGTGCCACATTTAATTTGGCTCATAATCTCGGTCAAATGATGTATATGCGTCCACATAACACCTTTCAGGAGGTTAAGGGAATCTGGCTGGTCGGAGGGGGTACGCATCCCGGAAGCGGATTGCCGACGATATTCGAGTCGGCCAAAATCAGTGCAAGGCTAATACGGGAGCATGACCGTTCTGCTCGCTTCCGGAATGCTTCGGCAAGATCTGCCGGGACAGGGGCATCCCTGTGAGCCGGGTAGCTATTGTCGGCGGCGGCATAGGTGGTTTGACGGCTGCACTTCTGCTTAGCAAGCGTGGGCAGGAGATTACATTGTTTGAGCGTGCCTCGCAGGTCGGCGGACGTATAGCTTTTGAAGAGAATGGGCGGTACCGGATTGATCAGGGTCCAACGATTGTCCTGCTGCCGGAAATGCTGCTGGAAATCTTGGAGGAAGGCGGCATATCACCTCAGAGTATAGAGCTACTGCGTTGTGATCCGCTCTACCGTATTCACTTCAAGAACGGTCGTACCTTGACCAAGGTCAACGGAAATGAGGCCCAGGCAGCAGAAATTGAAAAGTCTTTCCCGGGTGAAGGTAAAGGTTTTATCCGGTTCATGAAGGATATGTCGAAATTATTTCCCGGGGGCAAGGCTTCCTTTTTGGAGAGGCGCTTCAAGACACGTAAGGAATTCTTCAGTTTCAGGAACCTGTCGCTGATGGCCCGGCTGCAGGCCTATAAGAGTCTGAGGGACGCGGTGGGTCATTACTTCCACAGTGAGGAGCTGAAGGATGCCTTCTCGCTGCAAAGTCTGTATATCGGGGGAGCCCCCTTCCGCACACCGGGCATTTATACCATGCTTCCCTATGCAGAACATGCCTTCGGGGTTTGGATGCTGAAAGGCGGTTATGGTGAACTGCCGCGGATTATGGAACAGGAACTGGAACAACGTGGAGTCCGGATTCAGAGGAATACGGCGGTCGATTCCCTGATTGTAGAAAGTGGACGCTGCAGGGGAGTAGTTGTTCAGGGAGAACTCCTTCACTTTGATGCGGTTCTGTATAATGGTGATTTCCCACATTTGGGGGGCCTTCTTCCGCAGGGAGAGACCGGGAATAGCAGTACTCCCCATGAAGGAATCCATCCCAAGCTTGCTAAAGGTATGAATTCACTTTCTAGTCCAAAACGCAAATTCATCCCTTCCTCTGGTTGCTTGCTGATTTATGCAGGAGCGTCCAAGAGATGGGAAGAATCGCTGACGCACCAGTTCTTCCTGCCGGATTCCCTTAATGACAGTCTACGGGAATTGTTCGACCGGGGGCAGATTCCCGTGAAACCTTCTTATTATGTATTTAATCCATCTGCATTAGATGAGAGCGCGGCTCCCCCTGGAGAAAGCGTATTATACTTTCTTATTCCGGTGCCT
Source organism: Paenibacillus oryziterrae (assembly GCF_042610485.1). Classification (NCBI taxonomy): domain Bacteria; kingdom Bacillati; phylum Bacillota; class Bacilli; order Caryophanales; family Paenibacillaceae; genus Paenibacillus; species Paenibacillus oryziterrae. Next base: position 68,898 of record NZ_JBGJZO010000004.1, on the reverse strand, counting down.
GCCGGGCAGGGAATAGACTGGGAAGCTGCTGCGGGACCTCTTGCCGATCAAGTGCTTGCAGATGCAGAGCGCCGAGGGTTTCCCGGACTCTCTGAAAGTGTGGTATGGCGGAAAGTCCGTACGCCGGCAGATGCCGAGCTGGAGGGATTATACGGCGGTGGAAGCTTCGGCATTGCTCCTGTACTATCACAGTCCGGGGTGTTCCGGCCTCAACCGAAACCTTATCCAATCGAGGGCTTATACGCGGCCGGTGCATCCGTGCATCCTGGCGGCGGAGTACCTATTGTTATGCAGGGCGCCAGACTCGCGGTCCAAGAATTAATGAAGGAGATGAATGAGCATGTATGAACAGATCTTGCATAAATGTGAGGAAATGATAAGGCAAGGATCCTCCTCGTTTTACAAGGCATTCGCAGGGTTGCCCAGTCCGCGCCGGGAAGCGGTGCACGTGATCTATGCCTTTTGCCGGATGATTGATGACAGCGTAGATGAACCGGAAGTGTCTCCTTACAGCATTCATGAGCTCAGGAATAAATTCAGTAACTTGGAGCAAGCGGAAGGACACTTCATATGGCCTGCCTTGCGCTGGTTGTTCCTGAGCTTTCCGCAGCTGGGCAAGGAACCGTTTATGATGCAGATGGAGGGACAGCTCAGAGATCTGACCTTCACCCATTACGAGACCATGGACCAGCTGGAATCTTATTGCTATCTTGTGGCGGGTACCGTTGGTGAAATGCTTCTCCCTGTTCTGAGAGATGATGGGGGTGAAGAAGCGCAGGCAGCAGGCATTGCGCTGGGTAAGGGGATGCAGATTGTGAACATCATTCGGGATGTCGGTGAGGATCTGGGCCGTGGGCGCAGATATGTGCCGCTCGAGATCATGGAGAGGAACGGGTATAGCCAGCAGGAGCTGGAAGACGGTGTAGTAAATGAACGGTTCGTTGCTGTGATTCAGGATCTAAAAAGTATTGCACTTCAATGGTTCCGGCAAGGACTTAATAATATTGAGAGTTACCCTCCAGATAGCGGTATGGCAGTGGAACTGGCTGCAGCCTTTTACGCCGGTATTCTGGATGATGTGGCAGCAGGCGGATACGATGTATTCCGCAGACGGGCTTTTGTCAGTGATGAAGCCAAGCTCCGGATGTTTCAGCAGACGGCCCGGCGTTATGCCGCAGGCTTCAGCAGTATGATTCAGAAAGCCGCAGCGGGGCAACTATAGTGGTCAGTTATGTATTCTGGATTTGGTATTTCATAGGTGCAGTTCTGCTCACTCTGTTTACGGTTCCGGAAAGTCTTCAATTCTCAAACGGAATATTTCTGGTTCTCTATGCAGCCTATGCTATGGATGTATTAAAAAAGGGCGCTTCGCAATCTCTTGTGTCCGACCAGTCAGTCATTACGGCTTACCGGCTTCCCCTGTGGGTTTCCGCCGTGGTTCTTTGGACCGGAGGAATGACTGCTGAATGGATAGGTGTCCATACCGGCAAGCTCTTTGGCAGTTACGTGTACACTGATATTTTAGGACCCCTGCTGTATGGCGTGCCCGTTACCTTAGGCTTTGCCTGGATTGCTGTAGTCTATAATGCAGTCCTGATCACCCGTAACTTTGGTTTATCGGGCGGCATGCTGATGGTCGTACGGGCACTGCAAGTCGGGCTGTGGATTGTAATTCTGGACCTGGTGCTTGATCCTGTCGCACATGCCAGAGGGTTCTGGCTCTGGTCGGGCGGGGAGGGATTGTACGGTGTTCCTTGGAGTAATTTTGCCGGTTGGTTCATGGTTGGTGCGTTTCTGTCATCATGCTTCCATAATGTTCGTGTGTCCGAACGAGCCGTTATCCTGGGTACACGGTTATATCAGGCGATCCTGGTGCTATTCGGATTAATGGGTCTTCGTGAAGGATTACCGCTATGTACTGTAATTGCCGGGGCGGGTGCTCTGCTGGCTGAAGGGAGCTTGCGTTATGCTGGAAGCCCTCAAACATAAGGGTTTTGATAAGCTGTTCTATAGGTATAACTCGTTATATCTGATTCGCCGGCATTTCCGTTATTTCGGAGCCGCCGGGGACTTCAAGCCAGAATCGGCTGATGGCAGACCTCTGCTGTACATTATGAATCACAGCTCCTGGTGGGACGGGTTGCTGGCCTATCATGCAGTCCGGACCCTTACCAGCAGTGAACACTATTTCATGATGGAGGAAGAACAGCTTCGTAAATATACCTTCTTCCGCAAGCTCGGCGCGTATTCGATCGACCGCAGCAGTACGAGGGATATTCAGACCTCCTTGAGGTACACAGCGAACCTTCTCCGGAATGGCGGGAGTGTATGGATGTATCCCGAAGGAGAAATACGCCTCTTGGAACATCGGCCTCTGAGCTTGAAGATGGGGGTGGGAGTCGTGCTTCGCCTGTGCCCGGATGCTGCTGTTGTGCCGGTAACCCTGTATCATGGCTTGTTCCGGCATCCCAAGCCGGAGGCTGTACTTCTGGCTGGAGAGCCGCTTATTTATCGATGGAAGGAGCTTGAACGGGAGGTAATCAGTATGAAGCTGCAGACTGCACTTGAACATCAATTAGACCAACAGCGGCAAGAGATGATTGAACATGGAGGATTCATTCCTGACCGGTATAAGCCATTAATGAAGTCGGGCAAATCCACACATGAACGGTTCGATTCCTTTTTTGACCGGTGGAGACGATGATTCTGATACTTCAGGTGATATGCGGATGTCTGCTGCTCCAGCTTCTGTTTGTTCTATGGAATGTGAGACAGCTGCCGAAACTTGGAGCTATCCAATTCAAAGGCAAGTCTCCGGTAATGTTAAATTCTCCGAAGAAGTCACCACAATTATCGATTTTGATTCCGGCGCGGGATGAGGCTGATCATATTGGCCCATGCCTTCAATCTGTATTGGCCTGTAGAAGCGCAGGGTGGGATCTTGAGGTTATCGTGCTGGACGATCGCTCCAGTGACGGCACCGGAGCAATTGCCGCAGCAGCGGGAGCAGACCGGGTTAAGGTGATTCCCGGAAGCGGGTTGCCCGAGGGCTGGCTAGGAAAGTCCCATGCCTGCGCCCAGCTGGCAGAGGCCGCAAACGGTGAATGGCTGTTATTTCTTGATGCAGATATCCGGCTGCGGCCGGATGCACTGGAGGCTGCGTATATTACTGCTGATGCGCAAGGGAGAGGTCTGATTACGGGATTTCCACAACAGAGGACAGGGACTTGGCTGGAGAAGCTGATTGTGCCGTTAATGAACTTCACGATCTTGTGTCATCTGCCGGTTCCGCTGGTCCGCGGTTCCAGAGATCCCCGCTTTGTGGCAGCTCATGGGGGATTCATGCTGATCCACCGGGACAGTTATGCATTATGCGGGGGGCATGCGGGGATTCGTTCTGCACTGGTGGATGATATGGCACTTGCCCGTGCGGTTAAACGGTCAGGGGATATCGTTACGCTGGCCGATATCACAGACCATGCAGAAATGCGGATGTACCAGAATGCAGGCCAGGTGTGGAACGGTTACCGGAAGAATATTTATGCTGGACTGGGACGGCAGCCGCTTTTACTGCTCTGTGTGTTAAGTTTGTATACCCTGTTATATATCGTTCCGGCGGGAATGCTGGTTTTCTCCGGGATAGCAGGTCAGGCCATGGTGGCAGCCTGGTCGTTGACTGCGATGGTTGAAGGGATATTGATCAAGCGGATCAGTGATGCCTCGGGGAGACAGTCGCGTTGGCTTTGTCTTGCGCTACCCGTAAGCATTTTCTGTCTAGCGGCTATCGCGATTAGCTCATGGAAGGGAAGTCTGCCCGGTCAGGGATATGAATGGAAAGGGAGGCATTACCAATGAAATCAAAGGCTGTAATTATTGGTGCCGGGTTTGGAGGACTGTCCTCCGCCGTAACGCTAGCTTCAAAGGGCTGGGACGTTACGGTGTTGGAACGGCAGCAGCTTCCCGGAGGCAAGCTGCAGCGGATTCAAACCGGTGGTTATACCTTTGACCGTGGGCCCAGCACCATAACCATGCCGCACGTCTTCCGCTCTCTTTATGAACTGGCGGGTGCGGATATGGAGGATTATGTCCAGCTCTATGAACTTGAGCCGCGTGCGCGTAACATTTTTGCGGACGGTCACCGGGTGGATTTATCCAAGAATATCGATGTTATGAAGTCGCAGATCGCTGCTTATAGTCCGGCAGACGCTTCAAGGTATGCTGATTTTTTAGCGGAGGCAGCCCTAATGTACAGACTGGGCGAGAAACAATTTCTGAACCGGCTCATGTTGTCCTGGCGGGATAAATTGTCTCCAACTCTCGTACGTGATCTGCTGCGGGTGAGCCCTTTTCGTAGTCTTCATTCCCTGCTGCTTAAATATTTCAGCCATCCTAATACCCTTGCGATGCTGGGCCGCTATGCGACGTATGTTGGGTCTTCTCCTTATGATTCTCCTGCGATATTTGCCATGCTGGGACATTTGGAGAGCCAGGAAGGCGTGTACGGGGTCCGTGGAGGAACCTATAAGCTGGTTGAAGGTCTGGTATCTTTGGCCAAACGATTGAATGTGAACATTGTAACGGATGCAGAAGTAACGGAGATTTCTGTGGTGAACGGAACGGTGAGCGGAGTGGATTCGGCAAAAGGGTTCTACCCGGCTGGGGTAGTCATTGCCGGCGGCGATGTGCTTAGCATCAACCGTATGCTGCTTCCGGAGCGGCTCCGTCCCGGAATGAGTAACAAGAAAATAGCTTCCTACGAGCCATCATTATCCGGTCTTGTGACATTGGCGGGTGTCCCCAAGAAATACGATGCTCTCCTGCATCATACGGTATTTTTCCCTGAAGTATATGAAAATGAATTTAAGGAGCTCTTTCACGAAGTGGTTTCTCCGCAATCACCTGCCGTTTACATATGCCATTCAGGATATTCTGAAACTGGTATGGCACCTGAAGGGTCCAGTAACCTGTTTATTCTGGCAAATGCACCTTATGTGAACGATACCTGTGACTGGAGGGAAGAGGGTCTTTCCTACCAGAAGAGGATATTGAATATTTTAGAGGGGCATGGATTAAAGGGGATAGAGGACGGGGATGTATTGACGCATTATACACCTCAGGATATTGCTGACGACACGCTTGCTCATAAAGGGGCGATTTATGGCATATCCTCCAACACGGCACATCAGACCTTTACCCGGCCGGGCAACCGTTCAAAGGATATCCGCGGCCTTTGGTATGTTGGGGGTACCACGCATCCTGGAGGAGGAACGCCTATCGTTTCGCTATCAGGCCGGCTTGTAGGCGAGTACATAGCAAAGCATGTCTAGAAATATCCTCAAATTGTAAATTGCTCGCCGAAGATGTGGTATAATGAATAGTATTTCGATGCGGAGGGTAGAAATCATGGATCACACGCCACAGGATGTCATGCCGGGCGATGAAATGGGTCAATCCGGTACGGATATGGGCAGAGACCTGCAGGCTGTGAATGGCCTTGAGTCAACATCTCTGCTGCCATCCGCTAAGACCAGTGAACGCAAGATAGAACATGTACGGCTCTGTCTGAATGAGGACGTTGGAGGCAGAGGGATTACAACGGGTTTTGAACACTATCGTTTTCGGCATAACGCTCTCCCTGAGCTTAATTTTAACGAGATATCGTTGAATACCGTTTTTCTGGATCGGGTACTTCGAACACCTTTTCTAATCAGTTCAATGACAGGAGGAAGCGCAGCTACCGGAGCAATTAATGAACGGCTGGCAGAAGCTGCCGAGCGCCGCGGTTGGGCGCTCGGCCTAGGTTCGGTCCGGGCGGCTGTAGAGCGTCCCGAACTGTCAGCCACCTTCCAAGTGCGTCATAAGGCACCCGGCATTCCGGTTATCGCTAATATTGGTGCGGTTCAGCTGTCCTACGGTTTCGGCATTGAGGAATGCCGCCGTGCAGTGGATCTTGCAGAAGCCGACTGGCTGGTTCTCCACCTGAATGGACTTCAGGAAACATTCCAGCCGGAAGGCAATACCGGCTTCGCTTCCTTGCTGCCCCGAATTGAGAAGGTATGCCGGATGCTTGAGGTACCGGTGGGTATTAAGGAGGTTGGCTGGGGGATCGACGGCGAAACTGCAGCTCGTCTGTATAATGCCGGTGCTGCTTTCATTGATGTTGCCGGTGCAGGTGGAACTTCCTGGAGCCAGGTAGAGAAGTTCAGAAGTAAGGAACCCGTACGCCGCGCAGCTGCGGAAGCTTTCGCGGATTGGGGAATTCCGACGGCCGATTGCATTACTGAGGTCCGGTCCGTTTGTCCGCAGGGTTTCATCATTGGCAGCGGCGGGCTGAAGAATGGGGTGGATGCCGCCAAGGCAATTGCACTCGGGGCGGACCTTGCCGGGTTCGGCCGGAATCTGCTTGGTGCGGCGGTTGAATCTGAAGAAGCTCTGGAGGATGCACTTGCCCAGGTGGAGCTGGAGCTACGGACGGCAATGTTTGGCATCGGTGCAGCTGATCTCAGCTCGCTGCGCGGAACTGCGCGGCTGGTAAGACGGTAGTAGATAGATGACTATAGTTATTGGGAAGGGCTAACAATCATGATAAAACTGGTCCAGATGGATGATACAACATTTCAGTTTTTTTTAAATCAATCCGCACGTGATTATGCGGCAGATAAGGTGAATGCCGGAGCGTGGGACCCGGAGAGTGCTCTAACGAAGTCCCAGGAGGAAATGACACGGTTTCTGCCTAAGGGCTTGCATACCGAAGGGGCTTACTTATATTCCGTAGTAGAGGTGGAAACGGATGCCCAGGCGGGTTATATCTGGTTCAACGTAACGGAGGGACGCCAGGGCAAGGAAGCTTTTATCTACGATATTTATATCTTTGAGCCTTTCCAGGGCAAGGGCTATGGCAAGCAGTGCATGACGGCTCTTGACGAGGAAGCACGCCAAATGAACGTGAAGAAAATCGGCCTGCACGTATTCGGCCAGAATAACCGGGCATTTGAGCTGTACAAAAAAATGGGTTACACAGTGACCGATATTACGATGTCCAAGGAACTGTAGCTGCTCTAAAGACCTCGAAGGAGGTCTTTTTTTCATCTAAGATAAAATCCGGTGAGTCCGTAAGATGAGGTCCGGTGACTTGTTCCGGAAAGGTAATTTCTGCCGCAGCATGGACACAGGTCGCAGAACATCTGGTGTTGCTGGACTTTATCTTCTAATATATAATGGTTTAGATCGATTGACTTATTACACTGATCAATCCAACCGAAAATAGGAGTTGTCATATAAATGGCTTTGAAAGCTGGTATCGTTGGACTTCCAAACGTAGGGAAATCCACATTGTTTAACGCAATCACACAAGCAGGAGCAGAATCCGCGAACTATCCGTTCTGCACCATCGACCCGAACGTTGGCGTCGTAGAAGTACCGGACGAGCGTCTGGACAAATTGACTGATTTGGTACAGCCGAACAAGACCGTACCGACTGCTTTTGAATTTGTTGATATTGCCGGTCTTGTGCGCGGTGCGAGCAAGGGTGAAGGTCTGGGCAACAAGTTCTTGGCTCACATTCGTGAAGTCGATGCCATTGTTCATGTCGTACGCTGTTTTATTGACGAGAATGTTACCCACGTGGATGGCAAAGTAAATCCGATCAGCGATATTCAGACGATTAATTTGGAGCTGATTCTTGCCGATGTAGAAAGCATCGAGAAGCGGATCGACCGTTCCAAGAAGAATATGAAGGGCGGCAACAAGCAGTATGCCCAGGAAGTCGAAGTGCTGGAGCGCATTAAGGATGCGCTGTACAACGACATGCCTGCACGTAGCGTGGAAATGTCCGAAGAGGAGTACCTGATTGTGCGTGACCTTCACCTGCTGACCCTGAAACCGGTGCTTTATGCGGCGAACGTGGGCGAGGATGAAGTGGCAAGCGCAGAGGAGAATCCTTATGTGAAGCAGGTTCGTGAGTTCGCTGCTGCCGAGAATGCTGAAGTAGTGCCAATCAGCGCGAAGGTTGAAGCCGAGATTGCTGAACTGGAAGGCGAAGACAAGGAAATGTTCCTGGAAGAGCTGGGACTTCAAGAATCCGGTTTGAACCGTCTGATCAAAGCGGCTTACAAGCTGCTGGGATTGTACACATACTTTACAGCTGGTGTACAGGAGGTTCGTGCCTGGACCATTCGTCGCGGAACAAAAGCTCCGGGAGCTGCCGGGGTGATCCACTCTGACTTCGAACGCGGATTCATCCGTGCAGAGGTTGTAGCTTATGCTGATCTTCTTGCTGCAGGTTCCATGAACGGTGCTAAAGAACGCGGTCAGCTGCGTTTGGAAGGTAAGGAATATGTGGTACAGGACGGCGATGTTATGCATTTCCGGTTTAACGTATAGAAATCTAAATAAATGACTAGATAGAGGGGTTCTCCTGAGAAGTAGCGTATATTCTACTTTTCGGGACAACCTCTTTTATTATGCCGGTATAGAAATTTCTGGGATATTCCACTATAATTCCTGTTATTAACGACCTTCTAAGGAGAGATCAAATGAACATTTGTACATCCATCCGGAATGTGTTTTTAGGAGTGCTGACGTTAATAATCTCTACTGCCGGCTGGACCGCATTCACCCAAGCGGCTTCGCCTAACATTCAGATTGTAGATGTATCCGCAGGCTATTATCATTCGCTTGCGCTTGCGAGTAACGGGACGGTGTATAGTTTTGGGGGCAATTACAATGGGCAAATGGGTGTTGATCCTGCAATTAAGTTTGCGAGCACCCCGGTTAAAATTCCGAAGCTGGAAAATATAACGGCGATTTCATCTGGTAATGAGCATAGTATGGCCCTGGATAAGGAAGGGAATGTATGGGTGTGGGGAAGCAACAACCGGGGGCAAATGGGTGATGGCACCTTTACAGAGCTGACCAGAGCGGCTGATGGAAGGGTCTCTATCTCTGTGAACCATGATCGGACGGAGCCCGTTAAAGTAGCTGGCCTGCCCGCCATTACCGGTATTTTTGCCGGAGATGATTCCTGTTTTGCAATAACCACCGGCGGGGAAGTGTACGCATGGGGGAATAGTTACCTGAACGATAGTAGTTTTCGTACACGCAGAGCCATTATCCTGGGTCATGAAGATCTCTCCTTTGAAAAAAGCAGGCTTTCACCGTACAAACTTCAAGGGTTGAGTAATGTGAAAATGATATCCGCTGAGCACGAGACCTTTTTTGCTGTCGATAAAGATGGCTCGGTGTGGGCGTGGGGCATAAATAATGCGGCTGCATACGGAATTTCGTTCCCCGGGTTGCAGTCAGGCAACTTCAGCATTTCTCCAGCTAGAATTAATACATTATCGAATGTAAGCAAGATTGAACAATTTATATATGCTAAAAAAGTAGTCGTCTACTATAACGATGAAACTGCACAGCAATGGGGGACTACGGGAGAATTAAGCCCTGCTGCAGGTTTCACGGGTTCGCAACAGGCAGTTCCCTTTGGTTTTGATGTTGCGGCAATAACCAGTAAGGGCAACGCGCAGGTATGGACGATAAAGACGGATCAATGGGGAGACATTCCACTCAAGAACCTGAAACGGATCTCCGTTATTTCCTTGTCACCCATACCCTCAATTATAGCTTCAGACGAGCAGGGCCAACTCTGGACATGGACGCAGAGCAAGGGCGCCGTGAAATTTGAAGGCTTTGGCCGTGCGGATAGCACTCGAGTGAAAGTTGAAGTGAATGGAACAACACTGGGTTTTCAAAAAAATACACCCTATATCAAAAATGATGTATTGTATCTTCCGATGCAAGAGATAGCGAAGGCTGCAGGGATTAAGCTGACGATAACAAACTTCAAGAGCGCTATTTCCTTGAAAATGGGTGGAAGAACAGTGGCTGTTCTTGTTGGAAGCCCGAAAATTAAAGTGAACGGCCAAGAAAAGACGATTAAAGCTGCGACTGAACTTATAAGTGGAACTGTTATGATTCCGCTCGAAGTATGGAGAGACGAGCTCGGACTAAAGGCAGACTGGGATAAAAGCCTGAATCGATTGTACATTCAAACTAAATAGAACACAGGGAAGCAATATTCTGTGGTAACTCATACTTATAGAATGAACGGGTCATTAAATAATAAAAATTTGTGATTTTACGTAATATACGCTTTAAGAGTGGTAGTCATGGCAAGTGATTTGTGCTATAATATAAAGTCGTGTAACCATTGTTAATCAATGTGGCTTAGACGGCTTTTTTATAAAGTTAATTATGATCAGGAGAGGTGAATTCCCTTGTTGTTGGACCGATTGCAAGCCCTGGCGGACCGCTATGAGAAACTCAGTGAACTGCTTTGTGACCCGGACGTTGCAAACGATAGTAAAAAACTGAGGGACTATTCTAAAGAACAATCCGATTTGCAGCCCGCCTTTGAGGCGTATACCGAATATAAAAATGTGATGGAAGAGCTCGAAGCTGCGAAATTGATGCAGGGTGAGAAGCTTGATGATGAAATGAAGGAAATGGTCAAGATGGAAATCGATGACCTGACTTCACGCCAAGCGGCGCTGGAAGAGAAAATCCGCATTCTGCTGCTGCCTAAGGACCCTAATGATGACAAGAACGTTATTGTGGAGATTCGTGGCGCTGCAGGCGGTGACGAGGCGGCTCTGTTCGCTTCCGACCTGTACCGCATGTACACCCGTTATGCTGATACGCAAGGCTGGCGTGTGGAACTTATGGATGTGAACACCAATGATTTGGGCGGCTTTAAAGAGGTTATTTTCCTGATCAACGGCCGTGGGGCTTATAGCAAAATGAAATACGAAAGCGGCGCGCACCGCGTGCAGCGTATTCCAACCACCGAGTCGGGCGGACGGATTCATACTTCTACTTCAACTGTAGCGGTTATGCCGGAAGCTGAGGAATTTGAAATCGAAATTCATGATCGAGACATTCGTGTCGATACCTTCTGCTCAAGCGGCGCGGGCGGTCAGTCCGTTAATACGACCAAATCCGCTGTGCGTGTAACACATGTACCTACGGGAATCGTAGCTACCTGTCAAGATGGCAAATCGCAGAACTCTAATAAGGAAAAGGCATTGCAAGTACTGCGTGCCCGTATATCGGATCTTAAGCGTCAAGAGGAAGAGGCGAAGTATGCTGGCGAACGCAAGAGCAAAGTCGGAACCGGTGACCGCAGTGAGCGGATCCGCACATACAACTTCCCGCAAAGCCGTGTGACCGATCACCGTATTGGCCTGACCCTGCACCGTCTGGATCAAGTGATGAACGGAGATATTACTGAGATTATTTCGGCGCTTTCGATTGCAGAACAGACCGATCTGATGGAAAAAGGAGAATAATGCTTTGGAATATGGCGCTTTTGTCATGACGGAAGTGCAAAGCATCCGGGAAGCCTTTGCGGAGGCTTCTTCTTTTTTGAGCCGGAGCGGCGCTAACGAACCGCAGCGCAGTGCGCAGCTTCTGCTGGAGCATGCGCTGGGCTTGTCCGGTGCCGCCTATTACATGGCGCTGGCTGATCCTTTTCCGGCCGCTCTGCGTGACGGCTGGGAAGAGTCTGTTACCCGGCGCGGTGCCGGCGAACCAGTGCAGTATATTATCGGCGAACAGGAATTCTTCGGGCGGGCTTTTGAGGTTACACCGGCTGTGCTGATCCCCCGGCCGGAGACGGAGCTGCTCGTGGAGGCCATCCTGAAGTACGGCGCGGAGCTGTGGCCGGATGGCCGAACCGGCGGGCGTGTGGCGGCGGGCGCCGGCAGTGATGGTGCAGCTTCCGAAGGTGCTGCAGCGAACGGCAATGCAGCCGGTAGCGCTTCGCGCCCGCTGCATGTGGTGGATATCGGCGCCGGCAGTGGCGCGATATCGGTGACGCTGGCGGCGGAAGCGCCAGCGTGGCGGGTCTTCGCCGGCGACATCTCGCCGGCGGCACTGGCCGTGGCCGGGCGCAATGCCCTGCGCCACGGCACGGACGTGGACTTCCGGCTCGGCGACCTGCTCGAGCCGTTTGCGGGGATGGAGACGGATATCCTCGTCTCCAACCCACCGTACATTCCCGGCGGTGACATCGCCGGGCTGCAGCGCGAGGTGCGCGACCATGAGCCGCGCACAGCGCTGGACGGCGGTGCGGACGGGCTTGACCCGTACCGCCGCATGATGGAGCAGCTGACGCTGCTCCCGGCTCCGCCGCGCCTCGTCGGCTTCGAGCTTGGCCTCGGCCAGGCGGAGCAAGTGGCCGCCCTGCTGGCTTCGGCCGGCCACTGGAGCGAGATCGTGACCATTCACGATCTTGCTGGAATCGCACGTCATGTCATCGGCATTTCGCGTTAAGAACCATCCAGCGGTTACGCAAGAAAATTCGAATGCGCTGCCAGCAGCGGGTAGTATGAAACTGCTGCCCGCACATGCATGCAGTAAGGGGCCTGCCCTTAAATATCATCCATGAGGAGGCAGAGCGTGCTTCAGAAACTTAAGAAGATAGATGCCGCAATCGTAGTCATTTTATTATTGCTTATGGTTGTCAGCATTTTTGCCATATATAGCGTGACCCACGGAAGAGACAAGCTGGGCGGATTTGAAATCCGCATGGCTAAATTTTATGTACTGGGCTTTATCGCCTTCTTTGGGCTGACCTTTCTGGATTACCGTCTGCTTGTCAAATATGCCAAGTATGTTTATCTCGGCGGCGTTGCTCTGCTAGTGCTTGTCAGCTTTATCGGCAAGGAAGAGAACGGCGCTCAAGGCTGGATTAAATTCGGCTCTATTGGTCTTCAGCCTGCCGAGCTGTTCAAGCTCATCCTGATTCTGTTTCTGGCAGCGGTCCTGTTCCGGAAGAACAAAGGCAGATTATCATTCCTCCATGACGTTGTACCGCTCGGGCTAATGACAATGCTGCCCTTTCTGATCGTCATTTCCCAAAATGACTTGGGGAACGCCTTGTCTTACATCATAATCCTGATCGGCCTTCTGTGGATCGGCAATATAAAATTCAGTCACGCGCTGATCGGGCTGCTGGTCATTGGCAGTACAGCGACGGCTGGTATCATGAGCTATATTCATTATCACGATGAGATTAAGGATTTCCTGGACGGCATTAACCGTTCGCACTGGGTCGAACGCTTTGATCCCTGGCTTGTACCGGATAAAGCGACGGCGAAGGCCAGCTACCACACCAAAAATGCCAAGCTGGCTATTGCTTCCGGCGGTATGAGCGGTGAAGGTTATATGGAGGGAACCTCTGTACAAAGTGACCGCGTTCCGTATACGTATTCCGATTCCATCTTTGTGCAGATTGCTGAGGAGTTCGGGTTTGTTGGTTCGGCAGCGTTGCTGCTGCTCTATTTCATCCTCATCCACCGGATGATTCTGATTGCGCTGGAATGCAAGGACAGGAGCGGGCCGTTTCTGATTGTCGGCATTGTCGCGATGATGCTCTACCAGATCTTCGAGAACATTGGAGCATTTATCGGACTCATGCCGCTGACTGGCATAACATTACCTTTTATCAGTTACGGCGGGACTTCTCTGCTGATCAATATGGCTAGCATCGGGCTGGTCATGAGTGTGCGGCTTCATGGTATGGAAGTGGAAGAAGATCTTCCCCAGAATACCGTATATCCCGCTCCGGCCAAACAAGGGTAGTACTTATACAAGTGAGAGCAGAGACCGCTGGAGAGATCCGGCGGTTTTTTGTATAGGCTTTTTTATGGGGAGAAAAGAACAAGTCTATGGAAGAATAACAAATGTTCGCAGCAAGGATTGTTAATCCTGCCGCTAATGTATCTATACACCATGGCATTATTGCCAAGGTGTATATCCCCTTAATGCAATCGTTAAAAATTCTGCCGGCGTTGTAATCTCCGCTGTTATTCCTTTACAATAGAAGTGTAGCTTTGGAAAGTCCGATTTCACACCTATCAGTGGGAAAGGCAAGGGACGAGCATGCTGGAGAAACTCAAAAAGATTGATGGCGTTATTGTTGTGATCCTTGTGCTGCTGATGACTGTAAGTATTACATCCATCTACAGTGTGACAAATGGTAGGGAAGGCTATGATGGATTTCATTTACGAATGCTGGTTTATTACGGGATAGGTTTTGTCTCTTTTTTCGGGCTGACTTTTATGGATTACAAGCTGCTCGTGAAATATGCGCTCTATATTTATTTGTTCGGCATCGCTCTCCTGGTGCTGGTCAGCTTCATTGGCGAGGATAAGAACGGGGCCAAGGGCTGGCTGGAACTCCCCGGGGGGCTTTCGCTTCAGCCGGCAGAGCTGTTTAAGCTAATATTGATTTTGTTTCTGGGATCTGTGCTGGTCCGGAAGAATAAAAGAAAGCTGACCTTTTGGCGGGACGTCGTTCCGCTGGGACTGCTCACGATGCTCCCTTTCGGGATTGTTATCATGCAAAATGACCTGGGGAATGCTCTGAGTTACGCTATTATTTTGATCGGGCTGCTGTGGATCGGCAATATCAAATTCTCCCATGCAATCATTGGATTGCTCATTATTGGCGGTTCTGCGGCGGCGGGGATAACGACCTACATTCAATATCATGATCAGGCGGTCAGCTTTCTTGAAGATACTTTGGGACGCGATCATCTGGTCGACCGTTTTGATCCTTGGCTTGTCCCGGATTTGGCGTCTAAGGATGCAAGCTACCATACGAAAAATGCCCAGTTGGCTATTGCGTCGGGTGGACTTAGTGGTGAAGGGTACATGGAGGGTAGCTCTGTCCAAAATAAACGGGTGCCCTATACGTATTCGGATGCGATTTTTGTGCAGATAGCTGAGGAGTTCGGGTTTCTGGGGTCGGCGGGTGTGCTGCTGCTCTTTTTTATCCTCATTCACCGGATGGTTCTGATTGCTTTGGAGTGCAAGGATCGCGGAGGGCCGTTTCTGATTGTTGGCATTGTGGCGATGCTGCTGTATCAGATTCTGGAGAACATCGGTGCATTTATCGGCCTGATGCCGCTGACGGGCATTACTCTTCCTTTTATCAGCTTCGGTGGAACCTCGCTTCTGATCAATATGGCCAGCATGGGGATTGCGATGAGTGTGAGTTTATACGGAAGTGAAGTGGAGGATGAACTCGCCGGAATTCCGGTCTACTCTCCGCCAGCCAAGCTGCTCTAAAAAATGATAGATTACTAGGTTTGCAGAAGACCTCTCCCGGACATACTGGTGCTATGAACGCATTCAGGAGAGGGGCAATTCAAAAATGATGTACCTTAAGCAGGAAACCGGAGATTCATTGCGTGTAACCGTAAAGTATACTGCCATTTTAATTTGTTTTTTTATGATACTGATGATGATTTGGGAAGGGCAAAAAAGTGATGCCGCCGTAGCAGAAACCTCTATTCCACAGGAGTCCATTCGTCTACGCATTCTGGCGAACTCGGACGGAGCGCAGGACCAATTGGTGAAACGGCAGATCCGCGATTCTGTTGTCGAACAGATGAATCAGTGGGTCTCCGCACTTGAAGATCCGCAAAGCCTGGAGCAAGCCCGGACTCTGATCCGGAGCCATCTGCCTGAACTGAACGAGCTGGTAGGTGCGGAGCTTGAAAAAAGAGGTATTACGTATGCCTATAAAGTAGAACTTGGAGTCGTTCCATTCCCGACCAAAATGTACGGCGGCACCGTATATCCTGCGGGTGAATATGAAGCTGTGCGTATTACGCTGGGCGCGGGGCAGGGGCAGAACTGGTGGTGCGTTCTGTTTCCGCCGCTCTGCTTCATTGACGCAGGTTCCGGCGATGCAGCAGCCAAGACAGCTACGGCTTCAGCGGCAGATGAGACGAAGTCATCCGTATCCGGTAAAGTGGTGCAAACCGCTGGAGCTGCTGTAGCCGCTGGTGTCACTGGAGCCGCAGGGGAGAATCCATCCCAACCGGCAGAGCCGGAAGTCCGCTTCTTCATTTGGGATATGCTGACTAATCTCTGGGATTGGATCAGCGGGCTCTGGGCGTAATCCGCAAGCTGCCGCTTTTGTCAGAGGCATGTTGTTTTATCGCAGGATATGATAGAATCTCATAAGCGGATTCAAGCGGCTCCACGCAGTGGAGCCGCTTTTTGAAGATTATTATTACGCGGAAAACTCGAGTCCTGCGCGTTTATCTATTGCATAACTTAATCTGCTGCTTTATGGTCACGCGATAACGCCACACGGTAACTGCACGTGATACCGCTAAAGGGTAACGGTAATGGATGACCCTGTACGGTAACTGCGCGTGATAAGGCTAAAGGGTAACTCTACACAGTAAAGCCAAGACTAACACGATAACTCTACACTATAACTCTACACAGTAACGCCAAGCGTTGACTCCACTCGATTACGCCAAACGCCGGGTCAACGACCACCAGCTTTAATAGGTTAACTGGAAAAACCGGCGTTAATTTGAATAATCTAACGTGTTTGAAGTGATTAGATGAAATTATCGGCGTTAATTGTAACCGTGCGCCCTTCTATCTGTGCCCCTACTAGAATGGGATGCTGCATTCGAGAGAAACCCGATCCATTTATGTTCTGACAAATTTACGAGAAAGAAAGATTGTGATAAACATGAAACAACCTGAAGACAATATGTTTGCGATCCAACGGATGCTTGGCGATATAACGGAAACTGCTTTTTGGACCCTAAGTGTTTCTGGGGAACGCGAAGCTTTATCAGCAGAGGGCCTACAAGGTGATGATGCGAAGATTGCAGAAGCTGCAGCAATGCTGGAAGCTGGAGGTACGGTGGCTTTTCCGACGGAAACGGTCTACGGTCTTGGAGCGGATGCGCGGAATACGGCTGCCGTTGAGGCTGTTTTTGCGGCAAAAGGCCGGCCTTCGGATAATCCGCTAATTGTGCACATCGCCGACCTGTCGGCCCTTGATGGATTGGTTACAAGCGTTCAGCCTGTGGAAACGGCGCTCATGGAAGCCTTTTGGCCCGGCCCGCTGACGCTTATATTGCCGCTTAGGCCGAACGTACTCTCAACACTCGTGAGTGCAGGACTGGACACGGTGGGTGTCCGGATTCCGGGTCATCCCGTCGCGCTCGAATTGATTCGGGCGTCCGGCTGCCCTGTCGCTGCCCCAAGCGCCAATCGGTCTGGGCGGCCTAGCCCTACCCTGGCAACCCATGTTCTGGAGGATTTGAACGGATACATCGGTGGTGTCCTGGACGGCGGCGCTGCAGGCGTTGGCCTGGAGTCCACGGTGGTGCAGGTGCAGCCGGATGGACGGATTGCTGTGCTGCGTCCCGGCGGCATTACCGCCGAGCAGCTTGAGGCCGTTGCCGGACCGGGTACTGTAGTCCCTGCACCAGAAGAGTCCCGAGACAGTTCTGCTCCGAAGCTTGGCGCTTCTTCGCAGTCCGCCGCCGCTGCGGATTTGGCTGCTCCAGCCGCCTCCTTATCCGGCGGCGTTCCGGCGGCCCACTCCGTGTCCGCCGCCGGAGACCACGGCCCGGCGCCGCGCGCGCCGGGCATGAAGTACACACACTACGCCCCGCGCGGCGCGCTTAGCGTAGTGCGCGGCACCTCGCCGCAGCGCGTCGCGGCATGTGCCGCAGATCTGCTGCAGGCGGCGCAGCGGGACGGCGGGATTACGGGCCTACTCCTCTTCGAGGAGCATCTAGCCCTCTATCCCGCCGACCCTGCCGCCTGCGTCGTTTCCCTCGGCTCGTTGGACTCGCTCGAGGAGGCCGCCCGCTCCTTATATGCCACTTTGCGTCGTTTTGATGAAGCGGGGGCTACTTACATTCTGGCCGAGGCCTGTCCTGACACCGGCCTCGGTACAGCCATCATGAACCGGCTGATGAAAGCAGCCGGTGGAACCGTCATCGACGCAGGGTAACACCCGCAACTGAAGTCAAGATAGCCTTCTTCTTTACCGGTTGGCCGTTGATATCACGGGGCTTTGTAACACCCGCAACTGAAGTCAAGATAGCCTTCTTCTTTACCGGTTGGCCGTTGATATCACGGGGCTTTGTAACGCCCGCATCTAAAGTCATGATTACCTTCTTGTCCGCATATTGTGGTTGTACAGGATATTTCGGACATGGGGTGGAGATATGGGAATAGGAGTAGGAGAAGTATATGCGGGATGGGGTCAGATCATCACGATTGCCTTTTTGGCATTGGCTCTGGGGATGGACGCCTTTTCACTCGGAGTAGGCATTGGAATGAAAGGCATCCGGTTGTTGCATATACTGCAGCTCAGTCTCCTTGTTGCTTTTTTTCATGTGCTGATGCCTCTTCTCGGATTGGTAACAGGAGAATATGTGGGCCAATTACTGGGACAGGTTACTACCTATGCGGCAGGCGGGCTTTTGCTTTTGCTGGGAGGCCATATGATATTCAACTCCTTTTTCCATGGGGAAGGGGAGGGAATACGGACCGTGGATCACCGTACGCTTTGGGGGATGCTGCTCGTTGCGCTTAGTGTCAGTGTCGATTCATTCTCCGTTGGTGTGTCGCTCGGGATGTTTGTTAGTCATATATTGTTGACAGTACTTATCTTTGGCGCCTGCGGCGGAGCGATGTCGATTCTCGGCTTACTGCTGGGGCGGCGTGTCAGTCAAGGGCTTGGCGAATATGGGGAAGCACTGGGCGGGGCTATTCTTCTGGGGTTTGGCTTGCTGTTCATCTTTTGATACAATAACATCACAAGTTTAATCATTCATGGGGGTGGATAAGCATGCTGCATATTTTGTTCGTCTGCACGGGAAATACGTGCCGCAGCCCAATGGCCGAAGGCCTGCTGCGCAAGCTCGCCAAAGAGCGGGGGATCAACCTTGAAGTGCGGTCTGCGGGAGTATCCGCCATTACCGGTACTGCCGTTTCGAGACATGCTGCAGCTATTTTGCGGGATGAAGGGATTACAGATGTGGGGACTTCCTCGCAACTAAATGGTGAGCTGGTGTCCTGGGCTGACCTTGTGCTGACCTTGACCGGAGGGCATAAACGCCATGTCCTGCAATATTTTCCGGCTGCGGTATCGAAGACTCATACATTAAAGGAATACGTAGAGGATGGGACGGCTGCCTTCGAGGATTTGCATGAGCTGGATAGTCTGTACGCTCAGGCGGAGCTGGAACTCTCACTGGGGAGTGAGCCGGACAGTGCAGATTTGCAGCGGATGATAGAGATCCGCCAGCGGATTCCGAGCTTTGATATTTCCGATCCGTTCGGAGGTACGCGTGACGACTATGAGATCGCGGCTGCCGAGATTCGCACGGCGCTGCACCGGCTGCTGGATAAGCTTGAAGTTCCGCGGTTATAGATGATTTGGAAGTTAACAACACAGCGATTCTCCTTTGATGGGGGAGTCGCTGTGCTGCGTTTCAGGTAAATTTTGAAACCTATAAGGTGGTTGCATTTCCCTTCCCTTTGCTTTATTATGATAAACAAATATCGGTTCCGGTGTAACTGGCGACAAATGTGGATCAAACCACGATGGAGCATCGGAGTAAACGGCCGGTCGCCTGGGCGAAAGAGCACATCCGCATGCGAATGCGGGTTGCTCTTTTTTGACTTATTGGACTCATATATAGAATAAGCACTCTCCACATGTGGCTTTTACCCTAAGGAGGATGAGCAATGAAGGAAGTAATGAAGCAAGAATCTCTTAGCGGACAAACCTTGTCCGTCCTTCGGGAGCTTGCAGCGGCAGGAAATCTAGGTCCCGGTAAAATTGTGGTCATTGGTGCAAGCACAAGTGAAGTTGCCGGTGTGCACATCGGTACGGGTGGTGCGCTGGAAGTGGCGCAGCAGCTGCTGAGCGGAATCCGCGCGGCTGTCGACGAATTCGGATTCCATCCGGTATATCAATGCTGCGAGCATTTGAACCGCGCACTGGTGATGGAACGCTCGTTGCTGGAGAAGCTTGGATTAAATGAAGTAACCGCAGTGCCGATACCCGGTGCTGGAGGATCTATGGCTGCAGCGGCTTACCGCTCCATGGTGGATCCGGTCCTTGCAGAGACGGTGCAGGCCCATGCGGGTGTTGATATTGGGGAGACGCTGATCGGGATGCACTTGCGCCGCGTAGCAGTACCTTTTAGACCGGCCATACGCTACATCGGGAAGGCTAGGGTTAATACCGCCTGGTGCAGGCCGCCGCTAATCGGCGGGGAACGCGCCGTTTACCGAAGAATAGAAGAAAGTGATTCGCAGCTTTGCGATTGACTGATACAGGTTTACATCATACACAACCAGGGAGGAAATAAGAATCATGGAACAATTGCGTAAGAGTGACCCGGCAGTACTGGAAGCGATGGGACTGGAGTTGAAACGTCAGCGTGCCAACATTGAGCTTATTGCCTCGGAGAATATCGTAAGCGAGGCTGTCATGGAGGCCATGGGCTCTGTTCTCACCAATAAATACGCGGAAGGTTATCCGGGTAAACGATATTATGGTGGTTGTGAGGATGTAGACATCGTGGAGAATCTTGCCCGCGATCGTGCGAAGGAATTGTTTGGTGCAGAGCATGCCAATGTGCAGCCGCACTCCGGTGCTCAGGCTAATATGGCAGTATATCTGGCAGCATTGAATCCTGGGGATACCGTTCTCGGCATGAACCTTGCTCACGGCGGTCATTTGACTCACGGCAGTCCGGTCAACGCTTCCGGCTTGCTGTATAACTTTGTGGCGTATGGTGTACAGGAAGATACCTTCCTAATCGATTATGATGAAGTCCGCAAAGCGGCTTTCAAGCATCGTCCACGCATGATCGTAGCTGGAGCCAGCGCATATCCGCGGATCATTGATTTTGAAGCGATGGCATCGATTGCTAATGATGTGGGTGCTCTGCTGTTTGTTGATATGGCACATATTGCCGGCCTGGTGGCGGCTGGTCTTCACCCAAGCCCGGTTCTGCATGCCCATTTCGTAACTACGACTACTCACAAAACACTTCGCGGTCCCCGCGGTGGTCTGATTCTCTGCAAACAAGCCTGGGCGGCAGCCATTGATAAAGCGGTATTCCCGGGATCTCAAGGCGGACCGCTGATGCATGTCATTGCTTCCAAAGCGGTGGCACTCGGCGAAGCTCTTCAGCCTTCTTTCAAGACTTATGCCGAGAATGTGGTGAAGAATGCCAAAGTATTGTCTGATACACTTATTGCCGAAGGTGTGAATATCGTATCCGGAGGAACGGACAATCACTTGATGCTGCTCGATACACGTAACCTGAACATTACGGGTAAAGTAGCGGAGAAGGTGCTTGATTCCGTTGGCATTACCGTTAATAAAAATGCGATTCCATTTGATCCGACCAGCCCGTTCGTTACCAGCGGTATCCGGATCGGTACGCCTGCTGTAACCTCCCGTGGTATGGACGAGCAGGCGATGGTGGAGATTGGTACCATTATTGCTAAAGTGCTGAAGAATCCGGAGGATGAGGCAGTATTGGCTGAGGCTGCGCGGAATGTGGCCGATATTACTGAGAAATATCCGCTCTATCCGGAATTGAAATACTAGGCCTCTTCATCTAAGACCATGGCATATGCAAGACCTCTGCTGGTTCCGCTACACCGGAAACGGCGGAGGTCTTTTCAATTTTTGGTCACATTTAAAGTCGACAGACTGTATGAAAATTGTTGAAAAAACATCATGCAAGTTCATGAAACTTTCAAAAACATTCGTGAATTAATTGTGAATAGCATGAAATTGAACTTTATCACACAAACTAATCGGAAATGAGCGCTGAACACAAATACCCATCTTTGCCGAAGAGTGAGCAATTCTTCCACAGAGTTGGTTATTCGGGACTAATTCCTCCCTTTGTAGGTGAAAAGCGGCGGCGAGGGTGATATAATAGACGAGATTTATTCACAGAAGGCTTTAAGGCACACTGTGCATGGACAAGACTTAACATTACCGGAGGGACATTAAATGGGAAAATTGGTGATTTGCGATCATCCTTTGATTCAGCACAAACTAACATTTATTCGCGATGTGCGGACCAACACGAAGGAATTTAGAGAGCATGTCGATGAAGTTGCAACATTGATGGCATATGAGATTACCCGTGACATTCCGCTGGAGACGATTACGGTGCAAACGCCTGTAGCCGAAACGGAAAGCAAGGTAATATCTGGCCGTATGCTGGGTCTTATCCCTATTTTGCGCGCCGGACTTGGCATGCTGGAAGGTGTTCTCAAATTACTGCCTGCTGCTAAGGTAGGTCATGTCGGATTGTTCCGTGATCCCGACACGCTTCAACCGGTAGAGTATTACATAAAGCTGCCTACCGACGTGCAAGAGCGTGAACTGATTGTTATTGACCCGATGCTGGCTACCGGCGGTTCCGCGATTGCGGCAATTACTTCATTGAAGAACCGGGGCTGTACCCAAATCAAGATGATGAATCTGATAGCTGCACCTGAAGGTGTTGCTGCCGTTCAAGAAGCACATCCTGATGTAGATATTTATGTAGCGGCGCTTGATAGCCATCTGAATGACCATGGATATATCGTTCCTGGGCTTGGCGATGCGGGAGACCGTTTATACGGTACTAAATAATATAGAAAAGAAGAGGGCAGGGGTTATGACCAAGATTAAAGTAATGACGATTTTCGGTGTGCGCCCCGAGGCGATCAAGATGGCACCGCTGGTTCTTGAGCTGAATAGGCATCCGGAGCATATCGAGTCCGTGGTATGCGTTACGGCGCAGCATAGGGAGCTCCTTGATCAGGTGCTCGAGGTATTCAAGATCACGCCTGATTATGATCTGGATGTAATGAAAGACCGTCAGACCTTGAATGAGATTACCATTCGGGTGCTGGAAGGTCTTGAACCGGTGCTTCGCGAAGCGAAACCTGATCTGGTACTCGTGCATGGTGACACCCTCACCACATTCCTGGCCAGCTATGCTTCATTTCTGCAACAGATTCAGGTTGGGCATGTGGAAGCAGGTCTTCGGACATGGAACAAGCTCTCCCCTTACCCTGAAGAAATGAACCGTCAATTGACAGGTGTATTGGCAGATTTGCACTTTGCTCCGACCGACTGGTCAGCGAGTAATTTGAGAAACGAGAATAAGAAAGAGTCAAGTATTTATATCACAGGCAACACTGTGACGGATGTGTTTCAATATACCGTACAGCCGGACTACCGGCATCCCGTACTGGATTTTGCATCTGGAAAAAGACTAATTCTGATGACGGCGCACCGCAGAGAATCACAAGGCGAACCGCACCGTCATATTTTCCATGCTGTCAAAAGAATCGCTGATGAATTTGAAGATGTTGCCATTGTTTATCCCGTGCATCCAAGTCCGGCCGTCAAGGAACCGGCGCATGAGATTTTGGGCGGACACCCTAGAATCAAGCTGATTGATCCGCTGGATGTAGTGGACCTGCACAATTTTTATCCGCATACCCATCTCATACTGACCGATTCTGGCGGTCTGCAGGAAGAAGCGCCCTCCTTTGGAGTTCCGGTGCTTGTACTGCGTGACACAACGGAACGTCCGGAAGGCATTGAGGCTGGCACGCTTGAGCTGGTGGGAACGGACGAGGAGAAGGTGTATCAACGGACACATGCTCTGCTGACTGATCAAGAGCTCTATCAGTCGATGAGCCGGGCCGCCAACCCGTACGGAGATGGCAAAGCTTCGCAGAGAATTGTCAATGCGATTTTGCACCATTTCGGAGTAAAAGAAGAACGTCCAGAAGAATTTCACAGAATGTTCACAGAAGACAACGCAAACGCCTAAAACTGCTATTCTGAAATGTTTGAATTCAACATACAGTCAAACTGTACGGTTTATATGGTTTTGGAGAGTTTTGCTGTGATTATTTTCATACTTTCATCCGAAAAACCCGCGATTTTCGCTGGATTGACAAACTCTTGTAACATTCAGTAAAATGAATGGGACTTCGAAGGAAGTGTTGAAAATGAAGAATCCTGGCAAGCCTGAAGAACCGCGAAATCAAACGGGGAAAGCGTTTAAAGCGATGAGTCTCGTCAGTGCCGTCGGTATTGATTTGGCCGCCTTTACACTAGGCGGTTATTTCTTGGGAGCATGGCTCGACCGAAGGTGGGATGGCTCGGGACTTGGGGTGGCGCTTGGTGTTGTTTTGGGTGTGTTATGTGGAATAACAGGCGTCGTCTTCATTATTAAAGCTGTCATGGAGGAAAGTGATGGATGAACTGTCGAGATACCGCAAGGTATTGGCACTAGCAACACTTTGCTTCGTGGTAATCTGCGTTCTGTCTGCGTTTGTAATTCCGTCTCACCGGAATATACCTCTGGGGATGGCGCTTGGTGGAGCTATCGGCTGCATCAATGTAATCTACCTGGGCTATAAGGTCCGGCAGGTGTCGGATACAATGGCAGGAGAAGGCAAAAGACGCATGAGTCTTGGTTTCTTAACGCGCGCTGCGCTTAGTGTTTTAGGCGTAATGGTGGCTTTTAGGGCGCCGCAGTATTTTCACATGATTGCGGTAGCCGGCAGTCTGCTCTTGGCTCCAGTTCTTCTTATTATAATAGGGCTTGGGTTTTCGCGAAGAGAAAGTTAAAGGTTGCAACGGAGAAAGGGGTGAGAAAAATGCATAAATCACCAATCATTATGCTGGGCGGCTTACATATCGATCTTTCGATCGTGTTAATGCTGTTAGTGACCTGTACTATCGTGTTAGTGCTCTCGCTTTTGGCAACACGCAACCTGTCAGTAGAGAATCCGGGCAAACTTCAGAATTTCCTGGAGTGGGCAGTGGAATTCGTCCAAGGCATGATTTCAAGCACCATGGATATGAAAAAGGGCAGACCATTTCTCTCTTTGGGTCTTACGCTCATCATGTTCCTGTTTGTAGCGAATCTGCTTGGGCTACCTTTGGGTGTGGTCACAGAGTATCATGATGCGAATAAGGCTACTATTTTCGGCCACGAAATCGTATCCGTAACTAAGGAGCTGGATAAACTCCACGCTGAGGGTTCGGGTACTGCCGAAGAACCAGCGGAGGTAGGCGTTGCCTGGTGGAAATCACCGACAGCCGATCCTGCTGTAGCTATGGGTCTTGCCGGATTGATTTTCCTTATGTCTCACTTCTTAGGGATCACCCGCAATACCAAGAATTACTTCAAACATTATCTTCAGCCTTACCCGTTCTTCCTGCCGATTAACCTGATTGAACAGGTATCAAAGCTGCTGACCCATGGTATGCGTCTATTCGGTAATATTTTTGCCGGCGAGGTGCTGATATCGGTCATCCTCCGGATGGGAGTGCTTGGCTGGGGCGGTTGGATAGCTTCTGTACTGGGCCTGATCATTTGGCAGGGATTCAGTTTGTTTGTAGGTACAATCCAGGCGTTTATCTTCGTTATGCTGACCATGGTTTACTTTTCACAAATGTTGGAGAGTCATGAGGAGCACTAGAAGAACGATTGCAAAGAGTTTAAGATTTATGCCAAGGCGGGAGCAAACTTCATGTCTGGCTCATTAATACACACTAAAACATATCTTTGAGGAGGATTTACACAATGGGAGTTATGGCTTATTTGGCAGCTGCAATTGCAGTAGGTTTGGGCGCGCTGGGCGCTGGTATTGGTAACGGTCTGATCGTCAGCAAAACGGTAGAGGGTATCGCCCGTCAACCAGAAGCAAAATCCACTCTGCAAACTACAATGTTTATCGGTGTGGCACTCGTAGAGGCCCTGCCTATCATCGGGGTAGTTCTTGCGTTCATGTTCTACACTGGCGCTTAATAATTACAAACGATTGGCGGGGAAGGCCACAGCCCTCCGCGCCTTCTTTTTAGGAACGATCTACACATGAACGTGCATCGGAAAGGAGTGTCTAGCATTGCAATTTCAATGGGAGTCTCTCGTATTGGCTATCATTGCCTTCACGATTTTATACCTTTTGCTGAACAAGTATGCTTTCGGTCCGTTGTTCTCCGTAATGGAAAAACGTCGTGAGCTGGTACTGCAGCAAATGGATGAAGCGTCGAAAACCAGAGAGCAAGCTGTTTCTTATGTAGAAGAACAGAAACAAGCTCTGCAGCAGGCGCGTCAGGAGGCACAAAGCATTATTCAACAGTCGCAGGCGACTAGCAATAACCAGGTTGACCGTATTCTGGAGCAAGCCAAAGCAGAAGCGGCACGCCTTAAAGACGAGGCTGTTCGTGATATCGAGAACGAAAAGAACAAGGCTGTAGATGCGCTGCGCAGCGAGCTGGGAACGGCTTCCGTGCGTATTGCTTCTAAGTTGCTTGAAAAAGAAGTACGTGCTGACGGCGAACAGGAACAACTCGTTGACCAATACCTCAAAGAGGTAGGAGGCCGATCATGAGCCGCGATACGGTAGTTGCCAAACGCTATGCCAGAGCATTGTACAGTGCGGCTGTTGATAAGGGGATCACCCTTGAAGTGGAAGAACAGTTGAAGGCGGTTGTCGAAGTGCTTCATTTCGACCAGGATGTGAAGCGGTTTATTCTTTCGCCGCGCATCTCGGAATCCGACAAGCTGAACGTGCTGCGTACAGCGCTTCAAGACAAGGTCTCACCAACGGTGATGAACACTGTAGAACTGCTGGTAGAGCAGGGCAGAACCGATATTATGGCCGATCTGCTGGAGACGTACATCAAGATTGAAGGGGACGCTCTAGGCATTGGCGATGCTACGGTTTACTCCACTTACGCACTGAGCGAAGAGGAGAAAGCTAATGTGGCTGCTGAGTTTGGCCAGTTGGTGAACCGGACGATCCGTGTAACTAATGTGGTCGACACAAGCCTGC
The DNA here is from genome assembly GCF_042610485.1 of Paenibacillus oryziterrae. Lineage (NCBI taxonomy): Bacteria > Bacillati > Bacillota > Bacilli > Caryophanales > Paenibacillaceae > Paenibacillus > Paenibacillus oryziterrae. The sequence goes on along the minus strand of NZ_JBGJZO010000004.1, from coordinate 42,165 downwards.
TCGGCGGACTGAAAGTCTATATCGGCGATACGCTGTATGACGGAAGTCTTTCCGGGAAGCTGGAACGTCTCGAGAAATCCTTTAATGATAAGCATAGAAGATAGGGGTGAGGGTATTGGGCATCAGACCTGAAGAGATCAGCACTTTGATCAAAAGTCAAATTGAGCAATATAAAGCCGATATCGAAGTTGCCGAAGTCGGCACCGTCATTCAAGTCGGCGACGGTATCGCCCGTGTCTACGGTTTGGAAAATGCAATGGCAGGCGAACTGCTTGAATTCTCCAATGGCGTAATGGGCATGGCGCTCAACCTGGAAGAAAGCAACGTCGGCGTTGTTATCCTAGGTGAGTACACTGAGATCCGTGAAGGAGATCAAGTTAAACGTACCGGACAAATTATGCAGGTTCCTGTTGGCGAAGCCCTTCTGGGCCGTGTAGTTAATCCTCTTGGTATGCCGCTAGACGGCAAAGGACCTATTGCAACGACTGAATTCCGTCCGGTAGAGAACAACGCACCAGGTGTTATTGACCGTAAATCGGTTCATGAGCCAATGCAGACTGGACTTAAAGCGATTGACGCCATGGTACCGATCGGACGCGGACAACGCGAGCTGATTATCGGAGACCGCCAAACGGGTAAAACGGCAATCGCCATCGATGCTATTATCAACCAAAAAGGCAACGGCATGAAATGTATCTACGTTGCTATTGGTCAAAAACAATCCACAGTAGCACAGGTTGTGGAAACTCTTCGCCGTCATGGCGCATTGGAGTACACCATCGTTGTAACCGCGTCGGCTTCCGAGCCTTCACCGTTGTTGTATCTCGCTCCATACGCAGGCTGCGCAATGGGCGAATACTTCATGTACAAAGGCGAACACGTGCTCATCATTTATGATGACCTTTCGAAGCAAGCTTCCGCTTACCGCGAATTGTCCCTGCTGCTCCGCCGTCCTCCGGGCCGGGAAGCATTCCCGGGTGATGTATTCTATCTGCACTCCCGTCTTTTGGAGCGTGCAGCTAAGCTGAGTGATGCACTTGGTGGTGGTTCATTAACCGCTCTGCCATTTATCGAAACACAAGCCTCCGACGTATCGGCTTACATTCCTACGAATGTAATTTCGATTACCGACGGTCAAATCTTCCTGGAGTCCGATCTGTTCTACTCCGGTCAGCGTCCTGCGATCAACGTAGGTATCTCCGTATCCCGTGTAGGGGGTTCGGCTCAGATTAAAGCGATGAAGAAGGTTGCCGGCTCGCTCCGTCTGGACTTGGCACAATACCGCGAACTTCAGGCGTTCTCCCAGTTCGGTTCCGATCTCGATAAATCCACGCAAGCCCGTCTGAACCGCGGTGCGCGCATGATGGAAATCCTGAAACAAGGCGTTAACCAGCCGCTCGCAGTTGAACACCAAGTGGTCAGCCTGTACGCTGCGGTTAAAGGTCACCTGGATGATATTCCAGTCAAAGACGTTAGACGCTTCGAGAAGGAATTCCTGGCATTTATCGACAGCAGCGCATCCGAAATCCTTAAATCCATCACGGATACTAAGGATCTTACGGCTGATAACGAAACAGCACTTAAAGCAGCGATTGAGAAGTTCAAAAAAGGCTTCGCAACCAGCTAAGATAGATTTATAAAGAGGCTTTGACTATTGTCAAAGCTTAAGAGAATGCTTACGAAGTCAGCTTTGACTTCGTCAAAGCTAAGAAAATGCTTACGAAGTTAGTTTTGACTAAAGTCAAAACTTTAAGGTGGTGAAATCATGGCAAGAAGCATGCGTGATATTAAACGTCAAATCAAGAGCGTTCAAAACACCAGACAGATCACCAAAGCGATGGAGATGGTTGCTGCCTCCAAGCTGAGAAAGGCGCAGGAGAAAGCAGAAGCTGCCCGTCCTTACTCGCAGAAGCTGAAAGAGGTCGTATCCAGCATTGCTGCCGGCACACAAGGCATCCAGCATCCAATGCTGGTTAGCCGTCCTGTGAAGAAGACGGCGTATCTTATCGTTACTTCGGACCGGGGGCTAGCAGGCGGATATAACGCGAATATTTTGCGGAAAGTGACGATGCTCCTCGCGGAACGGCATCAATCGAAGGACGAGTACTCCCTGTTCGTTATCGGACGGAAGGGCCGTGACTTCCTGCGCCGCCGTGAATATCCGATTGTCGAGGAGATTACCGAGCTTTCGGATACCCCGAAATTTGCTGACATTAAGTCTATTGCAAACTCGGCGGTACAACAGTTTGAGAACGGCGTATATGACGAGCTGTACATCTGCTACAACCGCTTTGTCAATGCGATCAGCCAGGTGCCAACCGTAGATCGTCTGCTTCCGATGGATGGAGTGGGAACTTCAGAACAACATGAAGTCACCGCCAGCTACGAATACGAGCCTTCACCGGAAGGCGTACTGGAAGTATTGCTTCCGAAATACGCCGAAACTTTGATTTACAGCGCAATTCTTGATGGCAAGGCCAGTGAGCTGGGTGCGAAAATGACAGCGATGGGCAGTGCAACAAAGAACGCGTCCAAAATGATCGGGGAACTTACACTGACGTACAACCGCGCCCGTCAGGCGGCTATTACACAGGAAATTACCGAGATCGTAGCCGGAGCGAACGCGCAGTCTTAAGATATAAGTTAGGTTAAGCGGAGTGCTTAGCTCTGTCTTATATTAACGGGAGACGGGTGCCGTCTAGGCGGGTGTGTTATCATCCGCGTTTTAGGAGTTTAGGCTCTTGATAGGACGGCGCAGTCGTTTCTTCGTAGGTAACAGCTTCCGAGGAGGGAAATATGAGATGAACAAAGGACGCGTTGTAAGCATTATGGGTCCGGTTGTGGATATTGAATTTGAACGCGGCCAGCTGCCCGACATATTCAACGCTATTAAGATTGAAACCAGCCTGCAAAATGGCCGCAAGATAGATTTAACACTTGAGGTTTCCAATCACTTGGGTGATAATCTGGTACGTTGTATTGCTATGTCATCTACGGACGGACTGGTTCGCGGACTGGATGCACTGGATACAGGCGGCCCAATTTCGGTTCCTGTAGGCGCAGTGACACTTGGTCGTGTATTTAACGTATTGGGTAATCCGATCGATAACGGCGAAGAAATCGTTGCAGCCGAGAAGAACCCGATTCACCGTCTTGCTCCGACGTTCGACGAGCTGTCGACGCAAGCGGAAATTCTGGAGACTGGAATTAAGGTTATTGACCTCTTGGCCCCTTATGCCAAGGGCGGTAAAGTCGGCCTGTTCGGCGGTGCCGGCGTAGGTAAAACCGTAACTATCCAGGAGCTTATCAACAACATCGCACAGGAGCACGGCGGTATTTCCGTATTTGCTGGTGTGGGCGAGCGTACCCGTGAAGGTAATGACTTGTACCATGAGATGACCGACTCCGGTGTTATTAAGAAAACAGCAATGGTATTCGGACAAATGAACGAGCCGCCAGGCGCGCGTCTGCGCGTTGCACTGACTGGTTTGACCATGGCGGAATATTTCCGTGATGTGGAAGGCCGCGATACATTGCTGTTTATCGATAATATATTCCGTTTCACCCAAGCGGGTTCCGAAGTATCCGCATTGCTCGGACGTATGCCTTCAGCGGTAGGTTACCAACCTACGCTGGCTACAGAAATGGGTCAGCTGCAAGAGCGCATCACTTCCACCAAAAAAGGATCCGTTACATCCATCCAGGCGATTTACGTTCCTGCGGATGACTATACTGACCCGGCTCCAGCAACGGCGTTTGCCCACTTGGATGCTACAACCAACTTGGAGCGTAAAATCTCCGAGAAAGGTATCTTCCCTGCAGTAGATCCGCTGGCTTCCAGTTCCCGTCTGCTTGCACCGGAAATCGTTGGCGAAGAGCACTACAACGTAGCTCAAGGCGTTAAGCAATTGCTTCAACGCTACACAGAGCTTCAGGATATCATCGCGATTCTGGGTATGGATGAGCTGAGTGAGGAAGATAAGGTTATCGTAGCCCGCGCCCGTAAGGTTGAGCGCTTCCTGTCGCAGCCGTTCCACGTAGCCGAGCAGTTCACTGGTTTCAAAGGCAAATACGTGCCGATTAAAGAAACCGTGCGCAGCTTCAAAGAGATTCTGGATGGTAAGCATGACGATCTTCCGGAAGCAGCATTCCTCTTTGTAGGTACGATTGAAGAAGCGGTTGAAAAAGCGAAATCAATGTAATCTTGAACGGTGCGATAGTACTTTCGATGAAAGCTTTACTGTGTAAAGCTTAGTTGATGCTTTCGATGCGAGCTTTGCTTCGCAAAGCTAAGTTGATGCTTTCGATGCAAGCTTTGCTTCTCAAAGCTTAGATGATGCTTTCGATGCGTGCTTTACTTCGTAAAGCATTTAGGAGGAATGGAAGTGAACACCTTTTTGTTGGAAATAGTCACACCTGAACGCCTCGTATTCTCCAAGCAGGTGAGCAGTTTGACCGTGCGTGGTGCAGAAGGTGAAATGGGCATTTTGCCAGGACATATTCCGCTTGTAACTCCGCTTCAGGTGGCTCCCTTATCCGTCAAAGCAGACGGTGTCACGATCACAATCGCCGTTCACGGCGGTTTCGTTGAAGTGCGTAAAGATAAGGTGACCATCTTAGCTGAGAGTGCCGAACTTCCTGTGGATATCGATATTGAACGTGCGGAAGCTGCTAAGGAACGTGCGGAGCGCCGCCTCAAGAGCGTGAACAAGCAGGATGCTATCGATCACCGCCGTGCAGAGCTTGCCCTGCAGCGTGCTGTTACACGGATTAAAGTGTCCGGAGGTAAAGGACAATAGTTATATACATGCAGTCGGGCCCTAGGGCTTGACTGCTTTTTTTAGCATAAAAACGCTTTAAATAGCCTTATAGATGCGGATTTCGGAACGTATGTACGGTATAAAAATAAGAAACTATGAATTTTGTAAAAGTACTGGATTCTTTTCCACTACACAAGTATGATATAAGAGTCGATTTCCGAGTATGACTAACACGGAGGGTGAACAGGTGGAGGATTTGATACCCGGTGTATCTCAAAACATAGGTACTAGCGGGCTAATGTCAATGATTATATCGTTACTCTGTGTTGCATTATCTTGGTGGGCATTGCAGAACCTTAAGCTCGATTTGGTCATAAGATATCCCAAGAGTCCACAAGGGCGTCTTCTGCATTTGTTGTTAGCCATTGTACTGGGTCATTTTGTCGCGGGGTTCCTGCTTGATTATCTGAGCTGGAGCGGCCAGATCCGTTACATGTTTTAATGGCGGGTAGTTAGGTTATTAATGTCGTAGGTGTTTGGCGATAATCCGCCGAATAATAACAATTTATTATGTCAACACTGAAATTTAAGGATTCTCCCTGTAATACGGGGCAGATCGACAGGAAATGGCAACTTGTAGCATTTGACTTTTTAATTCAATTTTATTCAAGAAATAATGGGCGCGGAGGGAACCGTAATGAGCAAATTTATCGTCCGCGGTGGCAACAGATTGACCGGGAGCGTGAAAGTTAGCGGCGCAAAAAATTCCGTACTACCGATCATAGCCGCCTCTCTATTGGCAGAAGAAGGGGTAAGCGTTATTGTTGACGCACCTCCGCTTGATGATGTTATGACAATCAGCAAGGTGTTGGAATCTCTGGGAGCAGAGGTTACATACGAGAACGATATTATCCAGGTGGATGCAAGAGAATTATCTTCCTGTGAGGCACCTTATGAGTGGGTGCGTAAGATGCGGGCATCATTTTTAGTTATGGGTCCTCTTTTATCCAGATTAGGTCGTACAAGGATCTCCTTACCAGGTGGCTGTGCGATCGGAACACGTCCTATTGATCAGCATTTAAAAGGGTTTGAAGCGCTTGGTGCAGAGATCAGTCTCGGCCAAGGGTACATTGAAGCGAAAAGCAACGGGCGTCTGCGTGGAGCCAAGGTATACCTGGATGTGGCTAGCGTAGGTGCAACCGAAAATATAATGATGGCGGCTGCTCTGGCAGAAGGCGTTACCGTTATTGAAAATGCGGCGAAAGAGCCGGAAATTGTGGATTTGGCGAACTACCTGAACGGCATGGGCGGTATTGTCCGCGGTGCGGGTACAGGAATGATCCGTATTGAAGGCGTGGAACGGCTGCATGGTGTGAAACATCATGTCATTCCTGACCGTATTGAAGCAGGTACTTACATGGCCGCAGCTGCAATCACTGGCGGAGATGTGTATGTGGAAGGTGCCATTGCAGATCATTTGGGTCCGGTTATTGCGAAGATGGAAGAGATGGGCGTGACGATTATCCCTGACGAGAATGGTATCCGTGTTATTGGGGATAAGCCGCTTAAAGCCGTAGATCTCAAAACCCTGCCGTACCCTGGTTTCCCTACGGATATGCAATCACAGATGATGGCGCTGCTGCTTCGTTCCGAAGGTACCAGTGTCGTGACCGAAACCGTATTTGAGAACCGTTTTATGCATGTCGACGAATTCCACAATATGAACGCTGAGATTAAGATCGAAGGACGTTCCGCAATTGTAACGGGCAATGCCCGTCTGGTGGGTGCTAAAGTGTGCGCTACCGATCTTCGTGCGGGAGCTGCGCTTATTTTGGCGGGCCTTGTTGCGGAAGGTACAACGGAAGTTGGCGGAACGCATCACATTGACCGCGGGTATGTTCATTTGGCCGAGAAGCTGTCCGGGCTTGGTGCGGATATTTGGCGGATCAGCATGGATGAACCAGCAATGCAGACTGCCAAAGAAGAGGCTGTTAAAGCTGAAGTGGTTAAGAACGAATCGCATAAGGCGGAAGAAGCCAAACCGCGTTTTCAAGTTCAGGCAACCTGGGTATAATTGTTAGCTTATTCGTAGAGACTGCACCGTAATCCATAAACTGACCGCTTTCGCGGCGGTGGTAGGATTACGCTGCAGTCTTTTTTTATGTCCTGATTAACATTCCAATCGACTCTCTTTCTCTCACTTGGCGTTCTAGCAGTTCTTCATAATTCATATCTATAAGAATCAGAAGAGCACATGAAAGGGGCCGATAGAGATGAAAGATTTCCGTGTTTGGCGGCGGCGCATAGGCAAGCGGCGGTGGTCGCCGCCTCCCAGCGGAACCCGGCGCCTCCGGCACGCCGTCCCCGCCGTCTGGCTCGCAGCGCCGCTGCTGGCCGCGCTGCTGCTGCCGCTGGTGATCGTCCCGCTGCACCGCGGGCCGACACCTGCTCCGGCCGTGCCTGAGGCTACGGCCGCTCCGGACACCCCGGCTGCTGATACGCAGCCGGTCATTCGCGTCTATTTGTCGCATAGCAGACAAATAGAGAGCCTGCCGCTGGAGGACTACGTCACCGGCGTGGTTGCGGCCGAAATGCCGGCGGACTTTGAGCTGGAAGCGCTCAAAGCCCAGGCCGTCGCGGCCCGCACCTTCATCCTGCGCCGCCTTGTCGCCGGCGACACAAGCGGCATCCCCGTTCCGGGCGCGGATGTGACCGATACGGTCAGCCACCAGGCTTACGTATCGAAAGCTGAGCTGGAACGGGAGTGGGAGCACGGCGGCAAGAGCGCCGAGCTGGCGAAGCTCCGCCGCGCGGTCCTGGAGACGCGCGGGGTTGTCATGACGTATAAGGGTCAGCCGATTACGGCTTCCTTCTTCTCTGCAAGCGGAGGGTATACGGAGAACTCGGAGGAGTACTGGAGCGCGGAGGTGCCGTATCTTCGCAGCGTAGCCAGTCCGTGGGAGAAAGAGATTGATCCGAAATTTGCCGTTACGACAACCTTCAGAACATCCGACTTTTTAGCCAGGCTTGGGATTCACAGTACATCCTCCGGCAAAGGGGCGGTTCCCGTTCTCGGAGAATCCACAAAGTATGAGAGGACAAAGACGTTGTCGGCTTCTACAGATAAGGCGCCGCAGATCAAGGTGCTCTCCCAAACTTCGGGGCACCGGATTAAAGAGATTTCCATCGGCGGAACCGTTTTTACCGGGCGGGAGGTTCGTGAGAAGCTGCAGCTCCGCTCCAGCCAGTTCACCTGGAAGATAAAGAACGGCAGTATTGCCATTACCACCTACGGCAGCGGGCACGGGGTCGGCATGAGCCAATGGGGCGCGAACGGAATGGCGAAGGAGGGCGAAACGGCCACGCGGATTCTCAAATACTATTACAGCGGAATTTCTTTTACGCAAGTCTCAACTCTTCTGATAAAATAACTTGCAAGATACGTATAAAAGCCAAACGCCCGGTAACACTGGTTACTGAGGTGATAGGATATGAATGAACAGAACAAAAACAAACCAAACCATGAAGAGTCTCTCAAAAAAAATCAGGGAGAATCGGGCGCACAGCCTTCTTCGTGGAACAGACTGTTATCGAAACGTTGGGTATTCCCGGCAGTCTACACAGCAGCAGCGGCAATTATACTAACCTTGGTGTGGGTCTATCAGGATGCCGGCCAAAAGTCGCTGACTAATGACGCCGCCACCGTTGTCTCACAGCAAGATACTTCGGTATCCAACGATGTGAGCGGAAATACAACCGGGGATCAGGATGCTGTGGAAGTTGTTGCGTCAGCCGAGGATATTATTTGGCCCGTAGCGAATCCGGGTGAGGTGGAAGTCGTTAAGCCGTACTATGATGAGAATGGAACCGAACAGAACCATATCGAAGCCATGGTGGAATATAACGACACCTTTTTGCCGAACGCCGGAATCGATATTGCCCGCGAAGACAACAAGACCTTTGATGTCAAAGCGGCGCTCAGCGGTGAAGTGACCAGAGTTGAAGATGTTCCAGTCATCGGTACCGTCATTGAAGTTACCCATCCGGGCAATCTGATGACCGTGTACCAAAGCGTAGGCGAAACCAAAGTCAAACAAGGTGACGAGGTTAAGCAAGGGGATACGCTGGCGGCGTCTGGCCGTAACGAAATGGAGAAGAACCTGGGCAACCACGTACACTTTGAAGTGCATGAGAATGGTGCACCTGTGAATCCTTCGGATTTGCTCCCGGGTCGTTAATAGCAGTGCGGATAAGGCGGGGGATTTCTCCCTGCCTTATTTTTTTGTGGATCATAGCGCGTGCAACTTTCCCCGGGCGGATACTTACCAAGTAACACAGTGCGCCTCCCCCACCCCTTCCGCTTCAATCCAAGCAGAGGTTTTCCCGCATGAACTAGTTGTCCATGAAATAAAATGAGTCTCCCCGGGCTTGTCACGTCCTGAAAGCGCGAATATATAGGCCCGCCCCTCATATAATGTACCAAACTATCCACAGTTGGGAGGCGGGAGCGTGCACGATTACATCAAGGAACGTACGATCAAAATCGGACGCTGCATCGTGGAAACCAGGCACACGGTCCGGACCATAGCCAAGGAATTTGGTGTTTCGAAGAGCACGGTGCATAAAGATTTGACTGAGCGTTTGCCCGAGATCAATCCTGATTTGGCCGATCAGGTGAAGCACATTCTCGAATATCACAAATCGATACGCCATCTTCGGGGGGGAGAAGCTACAAAGATTAAATATAAAAAAACGACTGGAAAAAAGCGTGAAGTGGCTGTAGCGTCGAAGACATAACATTTTCGGAATTTTCAGGAATTTTTCAGGCATTATACGTTGTGAATTTCCCCTAAAGTATGGTACTTTTAAATTTAGCACTAACATCCGTATTTTTTAATCAAAATAACACTTTGGGGGCTCTTTCACTATGTTTAGCAAGGATATCGGAATCGATCTCGGCACGGCTAATGTGCTTATTCATGTCAAAGGGAGAGGAGTCGTTCTGGATGAACCTTCTGTAGTCACACTTGAAAGTGACACGAAGAAGGTCCTTGCGGTGGGAGAGCAGGCACGTCGCATGGTTGGACGTACGCCCGGCAATATCACAACGATCCGTCCGCTGCGGGATGGCGTTATCGCAGATTTTGAAATTACTGAAATGATGCTGAAATATTTCATCGACCGCGTCGGTGGCCGTACCTGGTACTCACGTCCCCGGATTTTGATCTGTGCGCCCACCAACATTACTTCGGTAGAACAGAAGTCTATCCGTGAAGCGGCAGAACGCAGCGGGGCTAAAGAAGTATACATGGAAGAAGAGCCTAAAGCTGCTGCTATCGGTGCAGGGATGGATATTTATCAACCTAGCGGGAACATGGTCGTCGATATTGGCGGCGGAACGACGGACGTAGCCGTATTGTCTATGGGCGACGTCGTTACCGCCTCCTCGATTAAAGTCGCGGGGGACAAGTTCGACGATGCCATTTTAAGATATATTAAACAGAAATATAAACTGCTGATCGGGGAGCGCACTGCTGAGGACATCAAGCTGACAATCGGCACCGTGCGTCCAAGCGGGATGAAGGCCGAGATGGATATCCGCGGCCGTGATATGGTAAGCGGTCTGCCCCTGACCCTCACCATCTCCGCAAGCGAGGTGCAGGAAGCACTATGGGATCCGGTTTCATCCATTGTGGCGGCGGCCAAGTCTGTGCTGGAGCGGACACCGCCTGAATTATCAGCTGACATTATCGACCGCGGGGTTGTCCTGACCGGGGGCGGTGCACTGCTTAACGGGTTGGACGAGCTTCTCGCCGATGAGCTGCGCGTTCCGGTTTGGGTTGCGGAAGATCCGATGCATTGTGTAGTGAAGGGAACGGGAATTATGCTGGATCATTTGGACAAGGTGATTAAGAAAAAATTCTAGTTCTGCCGATAATAAGCCTATGAGCTTGGAAAGGGGACTGCCCTCATGATTAGAGGATTATATACCGCTGCAGCCGGGATGGTTACGCAGCAGCGCAGACATGACACTGCAACGCAGAATATCGCCAATTTAAATACAACGGGGTACAAGCAGGTTGACAGCGTAAGCCATGCGTTTCCGGATGTACTGGTCACTGCCATGCAGGGCGGTACCAGCAAGTCCATCGGCCGCTTGAACACAGGCGTGTTCGCCGAACAATCCGTCTCCCAGTATTTGCAGGGGGATCTGATCGAAAGCGGCAAGACTGTCGATTTTGCACTTTCCGCCGATTTACAGCTGACTGATCCCGAAACAGGCGCGCCGATGATATTCGACGGCTCAGGCAAGCATATCGGTACAACCGGAGAGGTAACCTATAAACCTCAGGCTTTTTTCACCGTACAGGATAACGACGGCAATGTGCTATATACACGCAATGGTAAATTCTCGGTAAGCCCAACAGGGGAAGTATTGAGCTCGGCAGGATATAAGGTTCTGGACAGTAACGGAAAGCCGCTCAACTTGAATAACTTTGGCAATGGTCTTAAGGTTTCAGAGGATGGCCTCATGGTAGACGGACAGGGCTTTCTCATTGATAATAATACAGGTCAGCGCTCCACAGCTCGGCTAGGGGTAAGTGTTGTGACCAGACCGATGGAGCTCGTGCGTGACGGTAATGGTGTATTCCATGCTGAGAATCCGGAGGCTGCAGCGGTCCGCTATGCGGCTGATGGTGATAACTTGCAGGTCCGTCAGGGATATCTGGAGAATTCCAATGTGGATGCTACACAGGTAACGGTCGATCTCAACGCCGCATATCGTGCATATGAAGCCAATCAGAAGGTTGTCCAGTTTTATGATAGCAGCTTGCAAAAGGCCGTCAACGATGTCGGCAAAATATAGACTATGCTTACGAAGCGAGCTTTACTTCGTAAAGCTTTTAGGAGGTAGCTCTTCATGAATAATTCCACAATAAGTGCGGCCGTCTCCATGTCCAGTCTGCAGCAGCGTCTTGATATTATTGCCGACAACATTGCCAACCTGAATACCAATGGGTATAAGAGCAAGGAAGCCTCATTTGAGGATGTTCTGACCCGTGTTCAGCAGCAGTCGGATGATTATAAGCTGGAAGGCCGCAGCATGCCGATGGGCTTCAATATTGGTTTTGGTGTGCGGGTGCCTTCGATTACCGACAATTGGGAAGAAGGTACGCTTAAGGAGACTGGCAATCCTACCGATTTATCGCTGCAGGGCAACGGTTTGTTCGGAGTACAAGTGAATGGCGGTACCGCATATACGCGTCAAGGTGATTTCCATTTCACACCGGACACCACTGACCCAGCCAATATGATTCTCGTAGACAACACGAATAATCCTGTTCTGAGCTCGGAGGGTACGCCGATTTCGGTTCCGGTTGGAGTTAGTGTGGCGATTGACGAAAGCGGTCAGGTCCTAACCAAAACAAATGAGAATGCTACTCCTGAAGTTGCGGGAAGACTAATGATTGTAGAGCCGACAAGCAGAGATTCCCTGCGTGCTGTAGATGGTAACTTCTATGTGTTGGCGGATGGAGTGACAGAGCAGCAGGCATTCGTGCAAAGAGCAGCAGATGAAGCATCGGCAGTAGGTGTACGTTCCGGGTGGCTGGAGCAATCTAACGTCGATCTGAATAAAGAAATGACGGAACTAATGCAGCTTCAGCGCACGTATCAACTGGCAGCCCGGTCACTTACCTCCAGCGATCAGATGCAAGGTCTGGCTAATAACATGCGCGGGTAGGTGAAGGAATGAGTCGTCAGGAAGAGAACGGACAGCTAGAGATGGACCAGGAAGAGAAGCAGCAGCCGGCCACAACCAAACGCAGGGTTCCCGTATGGGGGATTATTCAGGTGTTCCTGATTCCCTTGCTGCTTGCAGCAGCGCTTGGAGGCGGAATGGCCGCCGGATACGTGATTCTTGGCAAGAAGGAACTTGCTGATGTGTTTGAATGGAGTACTTGGAAGCATGTATATGATCTGGTTTTTGCTCCTTAATTACAATACATTCCCCCCGATTTGGGGGCTCTAGGGAACTCTCTTGTGACACAAGGGAGTTTTCTTTTTTATGCGGAAAAATGTATAATGAGGGGGGCTTGCAGGCTTATATTTGGTAAAAAGGGCCCTCTCCGCAAATGCTGCTCTTCTGCGCTGGAGAAAGCCCCTTATCTGAACCTACACTTCTGCAGGGAGTGAAGGATGGATATAGTTTTTACCGCAGGTTCCCGTATTTATGCATTACGGCAAGAATTAGTCGTTTAGACGATTCCAAGGAGGATTCTTATCCCAATGATGAATGTCAATCAAATTCAGGAAATTATACCCCATCGGCCTCCATTTCTGCTGGTGGACCGGATTATCGAGATTGAAATGGGTAAACGGGCAGTAGGCATTAAGAACGTAACTGTGAATGAACCGTTCTTCACCGGACATTTTCCCGGGTACCCGGTAATGCCGGGGGTTCTGATTACAGAAGCGCTGGCCCAAGTGGGAGCTGTTGCTATTCTGGGTGTCGAAGCGAACCGCGGCAAGATTGGTTTTCTGGCCGGTCTTGACGGCTTCCGTTTCCGGGGACAGGTAGTGCCGGGAGACACATTGCAACTCGAAGTTGAAATTACGCGTCTGAAAGGAAGCATTGGTAAAGGACAAGCCACAGCCACAGTAGATGGCAAAGTGGTTGCCTCCGGTGAAATTATGTTCGCTCTGAGTTAATGTGTACACAAACATACATGGAGAAGGAGAGATTCATATGACACAATTAAGCCCGAAAGCCGCAGAAACCCTGGAGCGTTGGCTCCAAGATCATTTGGTGGACGAAGTGACCAAGAATGAGCTTCGCGCTCTGGAGAATGACGAGAAGGAACTGGAGGAACGTTTTTATAGAGACCTCGAGTTCGGTACAGGCGGTTTGCGCGGTGTGATTGGCGCAGGCAGCAACCGGATTAACCGTTATACCGTCGGAAGAGCAACGCAAGGCTTCGCTAAATACATCCTGGAGCAGCATAACGGGGCGGGCAGACCCTCTGTTGTCATCGCCCATGATTCCCGCCGGTATTCCCCTGAATTCACACTGGAAGCTGCGCTTGTGCTTGCAGGCAACGGAATCGAGACTCATGTGTTCCCTTCCCTGCGCTCGACACCACAGCTTTCGTTCAGTGTGCGCCATCTGAAAGCAACAGGGGGTATTGTAATTACGGCAAGTCATAACCCTCCCGAATACAACGGCTACAAAGTGTATAACGCGGAGGGAGGCCAGCTTGTTCCGGATGAAGCGGAGAAGGTCATTTCCTACATAGTAGAAGTGGATTCCTTTGATGCCGTGAAACGTGTCTCCAAGGAAGAAGCGGAGAGCCAAGGTCTTCTGCACTGGCTTGGTGAGGCGGAAGATGAAGCCTTCACGGATACCGTAGCTGCTGTTAGTGTGGCCCGTGAAGAGATAAAGGCAGGTCTGGGCAAGGATTTCAAGATTGTCTATACCCCTTTGCATGGTACTGGCAATCTTCCGGTCCGCTCAGTGCTGTCCAAGATCGGATTCACCGATGTTGTTGTTGTACCAGAGCAGGAGCAGCCGGATTCTGAGTTCTCCACCGTGAAATCGCCGAATCCTGAGGAGCGGGAGGCGTTCACACTCGCAATGAAGCTGGGCGAGGAACTGAATGCGGATATCCTGATCGGAACCGACCCGGATGCAGACCGGATGGGTGCAGTGGTGCGTGATAATGAAGGGAAGTTTGTTGTTCTCTCCGGCAATCAGTCCGGCGCTCTGATGATTCACTATTACCTCAGCCGTCTGCAGGAGCAAGGCAAGCTGCCGAAGAACGGGGCGGTCGTGAAGACCGTTGTAACCAGCGAGATGGGTGCTGCGGTAGCCAGTCATTACGGAGCAACCGTATTTAACACCCTGACCGGCTTTAAATATATCGGGGAGAAGATGACCCAGTTCGAAGCCTCTGGTGATTACACCTACCTGTTTGGCTATGAAGAGAGCTACGGTTACCTGGCGGGCAACTATGCCCGGGACAAGGATGCTGTACTTGCAGCGATGCTGATTGCTGAAGCGGGAGCTTATTATAAGGCTCAAGGTAAAACCCTGTATGATGTGCTTCAAGAGCTGTATGAGCAGTTCGGTTACTTCTTGGAGAGCCTGGAATCCCGCACACTCAAGGGTAAAGACGGTGTGGCTCAAATCCAGGGCATTATGAACGACTGGCGCAGTAATCCGCCGCAGGAAATCACCGGTGCAGCTGTAACTGAAATTCTCGACTATTCGCAGGGCATTAACGGACTGCCGAAGGAGAATGTGCTGAAATATATGCTCGCCGATGGATCATGGTTCTGCTTGCGTCCTTCCGGAACGGAACCGAAGATTAAGGTTTATTTTGCGGTAAGGGGCGAGTCGCTGCAGAATGCCAAGGATAAAGTAGCTGCGCTCACCCAGCAGGTTATGGGACGGGTTGACGGCGTTTAAAGGGTAGAATTGAAAGAGGAGGTACTTGGAGTGCAGCAAAAATGGCAGCGTTGGAACACAGCTTCAAGAAAGTGGCTGTGGATTATGGTTGTAGTAGGATTGGTAGCGGCTTTACCTGTCGCCTATGACCGCCTGCAGACGGAGAAATCCTCCAAGACAGTTGAAATTGTATTTGATTATCGGGATTTGGTGGACGTAGCCAGCTACCAGGCCAAACCGAAGGATTATATAGATCAGCAGCTTGACCGTTTGAAGAGTGCCGGTGTACAGAGTATGGCTGTGTATGAGAGCACCCTGGATGATCTGCGCAAAGCCCGTAAGGTCATGCTGTGGAATTCCATTGATGCGGCTGAACTGACGGACACTGTTGTGCAGGAGAATGAGAACTACACGTATGTGCTTTTTACCAGTGGTGATAATTATAATGCACTGGCACCAGTTATCCGCGATACCTTCAGCACTATCGGTATTACTACGAGAGAATGGAGTCAGCGCGGGCAGCAGGGGTTAATAATTGAAACACCACTGGAGGATGCTACGCTGAAGCCGATGCAGCCTGATCCGGTTACGATCGAAATGCTGCGTGACAAAGGGTTTAATATCGTTCCGCGTCTTGTGGACTCTATAGCCTATAATCAGGAGTCTGTAGCGAAGCTGCTCGACTATTATAAATCGGTGGGCGTCACACGCATTCTGTTTGAAGGGGATACGGTAAAAGGGTTCTCTGATGACGCGCACCTGGGCAGTGTAGCCGGATTTGCCGAGCTCCTCAAGGAGCGCGGCATCGGAATTGCCGCCATCGAGAATTTGAAATCGCAGCAGAAGGGCTTCAATAAACTGTCCTATCAGCTGGATTACAATGTGGCCCGTCTTTATTCGCTGAGTGATCTGGATTCAGCACTGGATCCGGAGGTCATTGCCGACCGGTTCGCTCTGGCAACGAAAGACCGCAATATCCGCATGCTGTATCTGAATACGGCTGCATCCCGTGACCTGACCAAAGGCAAGGTTACGGATACGCTGGACAACCTTGTGACCAGTCTTAGCGGACCGGATGGTGCCGTCCAGAAGATTGAAGACAACGGGTTTACCATGGGGCAAGCTACAGCTTTTGAAGTTGTGGACTCCTCATTCCAGCGTTATTTCAAACTGATTGCTGTCATTGGCGCGGTTTCGATGGTTGCGCTGATGATTTCGTACTTTATTCCTTGGCTGACGCTTCCGGCTTGGGCACTTGGACTGCTTGGCAGCGCCGGACTTATGGTGCTGAAACCTGCTCTCTTCGAGCAGGCGCTCGCGCTTGCCACAGCGATTAGTGCTCCAACGGTCGGAACGATTCTGGCCATCCGCAAGCTGAATGCGCTCGGTCCGCCACTGCGCGGCTCGGCTGCCGGGAATCTGTCCGGCAAGAAGGTGAAGATGGGTGGCTTGTATGCCATGATGAGTCCGCAGCGCCGCTTCGCACACAGTATTGTACTGTACGTGAAGACAGCGCTGATCTCACTGAGTGCGGTGCCGTTTGTAGTGGCTTTGCTGAACAATATTACTTACAGTCTTGTACTTGAACAGTTCCGCGGAGTCAGTCTGCTGCATCTTGCGCCGATAGCGCTTGTAGGGCTGTACGTGCTCTTGTACCGTGGGGAGTTTGCTTTCAACAAGACTGGTAAGCTGCTGCGTACGCCAGTTACGCTTGCGATGGTCGTCGCGGCTGGCGTTGTGGGTGTACTTGGTCTTTATTATTTGAGCCGTACCGGTAATAACGGCAGTGTCAGCTCACTGGAGATGTCATTCCGCACATTCCTGGAGAACACGGTTCATGTCCGTCCGCGGAACAAAGAATTCCTTCTGGCCCATCCGATGTTCATTCTGGGAGCGTTCCTTGCGCTTAGATACCGCAATGCCGCTTTCCTCATGATTATCGCTGTCATTGGCCAGTTATCGATGGTAGATACATTTGCCCATATCCATTCTCCGCTGTTGATCTCGCTGATCCGCGGACTACTGGGCCTTGGACTAGGAGCCATCATTGGTGTAATTGCCGTACTTGCATGGCAGATTGCTGAAGGGTGTTGGAAACGATGGTCCCCACTGCTCAAAAAATAGTAATATCCGGTTACTACGGCTACCGCAACAGCGGTGACGAAGCGGTTCTGCAGTCGATCCTTATCGCACTTCAGGAACAGTCGCAGGCTTCCGGAATACGAATAGAACCGGTTGTGCTGTCCATTGATCCGCAGTGGACGGCAGCCACATACGGAGTTCAAGCCGTACACCGCATGAAGCTTGGTGAAGTCCGCAAGGCGCTTATGGACAGCGCAGGACTTATCAGCGGCGGCGGCAGCCTGCTGCAGGATGTGACCGGAAGCAAGACCATCCCTTATTACCTTGGGATTATCAAGCTTGCCCAGTGGCTGGGCAAGCCGACCTTCATCTACGCCCAGGGAATCGGGCCGGTGAACAGACCTTTGTTCCATCCGCTGATTAAAGCCGTATTTCGTAAATGCGCGTACATCTCTGTGAGGGATGAACAATCCCGCAGTCTGCTAGCCAGTATGGGGCTGGATGGAGAGAAGATCGAGGTCGTGCCTGACCCGGTTATGGGTTTATCTTTACCTGTGCAGGATAAGGGCTTGGGGGATCAACCGCTGGAAACCGCTATCCCGGTGATCGGGATATCCGTGCGGTTCTGGGAGGGCGACCGGCGTGAGCTGGACGCGATTGCTGAAGGCTTGCGGGAGGCTGCATCTGCGCAGCCGTTGCATCTGCGCTTTCTGCCTTTCCATCTGCCTTCCGATATTGAAGCTTCCCGTTACATTATGGAACGCCTAGGAGAGTCAGTAGTACAAAGCGGCGGGATGGTCAGCATCTGTGAGGATGCTGTACACCCGCAGCACATGCTGCGGGAGGTTGCTCAGTGTTCCGTTCTGCTGGGCATGAGGCTTCACAGCCTGATTTATGCCGCAGGGCAGCGGGTGCCGCTCATGGGCATATCCTATGATCCGAAGATTGACCATTTCCTGAAGCGGATCGGAAGTCAGCCGGTAGGATCAACAGCACAATTGGATGGCGGGAAGATCGCTTCTGAGATCGGTCAGCTGCTGCAGAATTCAACAGGCTGGAAGCATGAACGGGAGGAAGCCATCTCCACCCTGGTTCACCAGGCGCAAGCGCCAGCCCGGCATATCGCCGGATATTTAAGTCATAAAGGATGAGTTGAAGTGAGCGAGATGAAAGCTATACCCACGGTGCCTATCTACGGGATTTCCGTTAGCAAACTTGATTTGAAGGAAACAGTGGCCTATTTAACTGGAGTAATTACTTCCCGGAGGCCGCATCAGGTAATTACAGCCAATCCGATCATGGTAATGAGTGCACTTGAGAATCCGGCTTACATGGAGATCATGACCTCAGCAGAATTGGTGGTTCCGGACGGAACAGGAGTGGTTTGGGCGGCCCAGCACTGTGGTAATCCAGTTAAGGAGCGTGTAGCAGGTTTTGATCTCCTACATGAATTACTGAAGGCGGGAGAAAGCTATCAGTGGAAGGTGTATCTGCTCGGATCAACCGCTGAAGTAATCTCTGAGACAGCCCGAAGATTACAATTGCAATACCCTGGTATCGTGATTGTCGGCTTCCGTGACGGCTACTTCGGACCGGATGAGGATGAGGCCGTTGTGTCTGGAATTATGGCTGCCAATCCTGATATCTTGTTTGTTGCCCGCGGGGCGGACAGCCAAGAGCCGTGGATCGCCAAATACAAGTCCAAGCTGGCCATCCCCGTGATGATGGGTGTGGGTGGAAGCTTTGATGTCATCTCCGGCAAAAGCCGCCGGGCGCCCAAAGCGTTCCAAAAACTGCGGCTGGAGTGGTTCTACCGGCTGCTGAAGGAGCCGACACGCTACCGGAGAATGCTTGCGCTGCCGAAATTCGCATTAAAAGTACTGCGGGACAAAGATAAGGTCACAAAAGTTGTGTAATATGACGATATTCCCTGTGAAAATGCAAAAAATAGCCCAATTTCAGAATTGGAATTTACTTTTACATCAGCGTATAATTCAATGCGGTAGAGAAATGGGGGTCGACTGATCAAATGTTAATCATATACATCGCCGGATTTATCGTGTGCATGGGTCTCGCACTATGCTTGACACCACTGGTGAAGAAGTTCGCCATCAAGGTTGGTGCCACAGATGTGCCCAATGCCCGTAAAGTGCATACGAAGATTATGCCTCGCCTTGGCGGATTAGGTATTTTCCTGGCGTTTGTGTTAGGCCTCTTGGCCGTGTTGCAATTTATACCGTATGATTTCACTCCACGGGAGGCTAACTTCATCAAAGCGCTGCTTAGCGGCGGCGGACTGATCGTATTGCTTGGAGGTCTGGATGACCGTTTCGAGCTGTCAGCCAAGGTGAAGCTGCTGGGCCAGATTGCTGCAGCCAGTATTGTCGTATTCGGATTTGGAATTACTGTGGACTTTGTAAATATCCCTTTTAATAATACGTATTCTACGCTTGAAACTTGGATTTCCATCCCGCTGACCATTTTCTGGATCGTTGGGGTAACGAACGCTGTGAACCTGATTGACGGACTGGACGGGCTGGCAGCCGGTGTATCCGGTATTGCGATTGCTACGATTGCTGTGATGGCTCTGATTATGGGTAATGTCGCGGTTGCCATGTTGTGTATACTGCTCCTCGGCAGTATTGTAGGCTTCTTGTTCTTTAACTTCCATCCAGCGAAGATCTTTATGGGCGACGCCGGATCACTGTTCCTGGGCTTTTGCCTCGCTATGCTGGCCTTGCTTGGATTTAAGCAGATCGCGGTCGTATCCTTTATTACACCTTTGCTGATTATCGGTGTTCCGCTGTCAGATACATTCTTTGCTATTGTGCGCCGTAAGCTGCAGAAGAAACCGATATTTGCACCAGACAAAGGCCATTTGCATCACTGTCTTCGCGAGCTCGGCTTTAGCCATCGCCAGACTGTGCTGATCATTTACGGCATTGCTGCTTTCTTCGGAGTGTTGGCCGTTATCCAGTCTTCTGCTGCACTCTATGAAGCGAACTGGGTAACCTTTGTGGTCATCTGCGTGATGCTCTTCTTCCTGCAGATCGGTGCAGAGATTACCGGTCTCATCGGCAAGACGAAACGTCCGCTTCTCGATTTCATTATGAGAATGCGCGTGAAGCTTGATCCGGAGAGAAGTTCCAAATCTTAGGACGCAACGATATTATTTTTGTAATTTTTACCTTAAACGACTAAACTCATCCACTTTAGGATGAGTTTTTTGTTTATATTCCTAAATTTACTTCGGGACTAAACCGATAGAGAAGAAAGAGGGTAACAAGAATATGATTCTAAAGGAGAGATATACACATGCAACGCATCAAGAGACCTTTCTTGTGGCTGCTGCTGGCAGCTATGGTCGTCTCGCTAATTCCGGCGGGCTTGGCCAGACCCGTCTCGGCAGCAGTAACATCAACACAATACTTCAGTCCGGACGACAACGATCTTAGAAGCACCATTTCACTTACCCAAAGTACACTTACTCGTGCGGCTGTATATAAAACAAGTAGTAGTATCATGACGATAACAGGTTCATTCTCTCAGGTAACGGCTTCCACGATGAAGGTCAAAGTGGAACAGCTCACTCAGAGCGGAAGCAATTGGGTTACTGATTCAGCGCATGTCATTCTAGGCGCCGTGAATGTAGACTCAACCAATGGACTGGGCAACCGCTTCACGACCAGCGGACTCAGTTTGTTCTCCGGCTATAACAAAATCACCTTCTCCGGGATGCAGGGCTTGCTTGAGCGTTCGGAGTCGTTCTATGTTCTATATGATCAAATTCCGTACATTCAATCCCTTCAGGTAATCGGCGGAGGAAGCAATGCGATTAACCTCAATGAAGGAACACAGGTTGTCGTTTCGAATCCTTCGGTTACACTGAAAGGACTTGTAGCCAATGCTACCAAAGTAACCGTAGCGGTCAATGGCGGTACTGCGTTGCAGACAACGTTGTTGGAAGACGGTACCTTCTTCTCGCCAGCGCTTGCCCTTAAATCCGGTAACAATAATATGGTTATTGTAATCCAGAATGCTTCAGACTCCATCACAATCAAGCGGTCTCTGTACTATTTCGATCCAGCTAAACCGTTTACGGATCTTAAGATTGTGCAGGGAGACGGGTCAGTGGCGAAACCGTTTATTGTGAGTGATTTATTAGATGGCACCCCTACCATAACCAGTGCTGAGGACGGAACTACGCATATAATCGGTCAGGTGCTGGTGCCCTACAACAGTACTGACTTTGAGAATAATGCGGTAATTACCATAAATAACAGCGCTACACCTTCAACCTTCAATATTCTGAAGTCCTATGGTGTGGATGCTACTACGGGTAAGTGGGTTGAGAATGTTGGCGATAAGAATGATGAGATTATCATTCCAGCTGCTGATGGAGTAACCCCTGCCTATCGTTTGGTAACCTTCAGAACGACTTATGTAATACCCGCTTCTTCCACACAAGTTATTGTGGGTGTTAAGTACACTGCGGGTAATTTTCAGGCATCCAAATTAGGAACGTATAGCTACTTGCCAGGGGAGATTGTGATCTCCAAACTGTATTATCTTAAAGGTTACTCCGGAACAGGCGATGTAGCATTAGCCTCCAAGTTAGCTCTAGATAAGGCACAAGTAGATTCCGGTAACTTCTATATCCTGGTCAAAGGGAACACCAACCTAAGTGGCAAAACCTTATCAGCTGCTTATCTGCCGCTTAGTCCCAATCTAGTTAGTCTAACACCTGTCACTGTAGGGGTAACGGGCATAGGTACTGATGAACAAGTGTATCAGGTTACCGGCTTCTCGACAGGACAACAATCAGTTCGCTTTAAATTCAATGGTTCAGCTTCGAAGACGGATGTAACGATCACCTATGTAACCAAGAGTTATATCTATGTGGAAAGTTTATATGACGGACAGACCTATTCGTTTAGCTCGGATATGACTAACACGTTATCCATTAAAGGTGAATTTCTTGGCTTCGAGAACATTGAAAGTACACAAATGTTTATTAACGGCATTTCGGATTCTGTGACGATGGATTTGGGAGTAACTACTACTCAGACAAAATTTAATAAAACGATGCCTATTCAACAAGCGGGTCCATTGGTATACGGAGAGAACACTATTGTTCTGGTCGGAATATCTAAGGATGCACTCGGTAATCGCCGGGAAATCCGAAAAGAGCTCCGTATTTATGTAATTGATACTAATGGTTCTACCTTGAAATCCTTTCACCCGGTCTTGAAGAACGGGCCTGCTTTTACCTCCGCCAAGCTAAGCGATTATACGGCGGATGCCCTTGGCAAGATTCTGAATCTGACGACTGATTTCTTGTATAAAGATGAGAAATATGTGACCAATCAGCAGGACTACGATATTGTGCTGCGGGGTGGCGGGGCAACCATTCTGAATATTTATGATGGATCCCAGATTATGTTCTCCACCAACGTATCAGGTGCCGGAGAAATGCTGAAGCCAGCTTATAAGTTAATACCTGTAGACAGCTTTACTTATGGTAGCAAGACTTATGGTTATACCTATGCAGGTAACAGCTCAGACTTCATGCTTCGCCTTACCGGCTTCAAATTTGATGCCCCGGGAAGCCATGTGTATACTCTCGAGCTGATTAACAGCACCGGAGCACGTACCACGCAGCGCCTTGAAGTGCAGCGTGAAGTGACACCTTACCGTATACTTTCTCCGGTAGCAACCGTAGGCGATCAAATCGTAGTGAACAAGAACTTTGTTCGTTTCGATATTGAAGCCGAAGGTGCAACGAAGGTAATGATCGATAAGTATGAAGCAACGAAACGTGCAGACATTAAAGACAGATTTGTTTATGATTTCGTAGGTTTGAAGCCGGATAAGGCAACAGCAATCAAAATTCAGATTATCCGTGCAGATTCTACACTGAATGCTACCGTCAATGTCTACTATGCTAGTGCAGTGCAGATCGATACACAGTATATGGCGGAGAAAGTGGCAACGAAGTACAGTGTATTTAACAAGGGACTAACACTTAGTTTCCCGAAAGGAACCCTGATGAAGGGTTACACGACCTCCGGGGCGGCTAAATACTATCCGGATACGAAGCTCTTGTTCGGTATCGCCGATCCGAAGGATGGTGTCGTGGAACGTAAGAATGACTATGGCAATACCATAAATGTCGATTTGGATGCCAGAACGCCATTAGGCGCGACAGGGATTGATATCCCGGATGAACTGACCCAATACTTTACGTCCAATGCTTCAACCATTAATTTCTCCCGTGTATCCGATATTTATTGGATCAGCGGTGGTCTGGGTGAGAAGGGGAACAAGGGAGTTACAGGCTATATTGCCGCAACTAACGGTCTAGCGCCTTATTCCACAGAAGGATATTTCACCCGTTATGATTATGAACGCAAAATCGTTCCTTCCCAGCGCGGAGAATTGACTCTGTCCTTCGGCAACAACATTGTTGATGAGGTTGGATCTACCGTAACAGTATTTAGATATACAGACAAAGGAGTCTGGGAGAATGTTGGCGGTGAAGTAGATACGAAGAGTCATACGGTTACCGTTCCATTTGATGAATTTGGATATTACACCGTCATGAAACTTCGCCGTGGATATAACGATATCACCAACCATCCTTGGGCAAGAAACATCTTGAACGGCTTGTACTCCAAAGGTATTATGGAGAATCTGCGTGCGGATCAATTCGGCGCAGATGACACCACAACCCGCGGTGAGTTCGCTACGCTGCTCGTAGAGGGACTTAACATCCCGCTGGATTACAATGAAGATCAACAGACCTTCTTCGATATCGTGCCAGAATCCAGTGCAGCCACATGGGATTACGCTCATATTGAAACAGCAGCCAGAGCCGGTATTGTCACCGGGCTAAGCGACGGATTCTTTGGGGCTACCATCTCGCTAACCCGTGAGCAGGCAGCCGTGATGATTGCCCGGGCGCTGAAACTTAAGATGTCTTTGAATAACGATAAGTTGTTAACCAGTCTCAGCAAATCGTTTGTGGATACTGGCAGCATGGAATTCTATTCCCGCCCTGCGATCGAGGCCGTCTCCAAGGCGAAGATCATGGAAGGGAATCCGATTACCGTCACCGGACAGAAGAAGCCTGTATACAATTTCAATCCAAAGGGTAAACTGACAAGAGCAGAGGCAGGCAAAATCGCTGTAGCGCTCTTGCAGAAGAGCACGGCAATCTTCCCTAAGAACTTTAATTAACGGGACTTTAGACATGCCGGTCTGCGAATATACTCGCAGACCGGCATTTTTGTAATATTTTGTGCTTCCCGGAGACATTAGACTTTGTAATATGCGGCGGGATACGGTACAATAACGTATACACTAATATGTTCTGAAAGGTGAAAGCCATCGATGAAACCGATTTTATCCAAAGCACAACTGGATTACACAAAAGCGAAGAACAAGTTCGAGAATAGAGCCAAGGAAATGGAGAAAGTCATTGCCGCCAAACGGGCAGTAATGGAGATTACCCAGGAGGTTATGGAACAGCTCGTGCAGGAGACAGGCTTCCACGATGCATATAACGATCTGATCGTTGCCGAGAATTCGCTCATCGCCTGGTCCCATACCACCATCAAGCATGAGAAGACCTACAAGGACAACAAGGAAGCAATTGAGAATCTCTATGCTAGTGTGAATTCGAGCACGGAGAAACGTCAGGAACTCATTATGCTGTCCATGAAGATTCGCTAAGATATAGGTATATAGAAGAAAAGCGCCGCTGCCGGCGCTTTTTTTGCTGTTAACGATAGAAAAGTCAGCGTTTGATAAGGGTGAATATGGGTTATTTACTTAACAAATATTGTAGGATGACGCTCTTTGAATCGCCATGCTATACTGATTCCCGTAGCCAGCCAGTACTAGAAAGAGTTTGAATCACTAAAACTTCACTGTACGTAGGGATGCTACGAGGTAACAAAGATAACAAGTTTGAAATTTTTTTTGCAAGAAGCGCAACTTTTAGAAACCATCTGCGTTTAAGATGTAGAGTCACAGTACAGCGGCCCTATAAGCGGCGATGTACGAAAGCCGAACCCCCAATTGGGAAGATTTAGCTTTACGTGACTAGAGGCACATAGTATAATGCTAAGGTAGAATTAGCGTTCTACTATAGGTATGCCCACAATGTGGTTTACCAGTTTCTGTGATACCCGTCACAGACATTATTTATACTTACTATGCTCAACTCGGGAAAGGGGGTGCATCGGCTAATGAGTGACATGAGCTACCCAACTAAAGAAAATACCAAGTTCATGATTGTCCAAGGAGGAGAAAAAAAGGTTATGAAGAAAATTTTATCCGTAGCATTATCTACAGCAATGGCATTCTCGATGTTTGCCTCTGTGGCGTTTGGTGAAACTGCAACATCTGCAGACGCACAATTTACAGCTCTTGCAGCGAAAGGTATCGTAAGTGGATTCCCAGACGGTCAAGCTCATCTTGAAAAAGACTTGACTCGCGCTGAGTTCGCGAAAATCGTAGCTAACCTGTTCGACCTGGACACAACAGCTACAACTACAACTTTCAAAGACAAGAACTATTCCACACACTGGGCTAAAGGTTTCATCGAAGCTGTTAACAAATCAGGTTTGATGACTGGCAGATCCGCAACTACTTTTGATCCATCCGGTAAAATCACAGTTCAAGAAATCGCGACTGTATTGGCTCGCGCTTTGAAACTGGAAGTACCAACAACTGGCGTTGACAACAATGCTGCAACATGGGCTAAAGGCTATGTTCAAGCAGTTATCAACAAAGGTCTGATGGCTAAAGAATTGACTTACACTTCAACTGCAACTCGCGCAGTAGCAATCGGCGCAGCTTATGCAATTGATATGGATCAATCCAAGCCAGCAATCGCTTCTACTGAAGCATTGAATGCAACTACTGTATTGGTGACTTTCGCTGACAAATCCACTGCAACTGTTACATTGACAACTGCACTTGTGGAAAACGTTGCTACACCATTCACTTTCACAAACAAAGGTTTTAGCTATTCCAGCACAGTAACTTTGCAATCTGCTAAGGTTGTATCTGTTACCACTCCAGCCGGAACAAAATTCTTGGTTACTTATAACAAAGTCTTGAATGAGGCATCTGCTGAAACTGCTGCAAACTACCAACTGAATGGTTCAGCAATTCCAGGATCGCCTACATTTGAACTTCAAGCAGATAAGAAATCAGTTCTGATCACTATGCCAGTTCTTAACAAACTGACAAATAATACTGCGTATTTGTTTGCTGTTAAGGATGTTTTGACAATCGAAGGTAAGACAGTTCCTACCTTCTCTACTGCTCTGACATTTGCTGATACTACTGCGCCAACACTTGGAGCTGTAAGTTATACTTCTAACACACAAGCTAAAGTAAGTTTCTCCGAAGGTATGACTGCTTTGGCTGGAACAGCTGTTAAAGTATACGATGGCACAACTGATGTAACTGCAGCAGGACTGCAATCTGTTAATGGTATCGCTGCTAATGGCGACACAGATATTCTGGTTGATCTGACAAATGCAGAAGTTAACAAAACTTACACAGTAAAAGTATTCGGAGCATTGGATTTGTATGGTAACTTCGCTGGAACCCAAACTTTCACTGTTGTAAGAACTAATGCTGATGTTGTTAAGCCAGTTGTTGAGAGTGTAACTGCTGTTTCACTGAATACTTTCAAAATTAATTTCTCAGAGAAAGTAATTACAGATGCAACTACTCCAGCAAATGGATATGGTGACTTCACAGTAGGCGGATATACAGGCAAGCTCATCGCGGGTGGCGGTGTTACTTCTGTAACACGTAGCACTGATGGAAAAACTTTGACAGTAGTTCTTGCAGCACCTGCAACAGCAGGATTGAATGCAGTAAGTGTTAACAACTTCTTTGATGCATCGGCAAACAAACAAACCACTGCGTTTGTTAAAGTTGTTAACTTCGCAGTTGATACAACTGCTCCTGCTGTAACAAAAACAGAAGTTATTGGTGACTTCCTGTATGTTACTTTCGATGATACTGACGTTACTTTGAACGCTGTTGCCAATGCTTTGACTAGTGTTAAACGTGTTGATAACAATGTTGAGTATGCAGTAACTTCATTTGGAACCGCTGCTGTTTATGACGCAGATGGTGACCTTAAAACTGACACAATCAAAGTTTCTTTGGCTGGACAAAGTAAAGGTGTTTACACAGCTACATTGCCAGCAGGTATTGTTCAAGATAAAGCAACTACACCGAACACTTCTGCTGCTAAAGTGATTACATTTACTTGGAATGCATCTGCTTCTACTGCTAAACCAGCTGTTCTGGATGATGCTGATACTACAAACGGAATTTCCAACGGATATACTGCTCAAGTAGCAGCTACTCCTAACGAAATCGTTGTAACATTTGATAAACCAGTATCCGCTGCTACAGCTTTGAATGTGAACAACTACCTAGTAGATGGCGAAACTGTATTTGAAAAAGCAATCTTCGTTGGTAATGAATCTACAGTTCGCTTGACACTTAAGCAAGATGCTATCTCTGTATCTGCAACTCGTGCATTCACTATTAGAAACGTAGCTTCAAGCGCTGGTGTTGTAATGGATTCCATTACGTTTGCTCAACCTTTCGTTGAGAATGTAGCGCCTGCTTTGAAATCTGCACGTCTCCTTAGTGGATCAACAATCGAAGTTAAGTTTACTGAAGCTTTGGCAACTGCTACTTTGACCGGTGGATCCGTTGTTGACTTCGAAGTTTATGTTGGTGGTGTAAAACGTGAAGCTGTTCCAGTTGCTAATGTAGGTACTACTGCTGGTGACACTTTTGTAATCACGCTTACTAATGCATTGACAGTCGATGATCTTGCAAAAGATATCCAAGTTAAACTTCTCTCTTCGACCGATGCAACTGATGCATCTTCGATCAATAATCATGCAAAAGGCGATGTAACAATTGCTGTAGCTAAGTAATTTGAATAGACTCTAAAAGTCTAGGGATGCCCTGCTGAGAGAAATCTCAGCAGGGTTTTTCTTTATAAATTAATGGTATCGTTGACTATGAATTAATTATTGAAATAAGAAAGTGGTGAGTAATATTAAGATTCAATATAAAATTATTAATGCTGCTTTACTTATTGTGGGAGCCATTACTGCCGGAACCATCCTAACCACCGCCGACGGCGCAAGTGTTGGCTCTCAACCCGGCACAGCCGATGACCCTGTCGTCACCAAAAGCTACGTAGATCAACAAATTCAAAAAGCATTAGGCGGCTCTGTTCCAACAGCTACAACTGCTCCATCCGCAACTCAGGCACCAAGCTCGGGCTCTTCTGGCTCAGATTCTGTAACAATCGTTAACGTCAATCCTGGTCAAACTCTTATCGCCTATGGTGGAGCAGAATTTATTGTCCGCGCAGGCAAAGCCATTATCTATTCCACTGATTCCAATGGTGTTGCCGATCTCACAGATGGCAAGGATCTGACCAATGGGCAAGTTGCTCCATCGAATCACCTGCTCTCGTTCCCGCGTGAAGGCCGGGGAATTACTGTACAGAATGGACAAACCCTCGGGCTTACCGTTATGGTTCGCGGTGGTTATAATCTGCAATAGCTTTATTTCTTCCTATATATAATCTAGGATGTCCTTATTGCTTACGAAACATACGTACAGATTACATTTCCATACCTCCCAACCATTAACGGGGTTGAAGGGATTCTGCCGGACGCACAATATTCCTGTAATCTATAATTTATCAGGAGGTGCGCAATTATGGCACGTAATAATCGCAAGGTGGTACCAGAGAGTAAACAGATGCTTAAGCAGATGCAATATGAAGTCGCTTCCGAGTTTGGCCTGTATGGGTCAGCGATGGGTGGCGGCGCGGATACCGAATTCGCTTCGGAACTTGGAGCTTCGGGTTCTATGGGGATGGGCAGTGGATATCTGGGCCATTTAACCTCAAGGGAGAATGGTTCGGTGGGTGGAGAAATGACAAAACGGCTTGTCCGGCAGGCAGAACAGGCGCTTTTTCGATAAAAAAAGAAGATTAGGTGAATTTTGTGACATCAGTTAATTCCTGGAATTGACACTCTTTCTAAAATGCGTTAATATTCTTTTGAGGAAAACCAACAACCTTTTCCATATGGAGAAGGTTCGTTTTTTTATTAGGCTATAGAAATTGCCATTATTTGAATATGGGAGGTTGAATTCATGTCGATTCAAGGACGCCATCTGTTTACTTCCGAGTCGGTTACGGAAGGGCATCCGGATAAGATTTGTGACCAGATTTCGGATGCTGTGCTGGATGCATTCCTGGCGAATGATCCGAATGCGCGTGTAGCTTGTGAAGTCGCGGTGGCTACAGGTCTGGTGCTTGTCATTGGGGAGATTAGTACCAAATCGGAGTACGTGGATATTCCGGCCATTGTGCGTAGTACTGTTAAGGAAATCGGATATACCAATGCCACTTATGGCTTTGATTATAATACGTGTGCCGTACTCACCTCGCTCAACGAACAATCTGCCGATATCGCGCAGGGTGTTAATGCTGCTCTGGAAGGCCGGGATCCTGCACAGGTTGCCGAAGAGACTGCGAATATCGGAGCTGGGGATCAGGGGCTTATGTTTGGTTTCGCTACCAATGAAACACCTGAGCTTATGCCGCTGCCGATTGCTTTATCTCACCGGATTGCCCGCCGCCTGGCGGAAGTGCGTAAGGACGGTACTCTGCCTTATTTGCGCCCGGATGGTAAGACTCAAGTTACGGTTGAGTATCAGGATGAGAAGCCTGTACGTGTAGATACGATCGTAGTTTCGACGCAACACGCTGAAGAGATCACTCTGGAGCAGATTCAGGCTGATATTAAAGAGCATGTTATTCTGCCGGTGGTTCCTGAAACGTTGCTGGATGGGGAGACTAAATATTTCATCAACCCAACCGGTCGTTTTGTAATTGGTGGTCCACAGGGGGATGCAGGTCTGACCGGACGTAAGATTATCGTGGATACATACGGTGGATATGCCCGCCATGGCGGGGGCGCTTTCTCCGGTAAGGATCCGACCAAGGTAGACCGTTCTGCAGCTTATGCGGCTCGCTACGTTGCGAAGAATCTCGTAGCGGCAGGTCTGGCGGATAAATGCGAAATTCAATTGGCTTACGCGATCGGCGTAGCGAATCCGGTATCCATTAACGTGGATACCTATGGGACAGGCAGGGTAAGTGAAGAGAAGCTGGTGGAGCTGATCCGCAGCAATTTCGACCTTCGTCCGGCTGGAATTATCTCCATGCTCGACCTGCGTAAACCGATTTATAAGTATACCGCAGCATATGGCCATTTCGGACGTACGGATATCGATCTGCCATGGGAACGCGTGGATAAAGCGGAGCTGCTGAGATCCCAAGCTGAGATTTAATTCTATCGCTTTATGATTAAGATGACCCGTAAGAGAATGGCTTCGAAAGAAGTGTTCTTCTTACGGGTCTTTATTGTGCCAGGATATTGAAATATCAAACAGGCTTACCTCGGGACGAAAGAAACCGCTAAACTTTGGAAGCACTTTAGCCGAAATAAACTCTATACATACTGACGAGCTCGAGAGGAGTCTTTAACCGCATGAACAGAAGAACTTCAAGATGGGCGGCACTGTTTCTGGCCGGAAGCTTACTGCTAGGTAATGGAATCCCTTATATAGGAGTACAGGCACCGAAAGCATATGCCGCAGTTGATTTTGCGATAACGTCGACCTATCCGTCGGCTGGACAAACAGAAGTAGGCGTAGCTGAGTATCTTAAGCTGAACTTCGACCGGACCGTTGTTCCAGTAGGCGGCGACGTAACGATAACGAAGCAGAGTACCGGAACTACCTTTGTTTCTGTGCCGCTTACATCTGGGTTATTGGGTAGTTCCACGCAGTTCGATGTGAAATGGCTGTCCAGTCTGCAATTTGAGCCGAATACGACCTACACCGTAAGTATTCCAGCGGGAGCGTTCAAGGACAGCTCAGGCGGGAATTCACTGGCTGCAAGCTGGTCGTTCACTACTGATCCTGCGGTGAACTCGGCGATAACAGCGGGAAGCTTCACACCGATTAACAACGCAAGGGTCAATGGCGGCTCACTTTCTGAGCTGAGCTTTAAACTTAGCAAGCCGGGACTTCTCAAAGGGAGCGGCACAATTAAACTAATTGCTTCCGCAAGCAATACGCCAATTTCGAGTTATATCACATCCAGTGATCCAAGAGTGTCTCTTACGAGTGATGCCAGCGGAACTACAGTGAGACTCGCCTTAACAGGAGTTACGCTAACCACCGGCACCAGTTACTATGTCCTTGTGGATAAGTATGCGATCCGTGATACGGATTTCACGACCTTCGGGGGGATTTCAAGCGGAGCGATATGGAGCTTCAGCACGGAAGGGACGGCCGTTGTACCTGTACCTAGTGTGACTCCAGTCAATGCATCAGCCAATATTTCTCCAACAGGTTCGCTGCAGCTAACCTTTGATCGTCCGATGTGGCCGGGAGGCGGCCAGATTACGGTTTCACCAGGTTCTCTTACAGACAGCAGAGCCCGCAAGGTTAATGTGACTTCCACACAAGTAACAGGTGGTGGCAGCAGAACGATTACAGTCTCACCTGCCTCCTCATCCAGTCCGCTGCTGTACAGCACGACTTACACCGTCACGGTGCCGCCTGGAGCTTTCAAGGATCAGGATGACCACTTGTTCCCGGCATCAGGAGGATCTGCCTATACCTGGACTTTTACGACAGCTTCAAGCCTGCAGCCTCTTGCTCCAGCAACTCTGTCTCCGGCAGATGGAAGTGATTCGGTTGCGGTTAACCGCACGTTCGGGATTACCTTCAACCGGAATGTGATTTATGATAACTCAATTGCTAACGGAGTCGCCCTATATAAGAGTACCGGGGTTCAGGTTCCGATTACAGTCACACCAGGAAGCACGGCCAAGGACTTTGTCATTACGATGCAAGGCTCCACTGTACTCGACAATGCTTCCACCTACTATATTAATATCCTGAATGGCGTATTTACGGATGCCGCCGATCCCCTTACTGTCTATAGTGGGCTTAATGGACAAACGGCGTGGACTTTCACCACAACAGCCGTAGATAGAACGGCTCCGGTTCTTTCATCGGCAGTTCTGGACAATAACCGGACGATACGTTTGAAATACAACGAGCCATTGGATGCTACAACAGCATTGCTGGCATCCAGCTTCCCGGTTACGGTGAATGACGAGTATCGCCGTGTGGACAGCGCAGTTGTATCTGGTGACAGTGTGTATATAACGTTAAGCTCAGGCGTAGCTGTAGGCCAAGTAGTGAAAGTCGGATATTCCGGGGGCAGCCGCACGATTAAAGATCTTAACGCTAATGCTGCAGCCACCTTTGCACTACGGCTTGTATCCAACAACGTGGATTCGGCACTCGCTGCACCTAAAGATGGTGTGGTCTCCGGAACGATGCTGACGCTGAACTTTAATGATTCACTGAAGAGTGTATCTCCTTACGCCTATAGCCAGTTCTCTGTCACGTCTGACGGTTCTTATATTGGGGTTAATTCGATCAGCTCCAGCGGTAGCACAGTTTATCTGTCGCTGAGCAGTGCACCATCTAATTCAGGAGTTGTTCGTGTATCCTATAATGCAGGCTCCTACCCGCTGCAAGACACGTTAGGGCAGAATCTGTCGGCGTTCTCGAATTTCAATGTCCGCAACAGTAATGATGTGGTGGCTCCAGTGTTGCAGACCGCAACCGGAAGCGGCAATAAAATCGTACTTACCTACAATGAGGGCTTGTCCACGACTAACCTTCCGGTGAATAACCAGTTCTCTGTTCTGGCTGGCAGCACGGTAGTCTACGTGACGGATGCTGCGGTAAGCGGTAATCAGGTGACTTTGACACTGCAGACAGCGCTAACCGTGGATCAGAAGGTTACGGTATCCTACGTACCGGGAACCACGGGAACCAGTGATTTGAATAATAACCGGGCCGGTTATATTAACCTGCAGAATGTTACGATGTCGGGAGCAAGTGCTGTTGCGGAGATTAGCTCGGCAACGATTACGGGCGATACGCTTAGTGTTAACTTTAACAAAAGCATGGTAACTACATCTTCCTTCTCCCCGAGCCAGTTCGCGGTTAGAGCTGACAGCAGTAATCTCGGTGTTCAATCCGCTTCAGTGTCGGGCACTCAGTTGAAGATTACTTTAAGCTCGCTGGTGAAGACAGGACAAATCATCGATTTGTCCTATATGGCGGGAACAGGAACGATCAAGGACCTGAATGGTACGGCTCTTCCGTCATTCACAACGCTAAGTGTGCAGAATCTAACAAGCTCAGTGGCGGGTGGCCCGTCCTACTTGACGACGCTCGCGACCGCAGAGTTCGGAGAGTCGATCCCTATGCTGAAGAGTGACTCGGCAAATGCAGTTGGTGATTATTCCAAGTCCAGCCAAGCGATTAACCGGTATAACCTGAAAGCAGACCGTTTAACAGGAAGCTACGAATACCTCTCCAAGCTGGGAACAGCTTCGCTGGTCTTTGAAGTGCCGCAGACAGAGAGTGCCGCTTATGTATCTGTGCCTCTGGCTCCGCTGTCTGCCGCGGTTAACCGCAACAAGAAGGCTGAATTCGCAATCCGTTATGGCGAGAATCTGTACAGCATTGAGCTTGATAAAGTTGATATGTCCGGACTCGTGCGCAGTCTAAGTGCTGATAGCAGCAGTATTTCTCTTCTCCTGCGGCTAGAGAAGGTTCCGACAGGAACCTATACTGATTTGGAAACGAAACTGCAGAATAATGGTCTGCAAAAAATCAGCAGTCTCGTGGACTACCGTCTGTCAGCAATCGCAAATGATAATTATTCGAAGCCAGTAGATTTGACCGCAGCGGGTGAGTACAGTGTGCGGACTACCGCCTCGCTGAACGAACCGCAGGTATCCTTGGCCAGACTGGATACCACTTATCAGGATGCCGCATATCTGCCGACGACCTTTACCAAGGTAGGAAGCTACACCGTCCTTCATGCCAAGACACAGGGGAATCAGGTTATGGGAGCCTTTCTGTCGATTCGCTCCTTCAACGATATGAGCAAGCACTGGGCGCGTACCGCGGTATCGGAACTGGTAACCAAGAATATCATCGACAGCAGCTACGGTTCCAACTACAAGCCGGACCTGAAGATTACCCGCGGGGAGTTCGCGGTAATGCTTGCCCGGGGACTTGGGCTTCAAGGCAGCAGGGAGACAGCGCAGACCTTCCGTGATGTACAGCCTTCGACACAAGTAGGTGACTATATTGGTGCTGCGGCTAAAGCGGGCATTATCCTGGGGAATAAAGATGCTACGTTCAAGCCGAATGCTAATATTACACGTGAGCAGATGGCCCTCATGATGATTCGGGCTATGGAATATACGGACCATCCGATTACACTGAAGGGAACATCCGCTACGGTGCTGTCCGTCTTCAAGGATAAGTCTAAGATCCAGAGTGATGATTTTGTCGCCAAAGCCTATCAATCTGGAATTATCCTCGGTGTATCTGCCGGAGTCTTCCAGCCGCAGGGGAATGCTACACGTGCCCAGGCAGCGGTGATGCTGCAGCGGATGCTGAACAAAGCAGATTATTTGTAACAAGAATTAAGCGTGTTATAACATCAACTATCAGAAATGAGCCGGGTCTTCCTAGGGAAGCCCGGCTTTTTTGTTGCCTGATCCTCTCAGAACTCTATTCTCTTAATCTCTCAATAATCGCAACTTTTTGGCTAAAATTCAGTCTATTAGTAGTGTACTGGGAAAATAGACTTGTCATTTCCAGACTCTGAAGATGATCTAAAGAGAGAGCGAAGAGATGGGAGAGTTCTACTTAACATGAATATGATTTCAACTACATTTAATCGAAAAAAATGGGTTGCTGCATCCCTTGCCGGTGTACTCTGGCTGATGCCGGTTATCGGCAGTGAAGGTATATTTACGGGAGGACCTAAGTACGCACCTGTAGCCTCAGCAGCAGAAGCTGCTTTTTCGGTGAGCAAGCTGGGTGAGGAAGTGATTACTTCCGGCGCCATTAAGATGAAATATAAATACACGGCAACCCGCTCCGGAAGCAGTGTAAGCGGTTTGGCGGATGTCATCCGGGTTGATTTGAACAATCCTTACGTCTCTCTGGATGTTATGACGGGCAA
The DNA here is from genome assembly GCF_042610485.1 of Paenibacillus oryziterrae. Lineage (NCBI taxonomy): Bacteria > Bacillati > Bacillota > Bacilli > Caryophanales > Paenibacillaceae > Paenibacillus > Paenibacillus oryziterrae. The sequence goes on along the minus strand of NZ_JBGJZO010000004.1, from coordinate 6,659 downwards.
AGGAGGCGCACTTACAACCAAGCAGAGTACCGGAGGCATGGCTAAGGAGACGGGAGCTGTGGCTGCGGTTAACGGTGATTATTTCGTAACCAGCGGAGAAGGATCACCAATGGGAGGACAGATTTCGTCCGGTGTGGTGATGTCTACGCCATCGCAACTGGAAGGGATGTACGCTTTCGCCGTAACGAATGACAGAAAGCCTGTGATTGATGAATTCTCTTTTGAAGGGATGGTAACGGCGGAAGATGGAGCCCAATTCCTGCTGTCGGGAATCAACAAGGGTGCTTATACTCCTGAGGGAGGAAGCTCCAATTACAGCCATGCCCATGCCATGTACATCTATACAGATGCCTGGACGGCTCTGGAGCGCCCAAAGAACAGTTCTACCACACCTACCGAGGTGCTTGTAGAGAACGGTATCATAACGCAAATATCAGCAAATGCGGCGCTTCCTATGGCTGTTCCGAAAGGGGCCTACATTCTACGGACGCATGGACTTGCGGCGCAGTATGTTATGGCTCACCTTGCGGTCGGCCAGCATCTGGACAGCACGTATTCTCTGATCTCTAAATCCACGCAGCAGAAGGTTGACCCGACTAATCTCCAGATGATGATCGGAGGTCATACGATACTGGTGAACAACGGCAAGGCGGCCACCTTCTCCCGTTCCACCACAAGCATTGGCGGTTACCGTGCGCGGACGGCACTCGGGTATTCGCAGGACGGTCGTTATGTGTACGTCATTGCAGCGGAGAAGAATGGCAACAGTGCGGGAATGTCACTGACTGAGCTGCAATCTTTTATGACGAATATCGGGGTGTGGAAGGGACTTAATCTCGACGGCGGCGGTTCGACCACTATGGTTGACCGGCCTCTGGCTGAAACCTCCACAACGCTTAGCTTTAATACGGAATATGGGACCGAGCAGCGCAGTATCGTGAATGGTCTCGGAATTTATACCTCAGCTCCTCAGGGTGAAGTTAAAGGTATCAAAATCAGCGGAAGTCCTGTGCTCCTGATGGGTCAGCAGGCAACCTATTCATTAAAAGGCTATGATACGTACTATAATCCGATTGATGTGGCTGCAGCCAATCCTGCATGGACCTCAACTGATAGCAGTGTTACGGTGAATGCCGGAGTGGCGACGGCTGTGAAGCCAGGCAAGGTTACTTTAAAGGCTGTCAGCGGTAGTGCCAGTGCTACCACGGAAGTTACTGTCATTGGGGGAAATGACCTCAGCAGTCTGAACGTTGGAACAGCCACAGCTCCGCTGGTTGCCGGAAGCACCATTTCTGTGCCGGTGACAGCAGTAACGAAGAGTGGTGCTACCATAACGGTGCCAGCCTCATCCTTGAAGTGGGAGTTCATCGGTTTCAAAGGAAGTGTGCAGGACGGCAAGCTGACGGTAAGCTCTGTGAACACTGGGGCGACAACAGGGTATGCTATTGCACGTTATGACGGCTTTAGCACCGGTGTTGTCCTGTCTGCTGCCACAGCCTCTGTGTGGGAGAATTTCGAGAAAGTAGCCTATCCGCTTGCATTCACCACGAATGCTGCCGGAGTTACAGGAACCGCAGCGGTCATTCCGGGTAACGGGGAACGCGCTGGCTCCAACGTACTTGGACTCACCTATGATATGACCGCAGGCAGCGGTAAAATGTACGCCTACGCCCAGTTCAACGGTACCACCGGCAAATCGGTTCCGGCAGCGGCTACCTCGATGTCACTTGACGTGATGGGTGATAACAGCCTGAACTGGATGCGCGCGGAATTCACGGATAACAGCGGTGCAACGGTGTATGTGGATTTGGCGAAGATTATTGATTGGAACGGCTGGAAGAATATCAATATCGACCTGACAGGCTCGGGCATCAAATTCCCTGCTGTCCTGAAACGGCTGTATGTCGTGAATGTAGAAGAGGGCCAGGATGAGCGTGCCAAGACGGGCTCGGTTGCTTTTGATAATATCAGCTTCACCATGCCTTCCCTTTCAAGTGACGCGGGCCTGCCAACTGGCAAGGTGTCTATGGTCATCGGGCAGAAATCCATGCTCGTCAATGGCACGAAAGTGGCGGTGGATGTAGCTCCTGTCGTCAAAGGAGAGACCACCTATGTACCGATCCGCTTTGTGCTTGATGCCTTTGGCGGCAGCGCAAGCATGGATGCGAGCAAAAGAATATTGGTGCTCCGCGGAGGCAAGGTAATGCAGCTTACGGTGAATAAAACCGATTTCGAACTGAATGGCAAGCTTAAGACCGCTGATGATGCGGCCCTATTGATTCAAGGTAGGACTTTAGTACCACTAAGATTGGTCTCGGAGCAGCTTGGATTGAAAGTAAATTGGGAACAGAATACGAAGACCGTAACGATCGAATCATGATATGTTAATATAAAGGAAACCCTTTAATTATGATCCGATAGAAATGGGGCAAATGTCCGTGGAATACCAGGCAGATGCGATAGACCGCGTCATTAGGAATACGATCGAAGTCATGGAGAACAGCAAATATCAGATTTTTGAAATTTTGCAGGTAGCCCGTGATGAACTTGCCGCGCTGAACAGAGAGCTGCAGCGGGTGATGGATGAGACGGATGAAACCCTCCAGAAGGTGGACAAGCTGGAGCTTCAGTACCACCGCTCCCGGATCCGGCTGACAGAAGTCAGCCGTGATTTTGTCCGTTATACCGAGAAGGACATCCGCGTTGCTTATGAGAAAGCAACGGAGCTTCAGCTTGAGCTGATGATGACACGTGAGAGGGAAGCTTACCTGCGAAGCCGCAGGAATGAACTGCAGATGCGTGTCCGCAGCGTGGAGAGTTCAGTGGAGCGTGCGGAATCGATCGGCTCGCAAATGAGCGTTGTCCTGGAATATTTGTCCGGAGAACTGGGACAAGTGACGCGTCTTGTCGAATCTGCGAAGAATAGACAGATTATTGGGCTTAAGATTATTTTGGCCCAGGAGGAAGAACGGAAGAGAATTGCCCGGGAAATTCACGATGGTCCTGCCCAAATGCTCGCCAATCTAGTCCTTAGGACGGAAATTGTAGAAAGAATGCTGATAAAGCAGGAATATGGGCTGGTGCAGGACGAAATAGTAGATTTGAAAGGGCAGGTTCGCTTCAGCCTGGAAGAAATGCGTAAGGTTATTTTTAATTTGCGTCCGATGGCACTCGACGATTTAGGACTGATTCCGACATTACGGAAGTATGTGCACGACTATGAGGAAAAGACGAAGATACGAACCTCTTTTGAAACCAGAGGCAAGGAGCACCGGCTCTCATCGGCGATGGAAGCCGCAGTATACCGTTTGGTACAGGAAGCGTTGTCCAATGCAGCTAAGCATGCTAATCCGAGTTATGTGTTGGTAGAGATATCCTTCCAAGCACAGCTGATCAAGATTGTCGTCAGAGATAATGGTTTGGGCTTCAACGTACAGCAAATCAAAAACGAACAGAGCAGCCGGGAGAGCTTCGGTCTGGTGGGGATGCGTGAACGCGTGGAACTACTGGAGGGAAGAATGGAGATCGAATCGGCAGAGAATCAAGGCACATCAGTTATCATCCACATTCCAACGAACGTGGACAAAGGAAAGGAGTAAATGAGTTATGGAGAATCAAAGCTCTGGCAAGCCGTCAATCAAGGTATTATTGGCGGACGATCATCAGCTGTTTCGTGAAGGCCTCAAGCGCATTTTGAATATGGAGGGCGACATTGAGGTCATTGGTGAGTGCGGCGACGGGATTCAGGTCCTGGAATTCTGCAATCACACCAAACCGGATATCGTTCTGATGGATATCAACATGCCTACACAGAACGGTGTCGAAGCAACGCAAAAGCTGCGGGAGATGTTCCCGGACATTAAAGTTATTATTTTATCGATTCATGACGACGAAAGCTATGTGTTTGAAACGCTGCGCAAAGGTGCGAACGGTTATTTACTGAAAGATATGGAGGCAGAGTCGCTGATTAACGCTATCCGTTCGGTCTGTGAAGGCCATGCCTTCATTCATCCGAAAGTAACCGGGAAGCTGATTAACCAGCTGCGCCGCATGACTTATCTGAACGAAACCGGGGCTATGGCTGAAACTGTGGTGAAGGAAGCAGGAGTTAAATTTGTCGCTGGCGACAACAACCCGCTTACTCGCCGCGAAGCAGAAGTGCTGCGTCTGATGGCCGAGGGTAAAAGCAATAAGATGATTGGTGAATACCTCTTCATCAGCGAGAAAACCGTGAAGAACCATGTAAGCAGTATTTTGCAGAAAATGGAAGTTGACGACCGCACGCAAGCTGTAATCAACTCGATTAAATACGGTTGGGTAACGCTGTAACGCTGTACTTTACGACTACATAAAAAGAGGAATCCGGTGTTAGCCGGATATACTCATTTTGGACAAGAGTGAAGCTGATCTGAAGTGGATTTAGCAGGAATACCGTGACATAAAGCAGAAGCATAGAGCAGGAAGCCTGTCAGGATTGGGCAGTCACCGACCTTTTTATACTGGCATATATTGTTGGTATACAGAGGAGGTGTGTCTCCATGGTAGCCCAGTTGATCTGGATAGCAGCCGTGTATGCTTCTGCAGTGATCCTTGTTCAAATATTTCGTATCCGTGAGGAATCCAAACAATCCCCAAGAACGGGGAAGTGGATGCATTATGTTCTCATTACGCGAAACCATGAGTCGGTTGTAGAGTGGTATATCCGCGCGCTAGGGTTTCATTCTTTTATCACAGGGAAGCAGTTGCGCCTGACGTTAGTGGATGATGGTTCGAGTGATGATACGATGATGTTAGTTTCGATCATGAAGCGCTCCGGGTATCCTGTTGATTTGCTTACAGATTGTGGCGGTGTGGCTGAACATGGTGGTATACATGCTATTCCCGGGCTGGAAACGGCTGGAGTAGTGGAAGTGGTTAAGGACGGATCAAGGCAAGGACTGGCAGGAATGGTTGGAGCGTTCCAGAACGGACTGGGGCGAGAAACGGACTTTCGGGCTTTTACCGGAGAAGACGAATATTTACAGCAGGGTATGGTGCTTGATCTACGCCTGCCAGAGCCGGTTGTCCCAGTACCTTTCATGCGCATGTCGGGCAGCAAAGGCTGGGGATCACGACGGGGCTTATAATAACAATTGGGTATAATAATGAAAATGACGGGTGAAGCACACTCTCCATGTAATGGGGCAGTGTGTTTTTTTGTGTTTGCTTTTATATAAGAATTCGATAATATTCTGCGCTATTAACTAAGAGTAAGAAAGTTAAACCTGAACAGAGGAAGATAACAGCTTGAACATGGGCAGGGGGAGTGGCGTATATGAAGGCGGCAGTGTATGCAGTTCAGGTAAATAAACAATGGGAGATCCGAATTTCCCTGGATTTGATGGTAGATTTGCTGTGGTATGGCGGGAGTGGCAGGGGCAGAACAGGCGGTGGAGAGAGTAGAGATGGGAAGAGGGGGATTGAGAGTGGAAAGAGTCATGCGCGTGGTAAACATCTAAAGAGTGAAAAGCATGATATGAGTGATATGAGTGGCAAGAGAGATATGAGAGACATTAGTGATAAGCGTGAGAAGAGTTGGGAGTTTGGGGAATGTCTAAAGAGTGATAAGCATGACATGAGTGATGATATGAGTGACAAGAGTGAAATGAGGGACATGCGTGGTTTTTGTGAAAAGAGTGCAGAGGTGCTGGTGGTGTTGTGTGCTTCGATGCCTCTTGGTTGGGCAGTTAAACTTAGGGAATGGTTTGTATTCATCCCGGAAATGCAGCGGTGGGATACGCGGGAGTGGGGGAGCTATGTAAGAGACGTTTTGCAGAGGGAACTGAAAGAGGAGTGTAGAATCCGGAAGCGTGAAAACTTTGTGCCCTCCGGAGTGGACGTGTGTAGTGCAAACTGGCCGGACTCCCAAGTAATCATAGGACACCCCCGGCAGGAGGACGCTGCGTGGATGGATCGGATGAGGGCTATTTATGGCGGATATAGCCCTATTCCACCAGAGCTAACCACGGGTGCTCTGGAGCATGAAGCTGCAGCTGTAACTGAAGCCCTCCGCGGGCGGTCGCTGCTGCAGCCGGAGCTTGAAGCGCTGCTGGGCGAGCGCTGGCCGCAGCTCGCACCGGGCTGGCGCCGCGCGGTGCAGCGGGCGCATCTCCAGGGGCGGCTGCTGCTGGAAGCCGCCGCCGCTGTGCCGCGCCCGTCCTGGGGGCGCGGCAGGGTCCCGCGCGCTGCCGGCTGGCGCGGCGGTGTGGCACCGCGCTGCCTGCGCTGCGGCAGCGCCGCCGAAGGCCGCACGCCTTGCGCGGCGTGCGGCCTTGCGGGCTGCGCCTATTGCGAGGCCTGCCTCGCACTCGGGCGCAGCCGGTCTTGCGCGCTGCTGCTGCGCGGCGCAGCGCTTCCGGCCGTGCGGGGCACGGCCGTTTCGGCCCCCATCGCCACGCAGCGATGGAGGCTAAGCGCAGCCCAGGCCGAAGCCGCCGGGGCAGCGCTGGAGTTCCTGGCGGAACCCCGTGGAAGTTCCGCCATTGCCCTGGATCAGCCTACGAACCTCCTTCGTTCGGCGGCTGATGACCAGAAGCGTTTCAGCGTTCGACCTGGTTTGTTACGTATAATCCAGGCTCGTTTCAGCGTTCGACCTGGTTTGTTACGTATAATCCAGGCTC
>NZ_JBGJZO010000039.1:0-30877 GCF_042610485.1 Paenibacillus oryziterrae | reverse complement strand
CGGCCAGTACTTACGCTAGTATCGCGAATTCCCCCTCGGGGGAATTCCTTGCTAAAGAGTTTACACAAAATTATTGACAGACCCACTCTTTCTCATGAGTTGATCCCCTTTTTCTTTTCATATTTCAATTATTACGCATAACCTTTCCGTATCCACGACGTCCCACCGACTTAAGTGCCCAACGGGAGCGGCCGCGATGCGGTTAGTCGGTGCGGATGTGTCCGCTGAATCAGCTTCCATGCCAATCACTTCTCGCGGACCGAGGATCCGATAGGCTCCGATGCGTAGATATAATGTTAGGTGATGGATGCTACTTCTTCGACTCTTCTATATATAGAATCTTCGATCTTTCCGTCTTCATGATATGTTTTTTTCAACCTATATTTTTTATTTAGTAGATTTTCATTTCTGTATTTATCTATTAATATGTTTTCTAGTATTTCAAATTGATAAGAATTACCCTTCTTCCCTTCCATACATATCAGAATCAATTTGTAATTCATCAGAATTCTACCAGCTTCAGCAATGCTTTCATCACACTCTTCTTTTTTTAAATCTTTCTTTACAATACTCTTCAGTAAGTTATTAAAACCGCCTATTTCCCTTAAATCTAAATGTCCTCCAAGTCGTTCAACAAATGGTCTTGACGATGCTTTTCCTATATATCTAATGCTATTTTCATCTTTTATTATATAGATCCCATTCCCAACAAATCCATTATCTAGGTCCGTAAAATATACCAGATCAAATAATTTTAATTCACCAATAACTTTTCCTTCTGTCGTTTCAATTAATTTAAATAGTTCGTTCCAAGTTTTAATTAATAGAATATCTTCATTAATAATCCACATCCATTATTTCTCCTTTGAATATAGCATCTTTCACCTAACGTTGTTGTATTCACTAACCCTCACTGGCTGTAAGGGGCGCCAGCCCCGGGTCCGACGGACTTAGCCAGTGCAGGGTTGTCTGCTGATTCAGCCTCATCGAAATGCCTCTTGCAGACCTAGGACCGTTAGGCCCGCAGCGTGAATACAGTGTTTATCTGAAGGAACCGTCTTCTTCGAAATAACCCTAAAATCTTGCAGGATTTCCTCTATTATCAGAGAATTATACAGTATTCTACATATTTTAGGGGGCGCAATATGAAATTTCCATGGAAAAAGAATTTCCTAAAATTACCTGACGCGATTACAAAACGTCTCAAACTGCTGGACTCGGAAATGTTGGCAGTAGGTGTTGTTAAGAGAATACAAAAGGACGATATAAAATCCGGATTGTATCGACACCTTCAAATCATTGCAGAAAAAGATAACATTAGTTATGTAGAAAATGTATTGCCTTATTTTAGAGTTGGAAGGTACTCCAATTACAATGTAAACGGACGCACGATCATTCGTAGAGACCTTCCTAAAGTCAATAAAACGTATTTCGCTGATGTCCCAAATTTCGGGGATTGGAGTAAGGGATCACATGAGATGTCTTGGGATCGATTGGTTTATCAAAAAGAACATTGGTTACCAAAGGACCTAAATATCTTAGTAGAAATGTTGGAGGAAGATGAAGAGAGCGTTATTTTTAAGTTTGAACTCGACACATACATTTCAAAAAGAGATGAAGAAATCGAGACGCAATTGTTGTTTCATTGTAATTTTCTTCAAGAAAATTGCGGAGACTGCAATCTTTTCCCGGCAGACTCTTCGAATGCTGATTATATAGCAACATTGCATGTGAATTGGGAACTACTACCACCAGGAAATCTAGAAAACAACATCAATTTCTTGGTTGAGAAAACTGGTAATAAATCTCCTGAATTTAGAGAAAAGGTTTTGGATAGAATGCAGTTTTTCGAATCGTTAAACCCCAAAAACTATATTTCGGGATCAAATAGATTTAGCCAATATTTTGGCGCATTATTTAATGACAGCTTAGTACTTCTTGAGAATGTTAGATATGGAAATGCAATATACATTTTCTACAAAGATTGGCAAAGTTTAAGTAAATTGAGTCGTACGGAGATATTAGCTGGAAATTATAGGTTTGCAAGAGTAAGACATCATGGAAATTGGAAGCGAAGAGTATTAAACGAACTAGGGGATAGCATCTAAGATGCTATCTTTTTTTCTTTCGGTTCTTTCAGATAACGTTCTAAATGTTCACGACGTCCAACGAATGTCGGATGTGTCCGGTTGCATCTACTCCCCTGCCAATATCATCTGCCGGACCGAGGGGCGAATGCCCCGATGCGTGAAAATTGTGTTATCGGAAGTTCACAGCTACTCTGAATAACTCACAAAATCAGTCTCTTATTTATATATCCATTTCTTTGCATTTCTTTAAACGTACCTAGAGTATCGTGTCTTTCAGCGAAAACATACCCTTATATTAAGGACATTCCAAAATAAAGCATATAGAATCTCACAGCAAATAGATAATTCTCATATCTTTCAATTGTCGGGTTACTCGATATTTCTCGTAATGTGGAGTGGGCAACTAATGGAGATTGATGAGTAAAGCTCTTTACGATGTAATAATTCCCCAAAGTTGATCTACCTTTTCCATTTATCGAACCGCCAACCCTATTCCACTTAGGGAAATCACCGTGTTTGCGTCTATATGATTCAATTAATATGCCTTCAACAATTTTCAAATCATTTCTGTCCTCGGAATTCCTTAGATCCAAAGCTGAAAAATCTTCCACCTTAACTTTCTCCCACTTTTTCTTGTTTTTACTAGTGATAGGTTGAGATAGCGGAGATTGAACAAATATTGAGTATCCTAACTTCTCATTATGCTTAAAGTATTCATTAATCTTTGCTTTTTTGCATGAATTTTCATCTATGGGTATTAATCCATTGTGTTGTTTGAAGCGTTCTTCTAAATCAACAGCTAATCCTATGTAATAGATTTCATTAGTATAGTAGTCCCAAAAACAATAGATTCCAGCTGATGCCCAACCATAATTATCATTTGCATTACAAAGATCATCTAATGCATCTGATATTTGTTGTACTTCATCCTTTTTATAAGCATCTAAGATTATGGTTGCAAACATGTTAATCTCCTTTCTGTGAATTTCCGATAACGTTCCCGCATTCACGACGTTCAAGCAGCTTAAGGACCGAAGGTCCGGGTGGCTCCGCCACTTAGCTGGTTGAATGTGTCCCCGGTGACTCCGCTTCTCCGAAATGCCCCTTCCGGACCAAGGTCGGGCTTGTCCCGGCCTGCAGCGTTGAATGCAATGTTATATGAAGTTACTGCCATCCTCGAATATTCCAGCAATTTATACTTCTAGGCCTTTAAAATTGTTTCTTCAAATTAGTCCTTTAACTATTGATATACATTCTTTCATTCCTTCGTATAACTTATTTACGTCTTTATATTCTCTTCTTAATAATGGTTCTGACCATTGACAGTCCTTTATAATAAAAATAATAAATATTCCTTCATCAAAACCTCCGTACCAACCCACATCCAATACATACCCGTTTGGATATTCAACTTGAAACATATCTTCAGATATCCATTCTAAATCTGTTTGATCCGTTGGACTAAGTTTATATGTATTATATGTAATTCTTCCAAATTCAAAATCAAATCCTTCAAACATTCTTTCCTCCTCCTACAAAAAACTAATATTCAGATCTATTGGGTTTATATAGTTTTCTGTGACTTTCCTAAGTCTTGCAGTAATTTCATCTAACGTTCTGAGTGTTCCTGAACCCGAAAGGCTTAAAGGAGCGCAGCGACTGGGTGGCTCCGCCACTTAACCTTGCAGGGTCGTCTGCCGGATTCCACTTCTTCGAAAACCCTCAGGCAGACCAAGGAGTGAACGCGACGCAGCTGGAAAACGGTGTTATCTGATGTATATTGGCGAGGCTTCCTCGAACTACCCTTTACTATTAATCATCTTCTCAATTTCTATTAGATCTTCAATATTTTCTTGATTCTTTTCATTAGCTTTCTGTAAAAAAATTAAATGAAATAGAGTAGTCTCATCTAAGATATGTTCTCTTGATAATAACCTTAATGACTCTATATGAGCCCCCTCATGATCAAAACCAGATGAAAGTTCATATAATTCTTGTGACAACATTTCTATTAATCCTCTATCCCATAAGCCAACTATATAAATGAGAATCCAATAATTCCAAATGGAATCGCCTTCTTTTAGTGCTCTCTTAATATACGGAATTAACGGTTCTCCTACTGAAACTAATAGTTTTGAAATAATAATTGAGCCCGGCCAATTCATATCCTGTAGCCAGGACAGTAGTTCATACAGAATAGGTCTTATTCTGGGATAGCCTATCTCAGCCAACAGATCAGCTGCGTTATCCCATAAAGATTTATCCAACATGGGTTGAACTAAAACAAGCAGTTCATGATCTTGAAGTTCTTTTAATTTAATTTTCGCAAGTTCTAAATCATCATTGGGTGTATTCCAATGTAACTGAAAAAGTAAATGTTCTACATCCTCCATGAGTTAACCCCACCTCGCCAATATATTTCAGATAACGTTCCCGTATTCACGACCCGACGCATGTCGGGTGTCCGGCGAACGTCGGACCCAGGACGTATGTCCGCAGCGTGAATACATTGTTATAAGATGTCCCCAACTTCTTTGATATTACACACTAATTTCATCTTCATTTTCTTCTTTCCTTAATACCGTACTCAATCATAAGTATAACTGATCATATTTTATCCAGTTCTTCAGATTATTCTTATAATCCTTATTCACCATAATTTATATATCACTTTCGAATGTTTTAAAGTCAAACAACGGTAGCCTCAATTTAGCCTGTATTTTTTTTTGCCTTTCTTCGAATATCTCTCTTACTGGTAGTTCATTAATTTTTTTTAATTCATGCAATTTACGATGCTCTGCAAGTCCATCAATAAGCTGTAGCCTCAATTCATCAAAAATTGACATATCATAACTTCCAAAAATATCAAGTCCTTCACCAAAGCAATATAAATCTTCTATTAATATTTTTTTTCTTTCCTCAGATAAATTGTTATAAACACTAGGCTTAATCCACCATTCATCAGTCATTACTATGAATCTTTCAATTAAATTCAGTATATAAATGTCATCATTAATAACACTAGCAAAATAGCTTGATTCTTTGGCATGAAGCTCTTTGTCTGTAACTATAATAAAATCTGTTGTTTCTTTAGCTGGCATACAAATTAAAATGACATGGTGGACTAAATCATCACCAAGCGTGAAGCTAATTCTCGCATTCATAGCAACCGGAACCTGGAAATCTAACCTCTTATAGACTACATATTGAGGGATTTCAGGACTTGTGAAATCTGTCAATGGATACGCATAATGCTTATCATCCATAGTGTCTAAGAATTTTTTGATGCTGAGCCTTTGCTTATCGAGTTTTTCAATTCTCTTATTTATTTTTTCAGTAGCATTTGAATAACCGAAATCAATGAATTTTGCAATCTTTAAATCCAATTCACTATCTAGCTTCTCTCTTTCAATCTTTTCCATAAATTTTGGACGGATTACATAAATCACTTTTTCTCTAAATACATGATAACTTAAAGATCTAAACACTTGACGAAATATATCCTTTTCCGATTCGATTCCTGATTTGTCTAGTCGAGAAAACATTTCATCATGAAGTTTACAGAATCCTTTGAAAGTTGACGCATGGGGTATACCGCAGTCTTCAATTAACATAGACTTATTTGGATATGCTCTTCGCGATTTAGGTGCAAGTAAATTTCGTACTTCTCCTTGTTCATTAAGCATTTCTAGCGACTTCATTTCAGATATGGAGTGGGAATTGATTGCTTCCACTTCACAACCAGGATACATACAGGTTGATTTTTTTCTCCTACATTATACCGATATACTGACTTATCTACGGCCGTATCAAATTTAAATTTTTCATTTTGGTTCATAGTAAACCTCCTATCTATGAACAAGAATTTAGTCTAGCACTATATAAATCATTTAGGTTTCTGCTTTTCTTGCATTAACTGGCTTATTGATTTTGAAATGTTTCTTTATCATTCTTAATAATTCATTATATTTTTTAGTCTGTGGGGATTTCTTATAACGTTCCCGCATTTACGATGCCGACGTAGTCGGTGTGTCCCGGCATACGCTTCCTTGCCTCTTAACTTCCGGGACCAACGGACGGCAACGCCGTCCCGCAGCGTAAATGTTATAGTTATATGCTGTCGAGTCTTCTTCGCATTATCTAATCGAATCTCTTCGTTCTATTATCTTGTTAATATTTATAGTCTTGTTCAATCTTTCATCGTGCTGTTCATCTTTATTCAGTTTTGAACTTTAAAGTGTGTATGTCATTTAGGATTTGTAGGTTTTTTCCGTCTTATCATCTTCTGTCCTTTTATAATTTCTTCATGTAAGTTTCCTTGCCTTATCGTCGATCAATTTATATCTTAAATTCTTTAATTAGGCTTTATACAAATATACCACTACCCCTAATAAATGGTAATGGCTAATTGATTCTCATATATAGTTTCTCTCGATTGCATATAACGTTCCCGTATTCACGACGCCCAGCGAATGCTGGGTGTGTCCGGCTGCCCCAGCTTCCCCGAATTCCCTCTGCCGGACCTAGGGCCGAATGGCCCGCTGCGTGAATATGATGTTAGGTGTTGTTCCAAGTGGCCTTCTTCGAGTTTTCTTTCCACAGTCCGATGAGTCAGTTTCCGGATGGAAACATTCCTTCTTCCCTCGGTCAATCCGCATTTACTTTTGAGTCAGTCTGTTTCCGGATGGAAACGTTCCTTTCTCCCTCAGTCAATCCGCATTTACTTTTTGTTCAGTCTGTTTCCGGATGGAAACGTTCCCTCTTCCCTCAGTCAATCCGCATTTACTTTTTGCTCAGTCTGTTTCCGGATGGAAACGTTCCCTCTTCCCTCAGTCAATCCGCATTTCTAATTTAGTCTGTTTCCGCATAGGAAACGTTCCTCTTTCGATACTTCGTCGACTCTACAAACATTACATAGCTTTCTACTCTTTAGCCAATTGGAATTGCACTTAACGTCTTTTTTACGAACTTCGTAAAATAGTCTATCTTGAGGATATTCGCGAAATCATTGAACTTTCCTTCCTGTTAGCCCAATCCCTAATTAACACTTACTTCCCGTGCAGAATATTAATGTTTTCTTGACATTTCCCTTTTTGAATACCCTAGCTCAGGCCATTATTTTTAATAAATCGGTTAGCGTTATACCTTCTCGGCCTAATTCCGAAATTGGTGCCAGATTCTTGACATTAGCTTTTGACAAGAATCAAGAAAAAAAACAAAGTTTATGCGGATTCCATACGGAACACATTTTTGTTTTCCGACAAAAGTCACCGATCATTTCTCTCAGAAAACCTTGGTGCTGTAGTAGGTTTAATGTTCGAAATAGGATCTGAACGGATGATTGTACGAAGAGATACTGAAGATGAGTCATTTGCAAAAGTAATGCTATAGTGATTGCTTCAACTATTTGTAAGTACAAGAAATCCCTCTTTGGAATGGCGGTTAACTATTACCCTCCATTTTATAAAAAATAAGCCGGACAGCAAAAGTAAATACCTTTTATGTTGCCGGCTTATCAATATTCGTTTAACCCTAATTTTCTTTCGAACCATCATGATGAAAATATTACTCGCTACTGCTCAATATCCTCCATTTTTTGATTTAAGTTTAATAATTTCCAAGACTTCTAATTGATTATGTGTATCTAGTTTTTTAAATAAATTTACTAGTTCAGTTTCAAAGGGTCTTAATTCTTTATCTAATTTGTTGTTTATTTTATGAGGTTCAACGCTAGAGGATGAATCCTCATTTCCTTTTAATAACCACTCAAGCGAGCAACCAAGATGCTGATGAATTGAAATAACTGTATCAATTGAAGGTTTACTTTTTCCTGCCTCAATATCACTTAAACTACCTTGGGATATTCCGATTAACTTTGCAAACTCAATTTGATTATAGTTATGTATCTTTCTAAGTCTTTTTATGTTCTCTCCAATGACATTCAAATTTACCCCTCCATAAGACGAATTGTGTCAAAGGTTGTTACAGCGATTTCTCAATGTATTTTTCAACTATCATCTTTTTGTTTTTCTGATAAAAAATCGTCCACTTAAATATAAAGAACAAAAAAATCCCGATGTACCAAGGCTTTCAGACACATCGGGACTGACTTTGTTGTGACAAACTACGTTCCAAATCGGTGACAAACTACGTTACAAACGGTGACAAAGTGAATTACAACTCACAATGGCGCAGTTCACTCTCCCAGCCTACCCCCGCTGCCGCATCGCCTCGAACAGCAGGATCGTCGCCGCCATCGCCGCATTTAGCGATTCCGCGCGGCCCTTCATCGGGATGATGATGCTCTTGTCCACTAGCTCTGCAGTTTGCTCCGAGATGCCTTTGCCCTCGCTGCCGATCAGCAGCCACTGGCTGCCGTGGAAATCATGCTGATAGCAGGATTCCTCCCCCTGCAGCGAAGTGCTTACCAGCAGGGACCCGCGATCAGCCGCCTGCGGAAGTATAACGCTCAGATCACCTTCCACGACCGGAAGATGAAACATGGAGCCCATCGTTGACCGGATGGTCTTCGGATTATACAGATCGGCACAGCCGTAGCCCAGGATAACGCCGTCTGCTCCGGCCGCATCCGCGCTGCGGATAATGGTGCCAACATTGCCCGGGTCCTGCACACCGTCGAGCACGACGACCAGGGCATCTTTTTTCGCCAAAACAGTTTCGGCTCCCTGCTGTTCCTTACGAACAATGGCGAATACAGGCTGCGGTGTATTGGTGCTGCTGCACTTGGTAATAACCGCCGCCGAGACGCCGATAACCTCCATGCCCTGAACCGCTTGCAGATGTCCTTTCAGTTCAGCTGGCATGCCTTTATCCAGATCGTAGGCCAAGATTTCCACATCCGCTTCGGCATGCAGTGCCTCCTGGACCAGATGGATACCTTCAATGATATATTTGCCGGCTTTGTCGCGGTTTTTCTTCTCCTGCAAGCCAGCCCATTCTTTAACCCGCGTATTTTGTGGTGACATGATTTCCATAGTATGTCCTTTCTATCCTTGCTTTAATGTCTATTGGAATGCCATTTCGAGCTTCGTCAGATTGTCTTTCCGGCCAACGATAACCAGAATGTCTCCATCCTGGAGTCTGTCCTCTGCTCTGGGGGAGATATTCATCTCTTCGCCTTTGCGTATAGCCATAACGTTGCAGCCGTATTTTGCCCGGATATTCAGCTCCAACAGGTTTTTGCCTACCATAGGGCCAGACACCCTCATATCCAGAATGCTATAGTCCGGTGAAAGCTCAATATAATCGAGAATATTAGGCGAAGCCAGATGATGAGCCACCCGCATCCCCATATCCCGTTCAGGATATATAATTTTATCTGCACCAATCTTGCTCAGCACTTTACCGTGCAGCTCACTTTTGGCTTTAACCAGAATAGCCGGAACTCCCATATCCTTCAGGATTAATGTAGTCAAAATACTGGACTGGATATCTTCTCCAATCGCAACTACCACCACGTCGAAATTGCGGATACCTAATGCGCGCAGCGCTTCCTCATCCGTTGAATCCGCAGACACCGCATGGGTAACCACGCTGGATATCTCCTGTACTCTCTGCTCATCTGAGTCAATTGCCAGCACATCAAACCCCATGCCGCTGAGCGCCTTGGCAACACTGGACCCGAAACGCCCCATTCCGATGACGGCATATTGTTTTTTGGCCATGTCTATGTACCTCCCGCTGCATTCTATATCTAAATCAGTATAGCATAAGCTCACACAAACTTGAATTTTCTACAGCGGCATAGGGTACATTATTTGGAGTGTATATACACTGACAAGGAACAGTCCGAACCACAAATTTTCCACAAAAAGGAGGTGTATCATGCCGGTAACCATAGATCTGCGTCAGGCGATTATGCATAAGGTGCACGGGCAGTCTGAGGAAGATCTGCGCAGTATGATTGAGGGCTCCATCGACGGGCCTGAAGCTGCGCTTCCGGGACTTGGCGTCATGTTTGAAATGGCCTGGAAGCATATCGATGCAGACAAGCAGGACAAGCTTATCACGCTGCTGCATGATCATTTAAAGACAGTACAACTCGGATCGGTTACATCCTGATTCCAGTCATCTGTACCAGACCTTCTGAATATATTCAGAAGGTTTTTCTTGGTGCGTTCTGTTATGAATGCACTTTAATTATGAAAAACCTCCGCTTCCCAGGATGACCAGCATCCAAGGAGCGGAGGTTCTATTTTAGCGTGGCAAATCTATACGGTTATACACCCGTGTGACAAACTTACGGCGCAGTCTCCAGGAACTTCGCAGTAGGGTTCTTATCAATCGCGGTACGCATCGCATACTCGTTCTCGAACAGAACGACGAAATTACCCTTCTTATCCGTTACCAGTGTAGAGTTGATGCGGAATTTACTTGGATCCGGCTTATTCTCATCCACAATCCAGCGTGCGAATTGGTAATTCATGCGCTGCAGCTGAACGTCTACACCATACTCGCCCTTCATCCGGTATTCGAACACCTCGAATTGCAATTGGCCGACTACACCCAGCAGAATATCGTCGAAGCTGACCGTGCGGAATACCTGAATCATACCCTCTTCCGTCAGCTGATCAATACCTTTTTGGAACTGCTTGGATTTAAGCGCGTTCTTGATGCTCACCTTGGCAAAAATCTCCGGCGAGAACGTCGGCAGCTCGTCGAACTCAATATCGCCTGCCTGACTCAGCGTATCACCGATCCGGAAAATACCGGGATCAAACAATCCGATGATATCGCCTGGATAAGCTTCTTCGACGATATCCCGGTCTTGTGCCAGGAACTGTTGCGGTTGGGACAGTTTAATATCCTTGCCCGCACGAACATGCTTCACACTCATTCCGCGTTCGAACTTGCCGGATACGATCCGCAGGAAGGCAATCCGGTCACGGTGGGCCGGGTTCATGTTCGCCTGAATTTTGAAGACATAACCCGTGAACTTCTCATTGTTCGGTGCAATTAGCCCTTCTGTACTGCGGCGCGGCTCCGGTTTCGGAGCAAGATCCAGGAAGTTATCCAGGAAGGTCTGCACCCCAAAGTTATTAATGGCGCTACCGAAGAATACAGGTGTCAGTTCACCACGGAGTACTTTTTCATAATCGAATGGGTCTCCCGCCACATCCAACAGCTCCAGATCCTGGCACAGCTGGTCATGCAGGTAATCTCCCGCCATATCGCGGATCACTTTGTCGTGGTAATCATCTACCTTTTGCACTTGAATCACGGAGTGATCATCACCCTGGAACAATTCAACCTGGTTCTTCATCCGGTCATATACGCCGCACAGCTCGCGTCCGCTTCCGATCGGCCAGTTCATAGGTACAGAGCGGATACCCAGTACATTCTCCAGCTCTTCCATCAGCTCGAACGGGCTGCGTCCTTCGCGGTCCAGTTTATTGATGAACGTAAAGATCGGAATGCCCCGCTTGGCGCAGACCTGGAACAGCTTCACGGTCTGTGCTTCCACACCTTTGGCCACGTCAATCAGCATGACCGCACTGTCCGCAGCCGTAAGCGTACGGTAGGTGTCTTCACTGAAGTCCTGGTGACCCGGTGTATCCAGAATGTTCACACGATGGTCTAAATAATCAAACTGCATTACCGAAGAAGTAACAGAGATCCCCCGTTGCTTCTCGATTTCCATCCAGTCACTTGTAGCATGTTTGCTGGCTTTGCGCGCTTTAACTGTTCCCGCCAAGCGAATCGCACCGCCGAATAACAGCAGCTTCTCCGTCAAAGTTGTTTTCCCCGCATCCGGGTGAGAAATAATCGCAAATGTTCTGCGTTTATCCACCTCAGTCTGCAGCATATGATCTGTAGCTTTGCTCATTACACATATCCCTTCATTTATAAATTCGTAAGGTTCGCTTCAATTACACTCGTATATGATCAAATCGGTCCTTGGCTCATTGTACATATTCCCTTCATAGGCAAGTTATACGTTCGTTTCGTTCCAATCCGCTTCAAGTGCAAGCATCCTTTAAAGTATAACAAAATCAGGCAGGCATTATCTACATAAATGCAGGGTAATCTCAAGAATGATGTAAAAATAGGCTCATCTCTCCGCTAGCAGCCGCCACTCTCCGACAAAAAATCTCCCTGCATACCCTGCAGGGAGATGATGTTTCATATAATCGGATTAGCTGTTCATCTGCCAGACCACATTGTCTTCTTCCTGGCCGTTCACCGGCCACCAATGGAAACCTTCTTTAGCCAGAAGCTTATCAGCTTCAAGTGGTCCCCATGAGCCTGCAGGATAGGAAGCCAGATCACTGCTTTCTTCCTTCCACGCTTTCGCGATACGGTCCACGAATGACCATGCCGACGATACTTCATCCCAACGGGTGAAATAGGTGGAATCGCCACGAGTAGCATCATGCAGCAGGCGTTCATACGCCTCCGGCGAGTTGATGCCGATCATGCAGCTTTGGCAGAAGTCCATTGCCAGCGGCTGGATTTCGGATTCCGAACCCGGCTTTTTGGCATTGATCTTCACGTAGATGCCTTCCATCGGATTGACGCGGATGACAAGCAGGTTAGGTTCGAGGTTATGCTTCTGACCCAGATACACATTGGTTGGCATACCTTTGAACTCCACTACAACTTCTGTGGTCTTCACCGGAAGACGTTTGCCGGTACGGATATAGAACGGAACGCCGGCCCAGCGGAAATTATCCACGAATACACGGGCAGCAAAATACGTCTCCGTATTGGATTCAGGATCTACCTTATCCTCCTGGCGGTAAGCTGGGAGCGACTTTCCTTTATATAAACCTTGTGTATATTGTCCACGCACCACGTTCTCACGAACCTCTTCTGCAGAAGCGTATGGTCGCAGGGAACGCAGCACCTTAACCTTCTCATCGCGGATATCCTCAGCGAGCAGACGGCTTGGCGGCTCCATAGCGATCATCGTCAGCAGCTGCAGCATATGGTTCTGGCCCATATCCCGCAGGGCTCCAGCATGATCATAATACCCGCCGCGTTCCTCAACCCCGACGGTTTCACCCAGAGTAATCTGAATGTTGGCAATATGCTTGTTGTTCCAGAGCGGTTCGAAGAAAGCATTGGCAAAACGGATAACTTCAATGTTCTGCACCATTTCCTTACCGAGGTAATGGTCAATCCGGTAAATCTCTTCTTCCTTGAACACCTGGCGGATCTGCTCGTTCAGCTTCTCTGCTGACTCCAGGTTGTAGCCGAAAGGCTTCTCGATCACAAGGCGGTTCCAGCCTCTGCTATCCAGCATGCCCCCAGCCTTGAGGTTGAACGATACGCTGCCAAACAGCTCTGGCGCAAGCGCCAAATAGAACATGCGGTTGCCAGGAATGTGGAACTTGTCCTCCAGCACCTCTGTCTGCACTCGCAGCTCGCGGAAACCGTCAATATTATTAATGTCCAACGATTTGTATTCAAAATGCTCTACGAATCCAAGCCATTCGCTTTCGTTCTCCACCTGATAACGGCAGAATTCACTAATGGAATCACGAATGTCGCTTCTAAATTCGTCTGGAGTACGAGGGCGCCGCGCAACGCCGATTACCGCAAAATCCTCTGCCAGCTTACCTTCGCGGTACAAGCTGTAGATCGCCGGAAAAAGCTTACGCCGGGCTAAATCTCCGGTTGCCCCAAAAATAAAGAATACAGCACCGGGTGTTTGCAGTGCGTCAAGGGTTTGATTTTCAGCCATGGCTCCTCATCTTTCTCTATGTAATATAGTTTTTATTGGATTTATTCCGGGCACCAAATGCATAACAAAAATGCACAGGCGACGTGATATCATTTTATCATAATCCAAAAAATGATGCTATCACATTCCTGACTAATATTCTCGGGATTTCGTAATCTTTCATTAATCTTTCTTATTATTAACTATACTTCAACTAATATAACTCCAAAAATACGGTTCGTGCACGTTTCATTTATTATACGTTAACTGCGATGGAGTCACCAGGCTTCTCAAGAAGGGAAGAACGCTTTGCAGCCAGTTCAGCCTGAGCCCTGCGCAGCACCTTCCGTTCACGCCAGCGGAATAGAACCAGAAGGCCTCTTACCGCTTCATCCGAAATCATGCAGCAGTATATTCCGATGAGTCCCCATCCCGCAGAGATCCCGAGGACATACGAACCCCCGATCCCAATCAGTGACATGGAGCATAAGGAAATAGACATGGTAAAGCGGGTATCACCGATGGCATTTAAGGAATTACCAAGAGCCATGTTGAGCATTTTGCAGGGCTGAAGGATTAAATTGAGTGCCAGCAATGACACCCCGATGGATATAATGGTCTGATCAGAGGTGAAGAATCCCAGTAAGGTTTTACCAAAAACAAATAATAGCAGTACATTGGAGCTAACGATAGCAAGCCCGATTCCAAGCGTCCGATAAGCACTGTGATAGGCCTCATTCATTCGTCCGGCGCCGAAGAGATGGGCAATCCGGATCTGTCCTGCCATCGCTACGGCATATCCGAGTGTGAAACAGAACGATTCCATCGAGTTCAAATAAGTCCGGGCAGCCAGTTCCTTCGCTCCCAGCATAGCCAGAAACGAGTAAATCGCCAGCTGCGAGAAGACCCATGAGGATGAGTTCAATCCCAAAGGCCAACTGATTCTAAGTATTTCTCGGAACAATTTGCGGTTAAATGTACTGAAGTCTCTCAGTCTGATCCTCTGTTCAAAAGCCCGGTTGAACATAAAGAACAGTACAACTACACCAAACAATCTGCTGACCGCAGTAGATACGGCAATTCCCGCGAGGCCAAGCTCCGGAAGACCGAACATTCCGAATATCAGCACGTAATTCAGCAGAATATGTATCACATTCACAGCCACACCAGTATACATAGGCCCTCTCGTATTTCCTGTATTACGGATAGCGGTACCCAGCGAAGCGGTCATTCCCACCATAAATAATCCGCCGCCGACGAAGGTGATATATACGTGGGAGAGAGCACGCAGCTCCGCCGAAATATTCAGCATGTGCGCAATGGGATCAGCATACAGAAATAATATCATGCTGACTGCCAATCCCAGCAGGCTGCTGGCGGATACGCCCATGATTGCAAGAGAACGGGCATCCTCCATCCGGCGGGAACCTATACGCTGGGCAATCAATATACCCGCACCACCCGCAAAAGTTGTAAAAAGAGTGGTTAAGGCCCCGAATAGCTGATTCGAAATACCAACCACTGCAACGGCGTCATCGGAAATCCGACTGACCATAATCGTATCCACTGTACCCAGCAGTGTTTGCAGAAAGATCTCTATAAAGATCGGCCAAGCCAGCATCCACAATCCGAAATTCCCAGTATGCTGTTTCACTAAACAAACCTCCTATGACGAGATTGAACAATATCAACCTCAAGACAAACCTTGTATTTACTTTCTTGATAAGCATAAATTATAGATGATATACTCTTACAAATGTAACAATAAACAAACGTAAACTTTCATTTTTCAAACTTACACAGGAGCTATCATTCATGAATATTTTGAAGTTCACCGTGCCACCCATGCTTCATTACATTGTAAGCGGCACCGCCAACTGTAGTGCCGGATACCGTCATGCCAGCCGTCATCATATTAAGGTATTTGACCTGCTATATGTTCAGCAAGGCTGTTTATTCATCGGTGAAGAAGATAAGCACTTTGAGGTGAAGGCGGGACAGGCTCTTATTCTCCGGCCCGACTGCCACCATTACGCGACAGAGGGATGCAGAGAACAGACTTTTTATTATTGGCTTCATTTTCACACCGCAGGCTGCTGGAACGTCACGAATGACGATACCACGAAGCTCTATAATGAACCAGGTGTACTGATCGAACCTAACTCCTCTGCTGAATTCGACATTCATCCTTTTGCCCTCTACCTGCCGCAATGGATTACTCTTCTGCAACCAGCCAAAATGGAAGAACTGCTGGGGCAACTGGAACAGCTCAAAGCAATCGGTCATTTGGGCACAACCCAATTCAAACAGCAGATGCTATTTCATGAAATCGTGCAGTTGCTTACCGCATCCATGCATTCAGATCGCTCCGCCTCCCAGTCCATGGTCTGTGCAGAGCAGGCGGCATCTTTCCTGAGGACCCATTACCGCGAGGAGATCACGGCGCAGAGGCTAAAGGACCACCTTAACTTTCATCCGGTCTACATTGCCCGATGCATGAACCGGGCATACGGATGCTCCCCGATGGAATATCTGCTTCGCTACCGGATTGAGCAGAGCAAGCACCTGCTAATGCAGACTAGCTATACGATTGCGCGTGTTGCCGAAGAAGTAGGTTTTAACCAGGCCCCCTATTTCAGTTCCAGCTTTATGAGAATAGAAGGTATTTCCCCCCGACAGTACCGCCAGCGTTTCTCATAAATATTTTGTTAGCCAACTTTTTATCGTTCCGGCCGCTTTTGGAGGCATCAAAAAAGCTGCTCAAGGATCCATCCTGAGCAGCTTGGTCTCTTTTTTAGTATTCCACTGTAATTAACGGAAGCCCGATCGTTACCCGCTTACTGCCGTCATTGCTGTCACGGTGTACAGCCGCCTGCATGGAGATGGCATGATCTCCGCTCTCTACGCTTCTCTTCACCCCTGGTACCGTGTAGGATCGGCTGGAGGTTGTATCATCCTCATAGCGTTCCACAGGGACCACGCTGGAGAAGGCTCCCAACATATCTTGCTCCGTATGTGCTAACACCTCGCGTGGAGTACCTTGAGCATTAGCCTTACCTTGAACTGTCATATTCCATTCAGCAGCAATTCCGTTGCTCCGCATGATTCTTCCGGCTTCCTCCGCATCAGACTGCCATTCTCCAGCCTTTAGCGCATCTGCCGTCTCAAATGTAACAATTACATAGCTGGTCTCTCCATCAAGCTCACTCCAGAACATGGAGATTTTCACCTGGTCATTCCGTTTGGCCTCTGCGCGGTAGGTAACATGTCCGTCCTCTTCAGCCCCACTAACCTTCCCGAGTCCCATCGCAAACGCCAGCTCCTGCGCTGCTTTTGCCGAATGTTCGCTGCCGACTGATATCTCTCCCTGCCATTTCAAGACCATACGCAGTGCAGATCCAGGAACAGTGGCTTGCTTGCCTAGAGCGATAAGCTGCGTAGGAGCGTCCAACGGAAGAGCGTCCAGATGTTCACCTTTTGCTGAAGTATGGGATTGTGACGCTGCCACTGCTTCTTTCGCTGTACCGCTAAGCAGTCCAGCCAGCATGACAGCAGTGACTCCCAAACATAGCATCAGCAGAAACACCTTATTCATTCTCCAGTCAGCCTTCTTCATCAAAAACGCCCCCGTTCTCCTGTCTAGTAATCTAGTAAACAGGATACCCGGGGGCGATAGAATCTATACTTGTCTTTACTCTGCCAATCCGTTTTTATAGGCATAAATTGCCGCCTGTGTCCGGTCTTCCACACCCAGCTTGGCCAGAATATTAGTCACATGGAATTTAACAGTCTTGATACCAATAATGAGGGAGTCTGCAATATCCTGATTGGACTTGCCCTGCGCCAGAAGGCGGAGCACTTCCATCTCCCGCTCCGTAAGCTCTTTATGGGCAGGCGTTTCTCCCATGGCGTCACTTCTGAACCGGTTCATCATCTTAGAGGCTACTTGCGACACCAATACCGACTGGCCTCTGCCTGCGGCGCGGATAGCATCCGCAACTTCACTGGCGCGCGAAGTTTTCAATAGATAACTGAAAGCTCCCGCTTCGATCACGGGATACATTTTAGCATCATCCAGATAACTGGTAAGCACTATCACCTTGCATTCGGGGAACAGCTTCATAATCTCCCGGGTCGTTTCGATTCCGTCCATCCCATCCATCACGAGATCCATGAGCACTACATCCGGTTTATACTCCAGAGCCAGGCGAATACCTTCCTCTCCGCCGCCGGCTTCGCCCACCACTTCGATCCCATCTTCCGTACCAAGTACTGCTGCCAGACCAATCCGCACCATCTCATGATCATCCACTAACAGTACCTTAATTGATGTTTCACTCTCCATGGTTACCCTCCTATTCATTCACTAAAGGAACTGTGATCTCAATCCGAGTTCCTTTACCCGGGGCCGTAATGAATTGTATGGAGCCACCGGTTTCATAAATCCGTTCCTGCATATTCGACAAACCGTAAGATGTCTGTTTGCTTTCGTCCATCTCAAAACCTATGCCGTCATCCCGGAGTGTCATGCGCACTGTTTCACCCCGGCGGTTAATTCTTATTTCCAGCTTCTCCGCCTTCGCATGGCGCAGTGTGTTGGATATGGCTTCCTGCACAATGCGGAAGAGGTGATTCTCCACACCTTTCAGCAGTTGCACATCCGGATCCATTTCAAACACAATCTCAATCGGAACCTTGACCTTTAGCTCCTTGATCAGCTCCTGAAGCCCTTGCTCCAGACCCTTACCTTCCAAATATACCGGCCTCAAATGCAGGAGCAGTGCCCTCATCTCGGACTGGGCTACAGCAGCCATTTCCTCAATTAAGGCAATCTGCCGTTGAGCTTTATCGAAATCCTTCTCCAACGTGCGCCCGACCGCCGTCGCTGTCATGGAGATGGCGAACAACTGCTGGGAGACCGCATCATGCAGCTCACGCGCAAGACGCTGCCGTTCGTCCATGATGGCCGATACCCGCGCCTGCTCCGCAAGCTGCGCATTGTGTGTAGACAGCCTTTGCAGTGTCGTCACCTGATTCTCCCACTTGCCGCTGATCCGTCCAAGCTGTTCTCCAAGCCTGCCGAGTTCATCGTCACCGAGATTTGGCATAGAGAGTGTCAGATTTCCCTTCTCCCATAGAAGAAGCGTCTCCCGCAGCCGCTCCAGCTTCTGCTTAAATCGGAAGCTCTGATAGAAGCCAAAGCCTATTCCAAGGCCCAGCGGCAGCACGATAAGCGTCAATGCTGTCCGCAGGCCGATTTTCCAGTCTTCAAAAGGCTGTAAATAACCGTATGTATACATAATGTACAGGATCGCCAGCAGCATGACAAAGGAGAACAGCGCCCCCTCACGCATGCTGCGCGATACCATATCCTTGTTCTTCCTTTCATCCATTCGGGGGCCCTCCCTTCAAGTTATACTGTCAGTTAAACCGTACATCCAAATCCCCCATCAGATAGGAGACGCTGAATTTCACTTTATTTTCACTGGATTCATAATTAGGAGATTTCCAATTCAACCGGTTCATCATACCCGTATCCCGCTGATTCCCGAATTCGATGGAACCAAATAAGACAAAAGCCTCAATCTCCACACCATAGTCCTCGGACAGATGAATATCCACATCGCCAAAAATCCCCTGGAACAGCAGCACCGTATCTTTGTCCTCGGCTATCGCCAGAGAAAGATCCAGGTCCGCTTCACCGAGCACATGCCAGGCGCTAAGGCTTCGCATGACCCAAGGGGCCTGATCCCAATCGAATCTGGAGGAGAAGTTCTGCTTTTGCGTAAACCCATGCTTATGCTGTAATTTCTTCGATTTCGAGAAAAACATCCCCAGGGATATCAGGCATACCCCGAGCACCAGCACCAGATGATCCAGGAGCAGCAGGACAGCCCCGATCCCCAGCAGGGTATACCCTTGTTTGATTTTACCTGAAGTCGTACGATAAATGCCGAGCAGCAGAAACAGAAGGGCGACAAAGGATAAAAAGCCAATCCATTTGCCAAATATCATCAAGCAGCCGATCCCTATCAGTCCTATGGCAATCAAACGGTTTCGCTTATCCACCCTCGCACCTCCTTAATCTAATCACTGCATTTAAAAGACGCCAACCGCCGGAAAAGCCATACCGGTATGGGGATTCCACACCGTATGGCTTTTTACCTTGCCCTAGCATATCATATTTACTCGAAGTTATGGAACAGGTTATTCCGCTTCTTTTTTATCCAGGGAAGGAGCTGCAGGAGGCGCGTTCAGCTTGCTCTTCAGAGCAGCCAGCTGTTCTTCCACTTTCAATTGCTTCTCAGCATCCACCGGCTTCGTATATGCAGTTGCCGAAGGGCTATAAGGGGCACGCATCACATCTGCTTCCGCTTCAAGCTGCATGATCTTTTCTTCCATCCGGTGGAATCCAAGCGAGGCACTTCCGCTTTCAATGGCATGTACGCTGCTGATTTGGGACATTTGCTTCTTGGCTTTAGCCATTTGTGCACGGGATACGAGTTCATTGCGCTTGTTGCGCAGCTTGTAGAACTCATCCTTCATCTCATGCAGCTGTTGTACCAGTTCCTTGGCTTGAATTTCAGCCTGGCTGTGGAGCTCACTGTATTCTGCATGCTTTTGGTCGAAAAAGATTTTTTCCTCCAGCAGCTTACGGGTAACTTCCTCCTGGCCGTTTTTCAGAGCAAGCTCAGCCTGTGCCGAACGTTGTCCGGACATTTTAGCAGCCTCATCCACACGCTGTTTCATCCGGCGCTCATTAGCCATTTGCTTGGCAACGGTAACTTCGGCTTCGTGAATTTCAGCCTCCATATCGCGCAGATATTGATTCAGCATTACAATTGGGTCCTCTACCTTATCCAACAAGTCATTTACCGATGCTTTAGTCATATCTTTAATTCTTTGGAATACTCCCATGATTTACACTTCTCCCTTCTCGTATTTAGACAGTTTTTGTCTCAGCTCTTCTACTTCTTTTTGTAGCGCCTTTTTCTCAATATCCTTCATCATGGCATCCAGGCCGGAATCCGGAGCCGAATGCGT
Source organism: Paenibacillus oryziterrae (assembly GCF_042610485.1). Lineage (NCBI taxonomy): Bacteria > Bacillati > Bacillota > Bacilli > Caryophanales > Paenibacillaceae > Paenibacillus > Paenibacillus oryziterrae. Next base: position 10,057 of record NZ_JBGJZO010000039.1, on the reverse strand, counting down.
ATGGTTCTTGTCAAAATGGGGATTGTGGCCTGGATGGTGCCCGTAGGGTCCTTGCCCGCCATGTCCCTCTGGTCCATATCCAGGTCTGCCTGTATAGTTGCCGCTATACGGGCCGCCGGGGCCGGGACCAAACGGATTATAATGTGATTCCTTCGGAATGATCAGCGCTGCGATGAAATAAGCCAGGATGGTGCCACCGCCAGTAAATGGAATGCTGACCAGCAGGATAATCCGGAGCAGTGTAGAATCAATGCCAAGTGTGTCTGCCAAACCTCCAGCCAGCCCAGTCATTACCTTGTCACGGGTTGATCGATACAATCGGGTCATTGTGCTACTCCTTTCCGCCATTGTTCAGCTTCTCCTTGAGCCGCGCCATTTCTCTTTCCAGTACTGTGGCTACAGTCTCTCCGGCCTGCAGGGCATATTCCTGACCCATACGGCGCAGATCCCGAAGGCTTTTGGCTTCAAGCTCCCAGTCGCTCATCCGGTCTTCCAGACGTCCGAACATTTTCGGTACATCACCGCTATTGCCGTAAGCCGCAGCTCTTTGGTTCATCCGCTGCTGCAGCCGGAGTGATTCCATACGTGCCGCATAGTACTGGCGCTTGCTGTACACCGTTTGGTATTCCATTTTCAGCTCGTTCAACTGAGCTTCAAGCTCAAACAGCGATTGCTGGCTTTGCTCCAGAAGTCCGCTGTATTGCTCCAGTTTTTCCTCGTGAATGATTTTTTCCTGTAGGGCCAGCTTCGCCAGATGATCTTCACCGGCTTTGAGTGCCAGCAGCGCCTGCTCTTCACGTTTGTTTCTCATGGATGTTGCCTGATTGACCTGCTGCTGCAGCTGCTTCGTGTGGGAAGCGTACTGCTGATACAGCCTTTCAGCCTCACTTATCTCCTCACGGGTGGTGTGGAGAAATTGATCGATCAGCTTCACAGGGTCCTGACTCTGTTCCAGCCGTTCATTCAGATTAGCTACGGTAATATCCCGCATGCGACGAAAAACGCTCATAGTTTCCTGCTCCCTCCTTGCTTTCTGCTAGGTATTTGTACTTCTTAGAGAGTACTGCTTCTTTTACCCTTCAATACGGAGATGCCCCATACGATCAGTGCTACTCCAAGCAGTGGTCCGATCAGCCAGGACAGCTTCGCGATCAACGACATCACACCAATGAACAATACGACCCAACCGATAATTTTGCGTCCGCTCTTAATTCCGTAGTACCCGAGAACAACCAGCAGTACCGGGAACAACAATCTGAAAATCCCGTGAATCAGAGGAAGCGCCAAGCCGAGAAGCATAATTCCGCCAATCACAATCAACAGAACCGCAAGTCCGTTACCTTTTCTATTTTGCATTTTTTCTCACCGCCTTTCGTTGTCCTTAACCTTATGCTCTTATTCTAGGGTAATTCAAAGACTTTCAAAACAGACCGGGGACGGTTTTTGTTACTGGACCTTAGACGGGGCAGCACTAAGACCGCAGACTACCGATGGGCTGGATTGGCGCTTCCCACAGTAAAAAATGGAGTCCGGTGAAGACGCAGACAACCCGCCCCACGTCCTGAAATACAGACGCTTGGAGCGGGTTGGATGGTTGTACTTGTTTATTCATGACTGGTACACACTATTCCAAGGTACGAATCACGTTATCAGTTGATGATCTGTATTAAATGCTGATTCGGAAGGGGGCAGTTTGCAGACGTTCGTTTTTGTCAGAACGCCGGTATCGCAATGTCCGCATAGTTCTCTTCAAGGAACTTTTTGACTTCCGGACCGCTGATCCGTTCAGCCAGCTTTTGAATGGCATCGGAATCCTTGTTATCACTGCGCGCCACCAGTGTAATGGCGAACTCTGAATCCTCAGTTTCGGTGATCAAGGCATCTTTCTTCGGCGTTAGTCCCAGCGGGCTGGCATAAGCCGGAGTCATCGCTACCAGATCGGCATCATCTAGGGTCCGGGCAAGCATCAGCAGATCTATTTCCTCAAACTTGAAATTTTTCGGATTCTCAATAATATCTGCCTGTGTCGCTTTAATGCCAACACCTTCCTTCAGCTTGATTAACCCGGCAGCCTCGAACATCACCAAGGACCGCCCGATGTTGGAAGGGTCATTGGCCATTACAAGCTTTGCACCGTCAGGAAGCTCAGAGATGTTCTTGTAACGCTTGGAGTAACCGCCATAAATAGCGTTATAGACCGGCTGTACCGGTACAAGCTCTGAGCCTTTACTGGCATTAAACTGCTCCATGTACGGAACGTGCTGGAAGAAGTTCGCATCAATCTCCTTGTTAGCCAGCGCCTCATTCGGCTGCACATTATCCGACAGAACTACGATCTCCAGGTCGATGCCATCTTCTTTTAGCAGAGGCTTCACAATGTCCAAAATATCGGTCATCGGCGGAATCAGCGTAGCTACCTTCAGCTTGACCGGTTCAGCGCTTGGCTGCGCCGTAGCTGCTGCGTCTCCTGCAGTGTTCCCACTCTCATTATTAGTAACTGCATTTCCTGCCGAATTATTATTGTTCTCTGCACATCCTGCCACAATCAGAACGAGCACCGTCATCATCAGAACCATTAGCTTTTTCATTAAGTAGTTAACCTCCAGGTATAGTAAGAATAATAGACATAATTGTCGCTTCGATTTTATGTTGAGCCCACACGGTAATGTAATCCTATATTATCCTTCAAATCATGTTGCCTCTTCCACCCGTATCTTCAGCGTTTATCCAGCAGTCTGGATAGGCCACTTCCGGCAAATTGGATGATTTGCACCAGCACCACCATGATCAGAATCGCTGCGAACATCACTTCCGTCTCAAAGCGCTGATAGCCATAACGGATGGCGAAATCGCCCACACCGCCGCCGCCAACCACTCCCATCACCGTAGAAAAAGAGATAAAGCTGATCGTCGAAGTTGTCAGTCCCAGCACAAGTCCCGAACGGGCTTCCACATAGAGGAACTTATATACCAGCTCCAGCCGTGAAGCGCCCATTGACCGTGCCGCTTCAATCGTACCTTTGGGAATATCCAGAAGAGCTTGCTCCACCAGTCGGGCATAATAAGCGACTGCCACAATGGATAGAGGCACCGAAGCGGCCAGTGTACCGATCGCCGTTCCCACTATTAGCCTAGTCAAAGGAATAAGCGCAACGACCAGCAGCAAGAATGGAAAGGAACGGATCGTATTCACGAGGCTATTAAGCAGCAGTGATAATCCTCGATGTTCATACAATTGTCCGCTACGGCTGAAATATAGTACTGTTCCAAGAGGTAATCCCAGCAGGACTGCCGATGCTACTGATATTCCGACCATAACAAAGGTCTCCCCAATAGATTCCCACATCTGAGGAGCGTACGGCGCAATAACATCAAACACGCGCTTTCCCCTCCCTTCCCAGAATTTGTTCCCGGTATGAGACCTGGCTTTCTGCCGCGTCTAGGAATTCTCCTTCCTCTCGGGAGAAGGTATCAATAATTCTACCCGCTTCCATTACCGCTACATGGCTACAGATCCTGCGGACCACATCCATTTCATGTGTAACAATAACAACTGTTACCCCAAAGCTTTCATTCACATGCTTCAGCACATTCAGTATTTCAGCCGTTGTCACAGGATCAAGTGAAGAAGTTGGCTCATCACACAGCAAAAGCCCTGGATTGTTGGCTAAAGCGCGTGCAATCGCGACCCGCTGCTGCTGTCCCCCACTGAGCTGTGACGGATAATGACCTGCTTTGTCTTCAAGACCCACAAATGCCAGGCATTCTTTCACCCGCTGATCCCGCCTGTTACCGGCTACTCCAGAAAGCTCAAGGGGTATAGCTACGTTTCGGGCAACGGTAGCATTACGGATCAGATTGAATTGCTGAAAAATCATCCCTATCCGGTGACGCTCCTGGCGCAGCTTCCTCTCAGGCATCTCCGTTAAATCCTTTCCACCCAACATCACCGTTCCTTGATCTGGCCTTTCCAGCAGATTCATCAGGCGCAAGAGCGTCGATTTGCCTGCTCCACTAGGTCCGATAATGCCGTAAACTGAACCAACCGGAATTTCAAGTGAAACGTCATTCACAGCAAGCTGCAATTCATTCTTCATCTCAAAGCTTTTGCTTACCTGATGTAACCGTAGGATAGCGAACTCTCCTTTCAAGCCGTCAGCCTGTGAAAATATTCAACTTATCATCCGTGTATTACTATTATTAAAATCTGTGTTAATTAAATTATTCTTAAATAATAAGATATTATCCGATCTGTGTCACTATTTTTATTTCAATGCTACACTACGGATAAACATGATACGAAAGTGACACACTGAAGTTAACGCATACAGCCAGACATCCTTTCTGCTTTCTGCTTTCTGCTTTCTGCTTTCTGCTTTCTGCTTTCTGCTTTCTGCTTCCTGCTTTCTGCTTCCTGCTTTCTACAAATATTTTAGGCAATCTAAAAAAGCAGTGCCCTTTTGGGCACTGCCTCCAATTTCACCTTCAAACTGAGCTACTCCTCCAGTGAGGCGAAATAAGCAATCTTATGATCGATCTTCTGAGCAAAAGCTTTGAAATCCTCAATCTTCCTATCGATCTCCTGCTTATGCTTCATAAGCAGCTCTCGTCTTTCCGGAAGTGAAGATTTCCCGTCCTTAGATAGTGTAACAAATTGCTTAATGTCGGCAATCGGCATCCCCGTGTCCTTTAGGCAGCAGATCAGCGATATCAAGTCCAGGTCCTCCTCTTGAAAGCAGCGGTTCCCACGCGCATTGCGTTCTACAAAAGGCAATACGCCTTCTCTCTCATAATACCGAAGCGTATACGCGCTTAACCCGCTCCGATCTGAAATGTCCTTGATGCTGTAACCCATAACCTTTCTCCTATCCGCCGTTCACGCTCGGCCAAGCAGTTATATATATTAATTTATACAGTAAATCAGATACCAAAGCGAGTCCCGCGTCCAGCACTTAGCGCCCCCCCTTCTTTAACATGTTATACTTTTTGCGATAGCGCTTTAGAAAAGTGTTGACTTACAGTAAACTCTAAGGTCTACAATTTGAGTTGTAACTTACACAGAGGAGTGAATTTAACGTGGTAAAACGTATAAATGTAGCAAATGGTGTTTTAGAGGTTTCACAGATTTCGCTGGGCTGCATGCGGCTGGCAGAACTGCCCTTCAAAGAAGCTGAAGCCCATGTGTACAATTCACTGGAAGCAGGCATCGACTTTTTTGACCATGCAGATATTTATGCAGCCGGGAAAGCCGAAGAGGTGTTCGGGGATATTCTGACAAGCAATCCGGGCATGCGGGACAAGCTTCTGATCCAAACGAAATGCGGGATCCGCAAAGGTTTTTTTGATTTCTCGAAGGAACATATCTTAACTTCCGTGGAGAACAGCCTGAAGCGTCTAAAGACGGATTACATTGATGTGCTTCTGCTGCATCGTCCGGATACCCTTGTAGAGCCCGAGGAAGTGGCCGAAGCTTTCGATATTCTGGAGCAAAAGGGCTTGGTGCGGCACTTCGGCGTCAGCAATCAAAATCCGCTGCAAATCGAACTGCTGAAGAAAAACGTCAAACAAAAGCTGTTGTTCAACCAACTACAACTGAGCATAGCCTGCACAGGTATGATTGATGCAGGTTTTAATGTCAATATGACCAATGCAGCTTCGATCGTCCATGACGGAGGCATTCTGGAATACAGCCGCCTGCATGATATGACTATACAACCGTGGTCTCCGTTCCAGTACGGCTTCTTCGAAGGTGTCTTCCTGGGCAGTGAGAAATTCCCTGAGCTGAATGCTGTTATCGGACGTCTGGCTGCGGAAAAAGAAGTCGCCGATACAGCCATCGCTATCGCTTGGCTACTGCGTCACCCTGCTAACATGCAGCCGGTTGTCGGTACTACCAACACACAACGTCTGCTCGATATCGCCAAAGCGTCTGAAATCACGCTGACACGCCAGGAGTGGTACGAAATCTATCTGGCTGCCGGAAACGTGCTGCCTTAAAGTTCCGGTCCCCAACCGAACATGAATTTAGATAAATCTCATTAGAAAAACAATAAACGTCCGGTCAAGGAACCCTACCCTGGCCGGACGTTTTATTGTGTTGAACCTTTTGCCTCCTGGAAACAAGGACAAGCCCTTTACATAGTCCTCGGCCTAATACATGCTTTTGATCACACACACCGCTTGAAGAAACCTTACGTGCCGAAAAGATGTCTTCCCCGACCACTCGAGATTTCTTCCATTTCAGCACTCGCGGGAAAGTAACTTCCCCCTGTTCAGCGGGCCTGACGGGCATACACCAACCTTTCTGTACAAGGCCCCGCGGATCAACCAGCTGATCAAGGAACGGAATGAATTCTTTTGTGCGTCTTCATTGGTTTTTCGCATTGAAAGAAACTTTAATTTCATTGCTAACCATGTTGTTTCCTATTCCCAGTAAAATGGTCCCTGACCCTTCAAACGAGCCAATGCCTCAACATAGAAGAAGTCCCCGTAAATCAGCGGCACATCGATATTTTGGCCACCCGGGTAGTTGCTTGTTCCATGCAGCAATAAGCCTTCTTCATCCGGCTGATCCCATGTACCATAGTTCCTGTACAACGACTGCATAATCCGTTCGGCACCCTGACGGTACTCCGCTGCCTCCGCTTCACCAACAAGTGTAGACAGCAACAGCATACCGCTTGCAGCACAGGAGGCTGCGGACGAATCCCGAAGGTCCCCGATTTCTGCGGGAGCCCGGAAGTCCCACTGCGGCACACAATCCACCGGAAGATTAGTCAGGAAGAAATGAGACACTTTTTGCGAAGCGTGTAGGTACTCTTGCTTCCCGGTATGATGGTACGCCAGCGCCAGCCCATAGATCGCCCACGCAGCTCCGCGTGACCACGCCGATTCCGGCGCATAACCCTGGCCTCCCCAAAACTCAACCACCTCTCCGGTATGAGGATCAAAATTAACAATATGATAAACTGAGCCATCCGGACGTACAAAATGCTTAATCACCGTATCCATATGTGCCTCTGCCACATGACGGTAACGCGGATCTCCCGTCTCGGCAGACGCCCAGAATAGTAGACTCATGTTCATGCAGCAATCGATAATAGCCACACCGCTGTTATCATCTACCTCGCTCCAAGGGTTCCAGGCCCGTATGTATCGCCCCTTCAAATTGAACCGGGCCATCAGATAATTTGCAGCTTTAAGCGCTCTTGTCCGTGACTCTGCATTACCGGTCAGCTTATAGGAGGCTACACTGGTCAGTAACCACATAAATCCCAGATCGTGGTCTAGTCTCTCGTACCCATCTAGGACTGCATCCAGTTTCTCCTCGCATGCCTCTGCCAGATTGCGCAGGTCTATTTCACCGCTCCCGGCATACAGCTGCCAAAGCATACCTGGCCAGAAGCCAGCTGTCCACCAGTAAGGCGCCTCCAGAACATACCGCCCTCGCTGACTGGCATGTGGGAACTCCGCTCCTATGCGCTTACTGCTGTGAAGTGTTTTTTCCAGCGCCTTGCTCCAAGCCTCTTCTACCCAAATGTCGTTTGCCACTCCTGTGTTCATTGCACTATTTTCCCCTCTCATACTTTCAAAAGCTTACTCCTGCCTCAATCCCAAGTTCTCGTACAGCTCATCTGCTATCTTTTAAGGTCAGCCAATCAAACGTATACCATAAGACATCTTGATCAAAATGATTGTGATACCCCAATTCGATACTTCCTGCAACGTAAGCTAAGGGTCAGTTTATGTTCCCGCTTCAAGAACTACGGCTTGAACATTATGATTCCTTCTTCAGCCCACCTTCGTTTTGGCTTAGAGACGAGTTACCTGCAAAATTAAGGTAATGATTTTATCTATATTATAGAAAATAATACGCTTTCATAACATGTAATATCCTAATCTAAATATGCACTTTACTAGTATTGTCTCGAATAAGTATATTTTTAATAACCCTCTGTTCTCTTCTTCAAATAATAAACCGGCAGATGAACGCAAAAAAAGACCTGTGAATTTGACTTCACAGGTCTTTCTCTATACCGGCGAGAGGACTCGAACCTCCACGGTTTCCCACTCGATTTTGAGTCGAGCGCGTCTGCCATTCCGCCACGCCGGCACATGCAATATTATAAATGGAGGCGCCACCCAGATTTGAACTGGGGATAAAGCTTTTGCAGAGCTTTGCCTTACCACTTGGCTATGGCGCCATAAAAATGGAGCGGACGACGGGAATCGAACCCGCGACCCTCGCCTTGGCAAGGCGATGCTCTACCGCTGAGCCACGTCCGCAATATGGCTGGGGATATAGGATTTGAACCTATGCATGACGGAGTCAAAGTCCGTTGCCTTACCGCTTGGCTAATCCCCAACAATATACATATTAATAGTTAAATGGGGCGGCCGATGGGTCTCGAACCCACGAATGCCGGAACCACAATCCGGTGCGTTAACCCCTTCGCCACGGCCGCCATATAAACTTTATGAAACTTTCCAATAAAAACTTTTAAAAGAAATGGGGCGGCCGATGGGTCTCGAACCCACGAATGCCGGAACCACAATCCGGTGCGTTAACCCCTTCGCCACGGCCGCCATATAAACTTTATGAAACTTTCCAATAAAAACTTTTAAAAGAAATGGGGCGGCCGATGGGTCTCGAACCCACGAATGCCGGAACCACAATCCGGTGCGTTAACCCCTTCGCCACGGCCGCCATATAAACTTTATGAAACTTTCCAATAAAAACTTTTAAAAGAAATGGGGCGGCCGATGGGTCTCGAACCCACGAATGCCGGAACCACAATCCGGTGCGTTAACCCCTTCGCCACGGCCGCCATATTCAACTTAAAAGATATTCATTGGCAGGGGCAGCAGGAATTGAACCCACACCAAAGGTTTTGGAGACCTTTGTTCTACCTTTAAACTATGCCCCTAAAAATGGTGGAGGATGATGGATTCGAACCACCGAACACTTACGTGAGCAGATTTACAGTCTGATGCGTTTGGCCACTTCGCTAATCCTCCAAGGATGGTGCCGGCGAGAGGACTTGAACCCCCAACCTACTGATTACAAGTCAGTTGCTCTACCAATTGAGCTACACCGGCATATGAAATTGTGATATCTATGGTGGCTCGGGACGGAATCGAACCGCCGACACGAGGATTTTCAGTCCTCTGCTCTACCGACTGAGCTACCGAGCCATACAAATGGCGGAACCGACGGGATTCGAACCCGCGATCTCCTGCGTGACAGGCAGGCATGTTAGGCCAACTACACCACGGTTCCAAATTGGTTGCGGGGGCAGGATTTGAACCTGCGGCCTTCGGGTTATGAGCCCGACGAGCTACCGGGCTGCTCCACCCCGCGTCAGGAAAATACATCTATAAACTTATATGGTGGAGGCTGAGGGGTTCGAACCCCCGACCCTCTGCTTGTAAGGCAGATGCTCTCCCAGCTGAGCTAAGCCTCCATAAACCAACAAATGTTATTGTACCAAATTTCACACGATAAAATCAAGTAAAAAATGGTGACCCGTAGGGGATTCGAACCCCTGTTACCTCCGTGAAAGGGAGGTGTCTTAACCCCTTGACCAACGGGCCATACTATAAAATTCTTATTGCCTACAAAAGTAANACGATAAAATCAAGTAAAAAATGGTGACCCGTAGGGGATTCGAACCCCTGTTACCTCCGTGAAAGGGAGGTGTCTTAACCCCTTGACCAACGGGCCATACTATAAAATTCTTATTGCCTACAAAAGTAAAGCAACGGAGAGAGAGGGATTCGAACCCTCGAGACGCTTGTGACGCCTACACGATTTCCAATCGTGCTCCTTCGGCCAAACTCGGACACCTCTCCATATGGCTCCCCGAACAGGACTCGAACCTGTGACAACTCGATTAACAGTCGAGTGCTCTACCAACTGAGCTATCAGGGAATATATGCATTTGTTAAACAAATGCGATTCAGGCTTAATCACCTGAAAACTGGATCCGAAACGATCTTTGCGATTTATGTGTAGGATAAGCCCTCGACCGATTAGTATTGGTCAGCTCCATGCATT
>NZ_JBGJZO010000038.1:0-31940 GCF_042610485.1 Paenibacillus oryziterrae | reverse complement strand
AATATTCCATGAACCGCCGTATACCGAACGGTACGTACGGTGGTGTGAGAGGTCGGGGGCTCGCCGCCCCCTCCTACTCGATTGATGATTACATTTAGTATTGGCGCGAAAGAGAGGATGCACCGGGAGATTACCAAGGGGTTGGAGAACTTACGCAGAAATCTCTAGAATTCTTAGTAGTGCTAACCAATAGAAGTTTGTTTGATGTAATCAATAAATCTCCTGGCAGCCGGCGAAATATAACTAATTTCTCTCCACTTTAAGCCGATTTCCCAGCGCCAGCCTTCATCAAGGATCGGTATCCAAGCCAGGTCATTCAGCATTAATCCCATTGTTTTTGGCAGTACCGATACCCCGAGACCGGATTTAATAAATCCTGCTACTGTGAATAAATCCTCTGCTTCATATGCAGAATCCAGTACAAAACCGGTATGTTGGAAACGAGACATAATGGTCGCTTTTAATCCACAGTTGTTTTTTAAACCAATAAAAGGCTCTCCAGATAGTTCAGCCAAGCTTAAAGCCGAGCAATTTGCAAATTTGTGCTGAGCGGATACAACAATATATAAAGGCACTTCTTGAATGGTCTCCCATTGATGATTGTCCAGCACGGACTCCTTGGATGTAATGATAATATCCGATAATCCTTGTGCTAAATGCTCGTCAATATCCCCAAGGTTACCTTGCGTCAGTTCAAAACGAATCTTAGGATTATTTAATTGATAACTTCGCACTATATTAGGGATCAAATCTACGCCAAGTATGTTCAGATACGACAGTGTGATGACTCCTGTATCCGGATTGGTTCCTTCTTCAATCTCCTGTATCCCGCTTTCGATGTTGTGCAACGCTTTACCAACCCATTTAGAGAATATATGGCCGTTTTGGTTAAGTTTTAAATTGCGCCCGTTTCGCTCAAATAAGGGAGCCCCCACCTCAATCTCAAGCTTAGCTATCGCATGGCTCAACGCTGGCTGGGTGATGCCAAGTTTTTTGGCCGCCAACGTCATATGTTGAAGCTCAGCGACAACCATAAAATATCCTAATTGTGTAAGCTCCATAAATCAGCCTCTTTCCTTTATTAATATTATTCATGTATTTCATTATTATAATAGATTGGACAGTATAAGAGGTCAAGTGTACGCTAAAGTTAGCTCTTCTCTTGTGCGGTATTTTGAAAGGGCTTGAGTTCAATTGCTGTAGCTAATTAGGAGGAATAGATGTGAATAAAGTATTTGAGTATTCATCTGCTGAATTTGCAGGAAAGAAAGTGCTGGTAACGGGTGGAACAAAAGGAATGGGGCAAGCTGTTGTACGCAGACTTGCAAACAGCGGAGCCGAGGTTCTGACCACTGCCCGTTCTAAACCAAAAGATTTGCCTGATTCTGTCGCATTTGTCCAGGCTGATCTGGCAACAAAAGAGGGAGTAGAGCAAGTAATCCAAGCTGTAAAAGACCAATGGGGAAGTATCGACATTATTGTTCACTGTGTAGGCGGATCAACGACACCTCCTGGAGGAGCACTAACTTTAAGCGATGAGGATTGGCTTCAAGCATTAAATTGGAATCTTCTCGCTGCAGTTCGGCTTGACCGCGGTTTAATTTCGCTTATGCTGGAGAAGAAGTCAGGCGTTATCCTTCACTTCACGTCCATTCAAAGAAAATTACCACTTTATGAAACAACGTTAGCATATGCTGCTGCCAAAGCTGCTCTTGCGAATTACAGCAAAGGGCTGTCGAATCAATTTTCTCCTCAAGGAATTCGAATTAATGCATTGTCCCCAGGATTTATTCAGACTGAAGCAGCGGATGCCATGATTAATCGGATTGCTTCTGTGACAGGCAGCAGAGAAAGTGCGCTTCAGAACCTTATGGAGTCACTTGGAGGGATTCCAATCGGTCGGCCAGGATTACCGGAGGAAGTAGCTGAACTGGTTGCCTTTTTAGTGTCGGATCGTGCAGCATCCATTACAGGTAGCGAATATGTTATTGATGGTGGAACAATACCTACAGTTTAAATTGCATACATTTGATCTGAATCATGAGGTGGTTAATACATGTACTTAAATCAACTTCCTTCAGTTATCTTAAACTATATTGAAGCGTCGAATACACCCGATCCGGCCTCATTTGTGGATTGCTTCGCGAAAGATGCGATTGTATTGGACGAAGGGAAAAAGTATTACGGGAAACAAGAGATTAAAGACTGGAGCGATCAGTATCATTTCGGGGCGAATGTCACCTTGGAACCAAGAGAAATGAACCAGGTAAATGGCGAGATTATTGTAACCTTCAAGTTGGATGGGACTTATGATAAAACGGATTTGCCTAATCCACTTTTGTTAAAGTACCATTTTATCATTGAGGAAGATAGAATAAAAAAACTGTCTATATGTTGATCGGTTTATTAGAATCAATATTATTTGTAGGGTAACCGAAATCCGGGTGAAATGTCAGTATGGATTCGAGTGCGATGAGGGGAATAATTAGTTTACTTTAATACAGAACCGGGTTTCGTCTGATAACAGGCGGAGCCCGGTTTTTATTTATAACAGGGAATAATTCCAGTCATGCTTGGATTGTCATGATTTCCATGTAAATCATTTGAAACATGATGTTATAATTTGGATAATACGCAAGGCTCAAGGCACATGGAAGGAGGGGCCAGTTTGTTTACAGAAACCAAATCCGGGAAGGTCAGGGGTTACAAAGAGAAAGATATGATTGTATTCAAGGGGATTCCTTATGCCCGGGCACCCGTTGGGGCATTAAGATTTAAGCCGCCGGTAGCCCCGGAGGCCTGGGATGGAGTATTCGAGGCGAAGTTCTATGGTAACCGGGCAATACAGCACCAGCAGGAGGAAGGATATGTTTATTCAGAGGACTGCTTGAATTTAAATGTATGGACACCGGGGATTGACGGTAAGAAACGCCCGGTTATTGTTTATATTCATGGCGGTGGACACATTGAAGGTTCCAATTCTGATGAGTTTTCAGCAGGTCATCGTTTGATTCGAGACAAGGACGCCGTAATGGTTGCTCCGAACTACCGGCTGGGGGCTTTCGGCTATTTGTATCTGGGAGACAGGCTGGGCGAAGAATATGCGGAATCCGGAAATTGCGGCCTGCTGGATCAGCTATTCGCTCTCCAATGGGTCAGAGATAATATTGCCGCATTTGGAGGGGATCCGGAGAATGTCACTCTAATGGGTCAATCCGCAGGCGGAAAATCAGCGGCGGCTCTGATGGTGACTCCACGGGCTCAGGGGTTGTTCCACAAGGTCATTATTCAAAGCGGCGGAATTCAGTGCATACGCGATCGGGCTACGGCAGCAGCCCTGGCTTCATTAATAGTAGATGCCCTTGATCTGGGTGAAAACGGTATGCAGCAGCTCTTGAGTCTAAGCGCGGAGGAATTATTAAACGGGCAGATAAAAGCATATGAGCATAGGTTGCCCGTCCACTTGTTCGGTCCTGTTGTAGACGGTCATGTGCTGGAGGAACCACCGGAAAGCTTCATCTCCACAGGCAGGTTAGCAGGTATTCCAGTGCTAATCGGTTATAACAGGGAGGAACTTGGTCAGGCTGATCCGCATGAAGCATTTAATGAAGCTGAAGTTCCGGATAAGCTGTTATACAGCTATGGATACAACAGCGGGTATCTCCTGGGCCAATACAGAGAGCTTCGTGAGACTATGAGTCCCGGTTCGGCTTTCGCCACCCTACAGACCCGATATATGTATGGCAATGCAAGCCTGAGTTTAACACAGCTCCTGGCGGATTATGGTTCAAAGGTATGGTGTTACCGGTGGGATTTCAGCGGACATGGCGTACCCGATCATTCCTCGGAGATGGCCTATCTTTTTGGAGTGGATAATATAGAAAAAGCAGAAGGCTATGTTCCGGAGCATGCCTATATGTCCCGGCTCATGCATGAGACCTGGATGACCTTTATTCTTACCGGTGATCCGAACAATTCTTTGCTGCCGCATTGGCCTGCCTGCCATTCAGGTACTACCGGTCAACGTCTCCTTCTGGACAGCTATCCCTATGTGGAAGCTATCGATCTTCATGCCTACGATAAACTGTTTCCCAGACAAGTGATAACTTTACATGATCCTATGGCAGGTAGGAGATAGGTGGAAGGGGGGAGGTTATGAAAAGGTTTAGCATCATTGCCACTTCACTGATGATCTTGCTGGGTCTATTATTGGTGTTAGTCAAATCGGAGAAAGAGATTGTCAGCGTTACCCTTGTGTCTGAAACAACGGAATTCACTTACACAGACCCAGAAAGTATTCAAATATTCGAAGAGGCTATCAGTCATGTGAAAAAATTGCGCGGAGCTGTCGATGTGGGTCCACCAACTTATCGAATGAAGGTTACTTACGCTGATTCTGAAAGAATGCTGCATATAAGAGGGAAGTATGCGGAAAAGCTGGCGGATCTGTTGAGTATAAGTTCATAGAAATGCGGCAGATGATGGGGGTGTTTGATTGTTTTATTATTTGAAGCACGCTGTTATCTTTGGTTTGGTTTTGGTGCTGGTGTCCTGTTCTAACAACAGCGTTAAAAGTGTTAATAATACACTGCCGAAAGAGAATGAAACAGTCCGGAATGAGACGGTCCGGAATGAACCGGTACACAAGGAAAATTTTGAAGAAAAGCTGGATCAGTTTATGTCCAAGATGAACTATTCGGGATCTGTGCTGCTTGTCAAAGATAACCATGTGGTCATTGCCAAAGGTTACAACATGGGGGACTATGGCAAGAAACTCCCAAATGGACCTGACACGGTCCATCAAATAGGCTCTCTTACCAAAGCGTTTACCGCTGCAGCGATCTTACAGCTTCAAGAGGCTGACAAGCTGAGCGTGGATGATCCCGTAAGTACATACATTAAAGATTATCCTAATGATAAAGTTACACTGTACCACTTGTTAACCCACACGTCCGGAATCCCCAATTACACCAGTTTCCCGGATTTCTTCAGTACATCAAACGTCCGGGTGAGCGTTGACGGACTCATTGCCAAATTCAAAGACAAGCCTTTGGAATTTGAACCGGGCAGCCAGTTCGCCTACAGTAATTCCGGGTACATACTGCTGGGAGCCGTGATCGAACAGGTTAGCGGACAATCGTACAGCGATTATTTAAATGAACATATTTTCACGCCGCTGGGCATGCAAAGATCAGGTTATCTGACCAAAGACAACATCCATGCAGATGTTGCAGTGGGGTATTCCTTTATTACTACTGACAGCTCGGTGACAGCCGAGCCAATTGATATGACTGTTCCTTATTCCGCGGGTGGAATATATTCCACTGTGCAGGACCTTCATAAGTGGCTTCTGGGGCTTGAGAACGGGACAATTCTCAGTGAACAATCATGGGAAAGAATGCGCAAACCGAATCTGGCTGGGTACGCCTTGGGATGGGGAATACCCGATCCAAAGGGGATGGTGTATGCACATAATGGGGCAATTAATGGGTTCTCTTCTGAGATTTGGAGAGATATGTCTCAGGGGACAGTGGTCATTCTGCTCAGTAATGCAGAGGGAATCGACCTTGGGAATATAGGGAAGGTCCTAATAGACATGCTTGATTCGGATGAATAGAGCGCTACGAAGCTGTATCATGAGTTTTTTCACCTAGGAAAAGAGTTGTCTCGTAATCTAATCATATTTGCAAAAGTGCCGTCTGCCAAATGGGCCGACGGCTTTTGTCGTTGTAGATCTCTGAAGTTATGGCAAGCCGATTATTCTGTCTACTATGGAGGGGATTTTTTATGGGCGAAATGAGGAAAACGTACGATGAGAAGTTTAAGAAAAAGACAGTAGACCTCTACCTCAAAAAGGGGTTGGGATATAAAAGTGTAGCACGTGAAATGGGGATTAACGATTCCTTGGTTCGCCGATGGGTGAAGCACTTTAAGGTGGAGGGATTGAAGGGTCTTGAAGAAAAACGGGGTAAAGCGAAAGGATCGGGAATAGGCAGACCCCGAACACGTCCCGAAGATCCAGAGGTCAAGATCAAACGGCTCGAGGCGGAAAATGAAATGTTAAAAAAGCTCTTGGAGATGTGAAGGGAGGAATGGATGCTGTTCCGAGCAACAAAAAGTTTGAAGTGATTCAGGAGTTGCTCCATAAGAAATATAACATTACCCTACTATGTAAACTGGCTGGGGTATCTAGAAGCGGTTTTTACAAATGGATGAACCGACAAACGTTCATTTCACCCAAGCAACACGAAGACGAAGCCATGAAGCTTAAAATAATGGAATGCCATAAGAAGCTCAAAGGAATTTATGGATACCGCAGAGTGAAGATTTGGCTGAAGCGTACCTACGCCATCCACATGAAGCATAAGCGTGTACAGCGACTCATGAGCGAACTAGGACTTCAGGCAGTTATTCGCCGCAGGAAAAGGCCGTACTACGGCAAGAAAGAGGCTTACGTTATCTCTGAGAATCACCTAAACAGAGAGTTTACAGCAGACCAGCCGAACCGAAAGTGGGTAACGGATATTACCTACCTAATCTTCAAGGGGCAAAGGATCTACCTTTCTGCGATTAAAGATCTCTTTAACAATGAAATTGTAGCGTACCAGGTCAGCCCTAGAAACGATTTAAAGCTGGTGTTTGATACGGTCAAAAAGGCGAGGAAACGGCGGGATACCCGAGGTGTTCTTTTGCACAGCGACCAAGGCTTTCAGTACACTAGCCGCCAATACAGCAATCTGATTAAGCAATACGGTATAAAGGCCAGTATGTCCAGAAAGGGAAACTGCTGGGACAATGCCTGCATGGAGAACTTCTTTAGTCATTTTAAAATCGAGTGTTTCTACCTCCACTCCTTTCATTCTTCTAGGCAGGTGGAGCATGCTGTTCAGCAATATATCCACTTTTACAACCATGCACGTTTCCAAACGAAACTAAACAACCTGAGTCCCTATGAATACCGAACTCAGGCTGCTTTTTTAATTTCTGTCTACTTGACAGGGGTCACTTCATAAACCGCAGTCCTCCTGTTATTTGCTTGTTGATCGTCTTCACCGTAGTCCACCCTTCTCCACCTTCGCTTAACCCGTATGAAAGGCCGCCGAATGCTAACGAAGCGAGTATAATTCCTAAGGAATCCAGCGAAGCAAAAGCTTTTTTCGGCAGATTCGGCCTTTATATCGATTTAGAAAATGAACGGATGCTGCATATAAAAGGGAAGTATACGGGAAAGCTGGCGGATCTGTTGAGTAAAACAGAGGAGGATAACCTTTAAATCGTTCGACTAATAGAAAGCGGCTTGTCTGTGGACAGGTCGCTTTCTTTTTTTGTGACTGTGAAGAGAACTCTCTGATTTACCTGTTTATTTCCAAGTGGACAGGGCCAAGTAAAAATCCTCGGCGGCAAGTAAATATCCTCTGTTTTCGCAGGTTCTGCCGCCTTTTATGATGAATATACCTGATCGGATTCGAACACAGCATGCTGTTTCAGGGAAACTTGAAGGAGGATACAGAGATGGAGCATGGCAGAGAAACAAGTTTGAAAGTGGGGCGTTCGCCATCACAGCTATGGGTGAGGTTAGCTTCTTCATCTAAATTTGTAGGCTATTTATTCGTAGCGCCGATCCTTATTTTTATGGGGATTTGGTTTTACTATCCTTTAATACAGTCTTTTGTATACAGCTTTCAGGATATCAGCTTCTTAAATCCCGATGCTGCAACATTTATCGGACTGCAGAATTATAAGGAGATGCTGAAAGACAGCGATTTCTGGGGAGCGCTAAAAAATTCAGCCATTATAACGGCAGTTGCGGTGCCGCTGCAGTCGGTGATAGCCTTGCTTATCGCCGTGGGCTTGAACAAGATCACACGCCTCAAGACAACGTTCCGTACGTTGTTCTACCTGCCTTATATCACCTCCACAGTGGCGGTTACGACCGTATTTATGTATTTGTTTATGCAGCAGGACGGGATTGCAACGAAATTTTTTACCCTGTTCGGAATGGAGGACGTATCCTGGTACGCCAGTACCAAATATGCGCTGCCCTTCCTCATATTAATTACCGTTTGGACTTATGTAGGCTTCTATGTGGTTGTATATCTGGGAGGCTTACAGAACATTCCTTACGATATCTATGAGTCGGGAATGGTAGATGGGGCCAATGCATGGCAGCGTCTCCGCTATATCACGATTCCGATGCTGAAGCCGACAACCTTTCTTGTCTTAACCTCAGGCTTAATTTATGCGATGCAGCTGTTTGACCAGCCTTATGCACTCGCCCGCAACGGTTCACTTGGCAGTCCCGCCGGTGCAACGAGTACCATTGTTATTTATTTTTACAGCCAGGCATTCAGCTTCAACCGGGCGGGATATGGCAGTGCTGCAGCCTTTATTATCTTCGCACTAATTATTCTTTTAACGATTATTCAGAAACGCTTTGTAAAGGAGGACATCTAAGAGATGAGTAATGCAGGAAAGACAAGTATCCGTTATGCCCTGTTGTCCCTATGCTCCATCTTTTTCATCCTGCCGTTTGGATATGCCATATACACTTCACTACTGGGTAAAAGCGACATCGGCCACTGGGTGGGTGTGGCCCGGTTAACCTTTGAGAACTATAAAGACGTATTCGTTAACTCGGATATGACGATCTGGTACATTAACTCCATTGTTGTTACACTCGGCATCCTGATTGGGAATCTCGCCGTGAACACCATGGCGGCCTATTCGCTGTCCAGATTGCACTATCCCGGGCGGGGATTAATCTTTTTTATCATTATCGGAATGATGATGATTCCTTATCAGATTACGATTATTCCGATCTATTCCATGATTGTGAAGTTAGGATGGCTGAACAGCTATCAGGGTTTAATTATTCCATTTATGTTTCAGGGCTTTCTTGTCTTTCTGATGCGGCAGTTCATGCTGAGTATTCCGAAAGAGCTGGAAGAAGCGGCGGAAGTAGACGGGCTGACCAAGATCGGCATCTTCTTCCGGATTATCCTGCCGTTATCCAAAGGAGCGATCGGAACACAAATTATATTCAGCTTCACGGGAACCTGGAATTCGTTCGTATGGCCGGTTACGCTGGTCAATGACAGCCGGTGGTACGTATTAACGGTGGGTCTGAATACCCTCAAGAACCGTTATTTCGAATGGCCGAACCTTACCATGACCGGGGTTGTGCTGCTTACGCTGCCGATTATCGTTGTGTTTCTGATCTTCCAGCGTCACCTTGTGCAAGGAATTGCAACGACAGGCCTGAAGGGCTGACGAAAGAATAAACTGCCAAAGAGAGAGTAGGAGGTTATTGTGGTGCTGAGATATGATATGGGCACAGGAGAGCTGCGGAACTGGGTCATTGGTGAAGATTCATTTCATGTGCAGAATTTAGGCAAATACGAGACGATTATGAGCTTGGGTAACGGATATATGGGAATCAGATCCTGTACGGAGGAGTCCTATCCTCAAGAAACCCGCAATTGTTTTGTAGCAGGAACCTTCAATATATCCGGCGCTTCGGAGGTAACAGAGCTGCCTAATTTAGCGGATGTTACGGAGCTGGGCATTTGGCTTGACGGTGAAGGTTTTCATTTGGAGAAAGGACAGGTAGAAGAGTATTCGCGTACCTTGAATCTCCAAACGGCGGAACTGAACCGGCGTGTCCTGTGGCGCAATGGCAGAGGAAGTACCTTTGAGATAGTCTTCCGCAGATTCGTATCTTTACATAACAAGCATGTGTTGGGTATGCGGGTCGAGTTGACACCGTGTACGGCAGCTGCAGAAATCTCAATACGCTCCGGAATTAACGGACAGGTTACCAATTCCGGTGCACAGCATTTTGCTGAAGGAGATAAACGCATTCATGATAAAAAAATGCTCCAATATGCGGCCGTAACCACTGAGTCAAACATCCATGTGGTAACTCATTGCCACCACCGGTTCCTTCTGGATGACTCGGAGATTACAGCTGAACCGCGTTTATCCATAGAACGGAGAAAGGTATCCACCGGGTACACGTTCCGGGTTGAAGCAGGTAAGACCTTGGTATTCGAGAAAATCGCGAACATTCATACCTCGCAGGATCTTGATCACGGGCGGCAGACCCCCTGGAATCTGTGCGAGGCTGCATTAGATGAATTGCGTCTTGAGTCCATGAAAGGGTATGAAAAGCTTCTGCAGGACAGCGCAAAAGCGTGGCAGGAGAAATGGGCAGCGATGGATATTCAGATTGCGACTGAGAGGGAGTTCGATCAGCTGGCAATCCGCTTTGCGCAATATCATCTTGTGATCATGGCTCCGGAGCATGATAACCGTTTCGGCATTGCTGCCAAAGGCTTGACGGGTGAAGGCTACAAGGGCCATTCCTTCTGGGACACAGAAATTTTCATACTGCCCTACTTCTTGTTCACGAGTCCCGGTATGGCCCTCAATCTGGTGGAGTACCGGTATCATACATTGGATGGGGCACGGAGGAAAGCGAAAGAGAACGGTTATAAAGGGGCTATGTATCCCTGGGAATCCGCTCTGACCGGAGATGAAGTGACTCCTGAGTGGGGGCCGGTAGATGTGGTCACGGGAACACCCACCCGGATATGGACGGGATTAATCGAACAGCACATTACA
Organism: Paenibacillus oryziterrae; assembly: GCF_042610485.1. Taxonomy (NCBI): domain Bacteria; kingdom Bacillati; phylum Bacillota; class Bacilli; order Caryophanales; family Paenibacillaceae; genus Paenibacillus; species Paenibacillus oryziterrae. Next base: position 21,317 of record NZ_JBGJZO010000038.1, on the reverse strand, counting down.
AGCGATGTGGCTTTCGGGGTGTGGCAGTACTATCTGGCAACAGGAGATCAGGGCTTCATGGATTCGAAGGGGTACGAAATCATTATGGAGACGGCGACCTTCTGGGCAAGCCGGCTGACCTGGAACGAAGTACGCAAATGCTTCGAAATCAGAGATGTGATCGGACCTGATGAATACAAAGAGCATGTGGATAATAATGCTTTCACGAACTATATGGCACATTGGAATTTGCAGACCGCCATTGAATGTTATGAGAAGCTGGAACACCAGCCATCGGAAATGTGGACACAGCTAAGAGAACGGCTGCAGCTGGATAAGGCTTATAAAGAGTGGAAACTCAAGGCAGAGCATATTTATTTGCCACATCCGAGAGAGACCGATCTGCTTATTCCGCAGGATGATACGTATTTGAGCAAAACATGTATTGATTTGACGAAGTATCGCAATCAGCAGGAAGTGGCACTGATCCTGGAAGATTATAATATGGACCAGTTAAGTCAATTTCAAGTGTCCAAGCAGGCAGATGTAATGATTCTTTTTTATCTGCTTGAACATCGTTTCAGCTATGAGGTGAAGCAGGCGAACTGGAGGTATTATGAGCCGAAGACGCTGCATGATTCTTCACTCAGCTTGGCAACGCACAGCATCCTGGCCTCCGATTTGGGTGAAACAGAGCTTGCATACCGGCTCTATGAGCTGGCAGCAGGTATAGATCTTGGCCGGAACATGAAGTCCTCCGATCAAGGCATACACACAGCATCCATCGGCGGGATATGGAAGTGCGCAGTGTTCGGGTTCGGCGGAGTGCGTGCGCTGAATGGTCAGCTTCGTATTCATCCTCGCCTTCCGAAAGAATGGGATTCGCTTTCATATCCGTTATATTGGCAGGGTGATCTTCTGAAGATTCATATTACACATGAGGCTGTGGAGGTTACGAAGCTGACAGATCTGAATACATCTCTGCAACTGGCGGTTGAGGGACGGGACTATATGCTGAATGCTAAAGAATCGCTCACCGTTCCGCTATCAAAAAGGGGGAACTACGCTTGAACAGCTCAGTTAAAGCCTTTATTTTTGATCTGGACGGCGTAATTGTGGACTCGGCAGAATATCATTATCTAGCCTGGGGACAGCTTGCCTTGGAGCTCGGAATTCCTTTTGACCGTTCGTATAATGAACGTCTGAAGGGGGTTAGCCGTATGCAATCCCTGGAACTGATACTGGAGAACTCGAAGGATTTCCGGGGATACAGCGAAGCAGAGAAGCTCATGCTTGCTGACCGGAAGAATGAGCATTACAAACAGCTCATCGAACAGATTACACCGGCTGATCTGCTTCCCGGTATCGCCCGGCTGTTGCACGATATACTCGAAGCATCTTTAAGAATCGGGCTGGCTTCGGCAAGCCATAATGCGCCTGCCATCGTTAAGAGGCTGCAGATCGCGGACTGCTTCGATGTGATTGTCGATCCCGGGACGTTAAAGAAAGGCAAGCCTGATCCGGAGATATTTCTGACCGCAGCTGCCCAGCTTGGTGTTCCCCCGAAGAGCTGCATCGGGATTGAAGATGCCCAAGCGGGGATTCAGGCCATCAAAGATGCAGGAATGTTCGCCGTAGGCGTAGGAGAGAATGTTTCGATGCAGGGAGCAGATATGATCATTCGGCACGGTGAAATAAACTACTCTAATATTGTCGAATCTTATTATAATATGTTAAATAATGTCTAAATGAGTCGATGAATTTATGCTATGATTGATTCCAAAAATACGGATTCAATCTTTTTTTTACTTGCAGCGAACGGTGGGGAATGAAATGAGATCTATCAAGTTTAAAGACCGCAGCATGAATCAGAAGCTGTTTCTTACCTATGTATTCTTGATCATTATTCCGCTTATCTTAATCGGTTCCATCTCTTACACCTATTCGATTTCATTTCTGGAAGGAAGAATTGTTAATTCGTTTAGGGAATTGAACCGGCAGATGAGGACCAGCACAGATGCATTCCTGAAGAACATGCTTCGTGTCTCGGAAAGCCCGTTTTACGATCAGGAACTACTGACTATTTTGTCGAAAGACTATAGGACTTATGAGTATCCGCTCTATGAGAAATCTTCTGATTTCAAATATATTAATGACGAATTCTTCCGGAAAATATTTCTGTTCAACAGCGATATTGATTCTCTCGTTATTTATGCGGACAACAACGAAGTGGCCTACCGCAAAGGCTATCAGGTCATTTATAACTATGATTATAAGCCGTTTGATGAACCATGGTTCCGGCAAATTGAGAAGAAGCGGGGACAACCGGTCGTAGTAGGCCTCCATCCGGAGAAGCAGGTCAGTAGAAACAGCTCTGTCATGTCAGTAGGGCAGGTTATCGTGGATCCGGCTACCAATCAGAAACTGGGTACGTTTATCGTGAACTTCCGGGATGCCGCACTCCGCAGATTATATCAGGGGTTAAATCCGGGACCCGAAGCCGAACAGATGATTGTAGATGAGAACAATAAGATTCTGTTTAGTACGGACAGCAGTGCGATAGGTCTGAATTTAGAAGATCAGGTAAGCCAGGATGATCCCGAATACTATATTGTTCATAATACATCGGATATCAGCGGCTGGAAATTCTATTCCATTATTCACAAGCAAGCGATGTTCCACGAAGTCAACCAGATCCGTAATTTCATCGCGGTCATTGTGGGGATTACGATTGTTACTGCTTTTTGCGTGGCTCTCCTTGTATCCCGGGGGATAACGAATCCAATCAAACAATTAAGCCGAATGATGCGGAGAGTCGAAATAGGAGACTTCAATGTCCATATTGATATGAACAGGCAGGATGAAATCGGGCGGCTCGGTTATGCCTTTAATACGATGACTAAAGAAATTCAGCAGCTGATTCAGAGGATTAAGGAAGAGGAGCATCAAAAGCGGAGTGCAGAACTCAATGCGCTGCAAGCTCAGATCAATCCTCATTTTCTCTATAATACCTTGTCTGTAGTAAGGTGGATGTCCCAGGCACAGATGGCAGATAACATCACGGAAACACTGGATTCACTGATTGGGCTCTTGACTTTCTCGGCCCGGAATACGAAAGAATTCGTAACGATTGAAGAAGAAATAGCCTTCATCCAGAATTATATATCGCTCCTGGAATTAAGATATTACAACACCTTTGAGGCAACCTATCAGGTCGATGATGAGGTTCTGCGCTATCAGACACTGAAATTTATCGTGCAGCCGTTTGTTGAAAACGCTATATTCCACGGTTTCGCGGATGATAAGCACACCTATCGTTTAAATATTGACGTCCGCCGCCATGAGCAGGGAGTCCGGTTTATGATCACGGACAACGGAATTGGCATGAGTCAGGAACAAGTCAAAGAGCTAATGGATACAGCCAAGGGTCAGGAGGGTATGAATTCCATCGGCGTGCGGAACGTGTCAGAACGGATACAGCTTCATTTTGGCTCAAGGTATGGTGTGCAGATTCATACTTTACCTGGAGAAGGAACGACAATCTTCATCGATATTCCTGTATTAATGAGCACAGAAGAACCTTCAGCCAAGGAGGACATGCGCCTATGAAAATCCTTATTGCCGATGATGAATCTTACATGAGAATGAGTTTGAAGACGTCCCTGGATTGGGAGGCGTACGGGTTTCAAGTGGTTGGGGATGCCACTCACGGTGAGGATGCGCTGGTCAAAATTGCCGAACTCAAGCCGGACATTGTGCTTATGGATATCAAAATGCCTATCATGGATGGCTTGCAGGCACTTAAGAAACTTCAGGACTGGAATGATCCGCCAAAGGTCATTATTCTGAGCAGCTACAAGGAATTTGAGTATGTACGGGAGGGAATGCGGCTGGGGGCTTTGGATTATATCCATAAACCCAGCTTAAATGAGGCAGGTATGTTTGATACCCTGCGGCGTGCCCGTGAAGCGATCATGCGGGAACGGAAGCAAACGGATGAAATGGAGAACCTGCGGCAGAATGCCGAACGCGTTAAACCTAATATGAAAGCGGTTTTTTTTAAGGAATGGTCAGAGGGAGCCATACGGCATACGTGGGAGATTGAAGAGAAAATGAAAGAGTATGACGTTCGCCTGCAGGAGCCTAATCTCGTTTGCTTTGCTCTTCAGATTGACCAGTTCTCCAAGGTGAGGAAGAGATATAAGCAGGATATGGAGTATTTGCTCTATTTCTCAATCCACAACATCCTGAGTGAAGTGTTTCGCAAGTTTGAAGAAGTCGAATTTTTTCAGCATCGCCAGAACGGCTTCGCTATTTTTAAGACGTATTCCAGCCTGCGAAGCGCACAGAGTATTTACAATGAACAATGGAATCTGATCAAAACGGTGCAGAATGCACTGCATAAATTCATGAATATAAACGTCAGCTTTGGGATCAGTATGCTGCATAACAGCTTATTGGATGTTCCTATTGCATTAAAAGAAGCGGAAAAGGTTCTGGAGAGTAATTTCTATGATAATGAATCGGGAGTGTTTTTTTATCAAGCGGAGGGCTCTGCTCCCGGATCCATCAAAAAAGAGGATTTGAATAAGCATGTGTTCGAAAAAAAGGTTCAGCACATCAAACAGGAAATCGAAAAGGAACAGTGGGACCGTGTGCTTGTATCCATGGAGCGGTTGTTTGAGGAGCTGCGGCAGAACCGGCAAATATCGAAACAGGAAATGCTGAGGATTGCAACATATCTTCATTATGCGTTCATTAAAGCCTGCGAAACAGAATCAGATCTCACTATAGACGAATTTCCTGCGATTGAAGAATTCTTCGAGGCGGAAACCCAACAGCAGATATACGAATTACTGGTGCAGGAGGCAGAGTATGTCCAGTATAAGAAGAATCTGAATGCCGCCTCCCAGAAAATGAATCATAAGATCAGAATGGTTATTGATTATATTCATGAATACTATGACCGGGATCTGAATTTGGAGGAGCTGTCTCATTATGTAGGACTGAATCACTCCTATTTGAGCCGCTTGTTTAAAGAACAGACCGGTATGGTTCTCATCCAGTATATTAATCAGTATCGTGTGAACAAGTCACTGGACTTATTAATGAACAGTACAATGAAGACCTATGAAATTGCGGAGAGGGTTGGTTTTAAGAGCACGGATAACTTTTATATCGCATTCAAACGCTTGATCGGTTTCCCTCCGAATGAGGTTCGCAAGAACCCGGAATTAATCCACGAATCGGAGACGATGTAAAGATATTCAGTTTCATGTAAAGATCTTCTGTTTAGCCGGTAAGTCCGATTCCTTATGATAAAAGTACGTTCAACAATGTTGGCGAATTGAATCGAAGGGGATTAAATAGATGAAAAAAGCAATGACACTCATACTGTGCTGCATCATGCTCACAGGTATGCTGGCCGCTTGTTCTTCTAAAACAAACAATAATTCAGCGGGGCAGAACACCAACGATACGAATGCTGCAACGGAAACAGAGAAACCGGCCGATCCGGTCGAAGTAAGCATGGCTTATTGGGCTAACTCAGCAGAACAGAAAAACTTCGAATTTATGGTTCAGGGCATTGAAGAAAAATATCCGGAAGTTAAGGTGAAGCTGCAGCAGTATCCGACAAGTGATGAATTCTGGAAAGCGGTGCCGGCAGCCATCGCTGCAGGCGTGGGTCCCGACATTATTGCCATGTCCGATGAAGGGAACTACGAGTACATTGCGAACGATGTACTGGAGCCTTTGGATGAGCTGATGGAAACTGTGGGATTTGACAAGAGCCGGATTACGGAATCGCTCTATAAAGGCTGGACGGATAGCGGTAAATTATACGGCGTACCTTATGACTCTTCCACTTCCATGCTCGCTATCAATAAGAAAATGTTCGATCAATCCGGCATAACCAAATATCCGGAGACGATGGACGAAATGCTGGAACTTGCAAAAGCGATGACCAAAGATGGCGTGAAGGGGATTGTAGGCAGTATTGATCCGTTCCACATCACGCAATATGTACACGCTTTCGGCGGAGGCTGGAACTTCGGCAAGACCATCAATTCTGCAGAGAACGTGAAAGGCCTTCAGTTCTTTGTGGATATGTACCTGCAATCCAAGGTAGCTATTGCACCTATTGAAATCGGCGCCCCTTGGGACGGTGAGGTATTCTCGAAAGAGAAGGGTGCGATGTCAACAGCGGGGCCATGGTATGTCGGTTATTTGAAGGAAGCAAATCCGGGGCTGGAATTGGTCGCTCTGCCTATGCCTAAAGGAACGGTAGATGCACAAAGTGCTTACTCGCATGGACTCTCCATTCTGAAGGGAAGCAAAAATAAAGAAGCGGCTATGAAAGTGATCTCTTACGCTTTGCGTGACGAAGCCCAATTGGAAGCCATCGAAACGGTGGGTTATTCACCTGCTGTATCAGCCCTGCTGCCGAAATATTTGGAGAAATATCCTGAGCTAAAGCCTGTATTCGATAATATGGAAAAATCCGGTATGCCGTTTGCTTATCCGGAACAGACCAAAGCCTTCCATGCGGACCTGCTGAAAGGTGTGGAAGAGATTATCTTTAAGGGCGGTAAGCTTCCTGTCAAGGAACTGCTCGATGAACTACAAGAGAAATACGGACAAAAGTAAGGCTGGAATCTTCCAAGTACTCTTTTAAAACATAAATTTACTGCAGGAAAGTCTGCGTTGTCCCATCCAGGAGATCGTAGACTTTTTTGCTACAATGCACGACCGGACAGATAAGGATCGAGAGGTAAAAAAAATCGGCTGCATGTAAAGATATTCTGTATTTTGCTTGCCCCGACTTCCTTATGCTTAAACCAAATATAGATGGAGGTAATGCAATGCTCAGGAAACCAATCACAAAAATGACTGCCGTGTTATTGTTGATTTCTATGCTTATAACATCCACGTCACTGGGCTTACCGAAGGTAGCCTATGGAGCTGACGGAACAGATGCCGGTACAGGTTCCGCTGGACTTGAAATCATCCAAAGTAAGGTGCTGGGGGAATTTCCGCTTGATCTGTCACAGGTGGGCAATGTGGACTGGCTGCATCTGAAAGGTAACGGTCCGGATAACATTATTCAGATTAAAAAGAAAACGGGCAGCGCTGTAACCTTTAGCGTAGTAGGAAACGATACCACAGGGACTGAGGGGAAACCGGATAGAGGCAGTGATGCGAATTATCTCTCCTACACCTGGAATGACGGTATGACCGGATATGAAACGGCAAGCCAAGATACAGGATTTGGCGTGTTTTATCCAAAGAACAGAGCTGCTGGACAATATGACAATGTAGGCTGGAGCTTTGAGGTTTCACCACAGGCGCAAGAGTCGACGGTTGTCTTTGGGATCGGGATGTGGCAGTCCAAAGCTGCTGTGAAGATCTATGCAGATATGAGCCTTGTGGAGACCAAGGAAATAAGCGCAGGAGGCACCTCGGAAGTATACAAGTATCAGATTAAGGTGCCTGCCAATGTTAAATTAAAAGTGGAAGGCCTGCAGACTGAAACTCTTTCACAATGGGGGAATATGTCATTCTCAGGGCTGGCACTGAGCAGCCGGGAAGTTGCCGACAAAAGTATCTTGCAAAATGAGTACAATAAAGTGAAGGACCAGCTTCAAGGCTTATACACGGGTGAATCCTGGCAGAACTTCGTACAGGCAAGAGAAGAGGCCCGTAGCATTCTGGTAAAAGCCGATGCTACCCAGACAGAGATTGATAGTACACTGGCCTTTCTACAAACTGCGAAAACCGCTCTGGTGAAAAGAGAAACAAACATTATGATCGATTTCACGGGTGCCGCGGAAAATGAATATGAGTTCGGTGGGACCGGGGATCAGCAGGACAGATATCAGACCTTTACGGTTAATGAGAGCTTTGAAATGCAGTACGTACAAGTAAATGTGAGAAAAATGTCCAATAACGTAAGTGATCTGACCGTGAAATTATATAAGGCAGATAATTCCGGGTATCCGGAGGGTGCACCTCTTACATCAACAGAGGTAAATAGGGACCGTGTGGCAGATGGTGAAATGACGGCCATTCCGCTCAGCTATACGCTCACTGGAGATACACGGTATGTATTGGTTTTATCACAGAAGAATCTCTTATCGGGCAAATACCGCTGGATGGTCATGAAGAAGAACGGGGAGACAGAAAGTGAGTATTTCGGCAAAAGTGTCTCGGGGGTGTTCCAATCCGAAGCTCACCTCGGTACAGGAATATTAAGAATCATTAAAAAATCGGACACGAATCGGACCGCCTTACAAGCCCTGATAGATGACATTGCCGGCCATAACTATAACAGCAGGCTCTTTACCGTAGAGTCATGGTCTGCCTTACAAACGGCACTCAATAATGCCAATCTGTATCTAAATAACTTTGATGCCAAGCAGAATGAATTGGATGCGGCCCAGAGCCAGTTACAGACTGCAAGGGACAGCCTGGAAATTAATATGGATATGGCTGTTATTGCCGCTCAGATTGATAAGATTAGCCAGGCGGTCATTAAAGGCTACACTATCAGTTCTGTGAATACTTTGAATGAGGCAGTAAAAGCCGCCAAGGAACTGAATGCTAACGCCTCAGATAACGAGAAATTAACCGCATACTCTGCTGTATTGGAAGCGGTTCATAATCTGAAGGTCTCGGGAAAATACAAGTACGAAACCCATGGTCAAATGACGTCTGCCTTCGGGTTTGAAGGAGATAAGAATGCTTCTCTCGGCTTCCTGGATGGTTCCTATCAAATCGGCGGTAGCCGTCCGGAACAGCATGGCCCGGTTGCTCCCAAACAAATGGTTACCTTCGGAGTGACGGATACAAGCAACATCCGGTGGAGTAAAGGGGAAGGTTATTTACCGGTATTTATCAGTGAATACACGAAGAATAAAATGGACTACAAGATAGAAACCTTCGCTAACAAACGTACCGTAAACAACAAGGACTATGTTATCAACTATTCCAGAATAACGGCTACGAATCATTCAAGCGATATTATGCTTTTGCCGGTGGTATCAGGCAATCTGGTTCCAATCAACGCGGCTGCTGCCAATATGTACACTGCCCAGCCCGGGGAGAGCGTAGTGAGAGAGTATGCGATTGAGGCGGATAAGTATGAATATTTCGACAAGAATGTTACCCAGTTCACCTCATTGACCATGGAGCAGGTAGCCAGTCAGGGAACGTATGAAGAGAATTACAACGAAATGAGAACTTATTGGAAGAACAGACTGTCCAAAGTAGTGGATATTGATTTACCGAATAACGAGCTGGAAAATGCCTTCAAGTCAGGATATATTGATACATTGATTATTAAGGATGACAACTACCTGCATGTAGGCGAGAATGGCTATGCCCGGTTATTTTCCCATGATACGCTGGGAATTCTGGTTAATTTGATTCAGAGCGGAGATTTCGATCATGCGCAGGATTATCTGAAGAGTATCCCTTTGACAGGCGGAATTAATATTGAGACCGGTCAGGTGGACAGCAACCTGTATTGGGATACCAACTGGAAGATTCCATGGGCTTATGCTGTTTATTTAAGCAAGACGGGTGACGCTTCTATCTTTGATGAAACCATGACTGCTGCAGACGGGTCTAACGGAACTGTATTTGAGAAGAGAGTGAAATTCGGTGCGAGAAGTATAGAGAGTGACCGCAACGCGGACGGAATTATGAAGAAAACATTTGCGATCGATTCGGAAGGTAATTGGACCATCGACAATTATTCTGCCCTCACAGGTCTGACCGCATATGAATATGTAGCCCGTGAATTATACCGTCTGAAGAATGACGAGTATTATTTGCATGAAGCGGAGTGGGCAAAAGCCCGGTATGATGATTTATTAGCCAAATTCACAGCCAAATTGCAGCAAACAATAACTGATAAAGGACTAGACTATATTCCGGCATCGGTTGTTGAAAGCAATGATGAGAACCGCATGAGAGATTCAAGAGACGCGAATTGGGCTTCCATGTTCCTGTTCGGCAGATGGCACTGGGACGGGTATCTGTACGGAGCGGAACAGCCGGAGGACAATGTTAACCTTACCATGCTGGATGATACGTATTCCTATGGAATAAACAGACGCATTCAAGAGGATACCACAGATTCCCCGTACAACTTCGGAGGGTACCCGCATGGCTTCTATTCAAGCGCCTATAACGCCGGTTATGGCAGCGCTGCGCTGCGGGGAGAACAGTACCGTGATATGGGGATTAAAGCCTACGAATTCATGATTGAAAGCTCCATGAGCGGACCGTTCAGCTGGTGGGAAGGCATTAATTATCCCGTCGCGGGAAGCCCTTGGTCACAAAGTAATGACCAACTGAATATTCAGAACACACCGGGCGGCGGCGGATCGGCCCAGCACATGTGGGGACAATCCGTTAACTCCAAGGTGCTCATAGATTCCCTGATTGCTGAGAAGATTAGTGACCATAATCAAAAGTATGAAATCATCGTGGGCCGCGGTATTCCTAAAGAGTGGGTCACTGACGCTGCGAAGAATAATAATACCGTGGCAAGTGTGCAGAACTACCCGGCCCTTCAAGGCGGCAGAGTAGGATACACTGTGACAAGAAAGGACAATCAGCTCGTTGTTGCCTTGAGCAGCAATCTGAATGCAGCTAAAATTGAAGCCGGTAAAGTGAGTTTTAGCGTTCAACTGCCAAGTTTGGTGAACAACATCACAGCTGTATCAACAGGTACAGTGGATAACGCGAAAGGTATCGTTACCGTTCCATTAAATACAGCCTCGGTAACGATTACTCTAGGCAACTTGCCGAAGCCAGACGCAGGCTCGGGCAATACCGGCAACCCTGGCAACCCTGGCAACCCTGGCAACCCTGGCAACACAGGAAACACCGGGAACACCGGCAATACCGGCAACACGGGGACTCCTGGGAATAGCACAGGTAATTCCGGAAATCCCGGCAATACAGGAGGCACAGGAAACGCCGGTCAGCCAGCGTTTAAAGATGTAAGTAAGCATTGGGCCCAAGAAAATATTGTAACTGCAGTGGAACGCAAAATCGTGAATGGTTATGAAGACGGAACCTTCCGTCCGAATGGAGAGGTTACCCGCAGCGAATTCACGGTAATTCTGGGCCGTGCACTGGATGTGAACCTGGAGTCCTCCGGGGTTTCCTTCAAAGACGAGGGCAGCATACCTTCATGGGCGAAGTCCTATGTTGCAAAGGCGGTTCAATCCGGTTGGGTTACAGGCTATAAGGACCAGACCTTCCGGCCGGATGGAATTATTACCCGTTTAGACATGATTGTAATGATCGTCCGGGCGCTGGGATTGAAGACTGATGTCACAGCAAATGCTCCATTTACAGACGCGGAACACATTCCTTCATGGGGGCTGCCGTACGTAGCAGCTGCATACAAGGCAGGTCTGATCGAAGGCAATGAGAACAATGAATTTGCTCCAAGTGATCAGGCGACGAGGGCCGAAGCGATAACATTAGTTCTAAGGCTGCTTAAAGAAGTTGAACAGTAATAGCATACAACTATAAGAGGCTGACGTCCGGGAATTTCGGACGTCAGTTTTTGTGTGCTTGGCCTGCATTAAGGGATAATTGAAACTATGGATTCTACAGAGGATAGTAATGACTTCTGATGTCTATAAGATTATTTTTAATAGATTAAATGCCGGGAAACGGGATTTTTTTGTTTTTATTGCATACCATATTTTAGTAAATGGTGTATTCATAGATATAGGAGGGATTGCGTGATCTTCTTTCTTCTTGCATTCCTGCTCACGGTTCTGCTGACTCCTGCGGCCATGATGCTGGCCAATAAGTTTGATATTGTGGATCATCCTAACGGGGTCTTGAAAAGACATTATAAATCAACCCCTTATCTGGGCGGAATTGCATTGTTTATCTCTGTGATTGCAACAGCGCTGATGTTGAAGAGAACGGAATTCCTGGACTTGAAGCACCTGGGTCTGTTTCTGGGAGGCTTAATTATTGTCTGTGGGGGGCTTATAGACGATAAGCGTGCACTTCCGCCGGGATTGAAAATGGGCGTTCAGATAGCTGCTGCTATTTGTGCAATGTACAGCGGATTACATACGAATTTTAATGCACCGCCGGGATTGAATAGCGTATTAACCCTGCTCTGGATTATCGGCGGAGTCAATGCGTTTAATCTGATTGATATTATGGATGGACTGGCAGCCGGAGTTGCGGCTCTTTCGGCCCTGTTTCTGGGTGTTCTTTTGCTACTTAAGGGTGAAATTTTCTACAGTTCACTGTTATTTGCCTTATCTGGAGCATGCCTCGGGTTTCTGCTGTTCAATTTCAATCCTGCCCGAATTTTTCTTGGAGACGCCGGCAGTCAATTCTTGGGTTATTTGCTGTTCTGTCTTGCCATCCAGTGGAGTACGAATGAAACCTTTGGCCACAGGTTGTTTATCCCGCTTTTCATTCTTGCAATCCCGTTATTTGAAACGTTTTTTGTTTCGGTGATGAGGTTGAGGCGCAGAGTTTCGCCATTCCGGGGCAGCAATGATCACTTCGCGCTTCGGATGGTGAAGGTTGGCTTGTCCATTAAGGCTACTGTTGGTCTGACCCTCCTGTGTTCGGTAACTCTGGGGCTTGCGGCGATCCTCATCCTGAAGTATGACGCTGCGTCTTATTACACCATTGGAATAGCACTGCTCCTGGTCCTGATCCTATTCCATAGATTGGGCGGAATTGATATGACTGCTGCCAGGGAGGAGAAAGCCTAAAATGGCTAAAATTATGTTTCTTGTGCCCTATTCTAAATACTATGTTAATTTCCTGGAGGATCAACTGAGGTCCCTGAAGGCCGAGGGCCATGAGCTGATTGCGGTTGCCCCGGACTACCCTTCCGGCAAGGAACTTAAAGCACTTGGAATAACTTTCAAACGAACACCGATGACAAATACCGGAATCAATCCGTTTGATGATATCGTCAGCTTATATAAGCTGGTTGCTCTGCTGCGGCAAGAAAAGCCGGACGTTCTCTGTTGTTATTCGATCAAGCCGAATCTCTATGGTTCACTTGCTGCTAAATATACAAAGATAGGAAAGGTGTATCTATTCGTAACCGGGCTTGGTTATATGTTCACCGCCACAAGCTTGAAGCGTTCCCTGCTGTATCCGTTTGTTAAAAGATTGTATTCCTTTGCGATCAAACATTGCAGCCGTGTATTCTTTGAGAATCCGGATGATAGAGAGCTGTTTGGTAATCTGGGGATGCCGCTGAAAGACAAAGCGATTCTGTTGAATGGATTGGGGGTAAACCTCCGGAAATTCCGTCCAAGGAACTCAAGCATTAGAAAGCCTGTATTCCTTCTAGTCGCGCGCCTCCTCAAAGATAAAGGGATTATGGAATTTGCCCAGGCGGCTAAAATACTTAAGGGGAAATATCCCGAAGCCGTCTTTCAGCTCTTGGGACCTTTTGACCGTAATCCATCGGCTATTGCCAAGGAGACGGTAATGGAGTGGGTGAGCAAGGGGTATATTGAATATTTGGGTGAAACGAAGGACGTCCGGCCGTATCTTCACCGGGCAAAGGCATTTGTACTTCCATCCTATTACCGGGAAGGGATCCCCAAGTCGATATTAGAGGCAATGGCAGTAGGGCTGCCTATTATAACTACGGATTGGCCTGGCTGCAGGGAGACGGTGGAACATGGAGTGAACGGGCTACTGGTGATCCCGGGAAATTCAGCAGCGCTGGCAGAAGCGATGGAGCCGTTTATTTATGATCGGTTGCTGGGTAACAGGATGGGCCTTATGAGCCGGAAAATAGCTGTGGATAGATTTGATGTGAATCAGGTGAATGCTGTCATTAAGGAAGCGATGGGGCTTCCTCCTGTTTCTCGTCCAATGTACGAGCAGACCAAGGCCGGTCACCGATGATCTGTGTAATCGGGGCAGGTGTGACAGGACTATTCTTTGCCAAGGCATTTGGTGAAGCCAAGGTTTTTGAAGCGAGTGACGCTCCCGGTGGCAAGGCTTGTTCGCAAACGGTGGAAACGGATGCAGGAACCTTTATCTTTGATACCGGAGGCCATTGGTTCCATCAGCAGAATGCTCCCGGGGTTCTCGGGCTTCTGGACGGATTAGCGTTAATCAAACACCAGCGGAAAGCGCATGTCTTGATGAACAGCAGTCTTTACGACTTCCCTATCCAGACCAGTTATGTGAACATTCCGGATAAACCCTTTGTGGAAGCGGTCAAGCGGGAGCTTGCAGCTATTGAAGGGAGGGGGAATACTTCCCGGACGTACAGAGAACTGCTGCTGAATTCGTACGGGGAGACCCTCTACAACTCTTTTTTTCGGGACTATAATCTCAAAATGTTTGGTGTATCCGATTTATCGGATATCGCTCTGGGTCAATATGAAGCTGTCCGCAATGTTCCGGTGAATAATTGCAAGGGATACAATAATGAATTTTTGTATCCCGACGGCAACGGTGGAGCAAGGGCTATACCGCTGCATCTCTCCAAAGGTCTCGACATCAGGTTTAACACCGCTGTCCAATCCATCAGTCTTCAGGATAATACACTGTTGGCCGGTCACCAAACCCTGAAATGGAGTAAGATCATTTCCACTATACCGCTGCCCCTTTTGGCAAAGAGTATTTCCGATTTGGATCCGGCGTTGCTGGAGCTCTCGGGGCAATTAAAGTCCTGCAAAGGGTTTATTCTCAATGTAGGAATCAAAAAAACAGAGAGGTACCAGGACATAGATTGGATATACAATGCGGACATGGATTATCACTTTTACCGCATGGGTTATTACAGCAATGTTCAGCCAGCACTCGCTCCTGCCGGGTATAGCGCAATGTATGTAGAGTGTTCACCGCTATTCTTTTCAAGCAGGGAGGAAGCTTATGCCCTGATACCCGTAATATTGGAGGAGCTCACCGAACTTGGATTTATCGGGGACAAAGAAGATATTATTACTTTGAATCCCGTTTACCTCGAACATAATTATTGTATGCCGAATCCATTGGTCACCTCTGCCCTTTGCGGTCATCTGAACAAACACGGGATTTACTCCATTGGGCGTTATGGAGCCTGGCATTGGTCAAGCCAGCATGAGGATATGCAACAGGCATTGGATTTGGCAAGACAAATCTCAGGGGACGGCGGTCATTAGGCCTGTTTCGTTGATGAAGCGGTTTTACCCTTGGGGCCCATGGCGATCAGGAGGTAAACTGCGGGTTCTGCGAGAACTATAGTGTTGAGGTTCATGCCTCCAGCTTAACAAAAAGAAGGGGTAAACATGCCGCATACATTTTTGAAAAGAACATTTGTGGACGACATCAACCATCTGTTAGGGCTTCCGGAGGCTGCACTTCAAGCTTACCGGGATGAAACGGAGCGGATCAGCGCCTCGAACGATCTCCGGACCTTGGCAATCTCGCTTCACGAAATGCTGCAGCCTGGAGGCCAAGGCGGGGAGGACGTCGTCAGCTGCCTGAATCAAATGATGCCGGAGGAAGGGATGTTCGCTGCCGTTGTATTGGGATCCTGGGTACCACAGCTAAGTCAGTATTATCAGACCCAAGGGTTCTCTCAAACTATTCTAGTGGATACGTTATCCGATTATCGGGTGTGGATGGAGAAACATCGGAACAGGTATGGGGAATGGGGATTAAGTGAGGTCGGATGGCTCATCCATCATTTGAGCGGAAGGCTGTACAAGCTGGGACGCCTCCAATTTATGCCCACTACCTATACGGGGAGAAATAAGGTGTACCGTCAGAGGGAGAGCGATGAGCTCGCTATTCTGTCAGGGACGGGGGGATCTTTCAGCCAGGATGGACGGGAGTCTGTATTTCACGAGACGGAATCATATGTGACTGGGCACCGTATTCTTGAGGGGGGAACAGCGGACCCTGAAACGATACGGTTAGAGAATTCGGACTGGGAGCTTGTTCTCGAGGAAGGTGATCCGGTCCTGGATATCCATATTCAGGAGGGGGGTTCCCTGAATGAAGCTGATTGTGAGCATTCCTTCGGATTGGCGGAGACCTTTTTTGCAGCGAATGGGAACGGACAGAGTTTTAAGGCCTTTGTCTGCACATCGTGGCTGCTGAGCCCCCAGCTTGGAACGGTCCTGCCAGAAGACTCCAATATCGTTAAGTTTCAAAGAGCATTTCATTTGACTCCGGATGGTTCCGATGACGGCCAATTGATGGAGCGGGTGTTCGGTGGCAGACCGGAGAATCTGTCGGAGGCACCCAGAAATACGTCCTTAAGACGCTATGTCCTTGATGCCATAGAACAAGGGGTATCCTTCACTGGCGGAAGCGGGTTTAAGCTGCTGGGTTAAGGTTGATACTATTCAAGGACTCAATGAAAGAGAACGGACCGGAATTTCCAACCATAAAAAGGTACAATCCTTTCAGACGATGAACGGGGCTGCAGGAAACATCCACTACAAATCTTTAGATTGGAGTGGGTGTTTTTGTGTTGACAAGAAAACTTGGCGCGATATACTATTGGTGACAAGTTTTATTGGCAATCTTCTTTTTATCAGAGAGGAGACTTTTTTATGAAAAGGGAAGAGATATTAGAAAAAAGCAGAGAAGAAAAGCGGGACGAAGGCAAGGAATTTATTCTGGATAGAGGCAGAAGAAGCGGAGTCATCGGGATGGTGATTCTGTTTTGCATTTTGGCTGTATTCAATCTGTATAATAACCGTCAAGAGACCAATTCTGCATTAATCGCCATGATGTTCGGATATCTGGGGTTTGAAGGTCTTGGGTTATATAAATTAACGAGAAAGAAAATGGATTTCATTAAAGTCGTTGCAGGGTGTATGATAAGTGTTTCTTTTTTATTAATATATCTGACTAAGGTGATTAATTAGGATGAGTGAACAATTGGTTCTCAAAAATAAACTGCGCGAAGCAAGAGCAGAACAAAGCTTATCGCAAGCACAATTGGCAGAAATGGTCGGTGTCTCAAGAAATACAATCAGTTCTATTGAAACGGGGCAGTTCAATCCGACGGCAAAATTAGCTTTGATTTTATGTATTGCCTTAGATAAGAAATTTGAAGACCTGTTTTATTTTGATTAACCCAATAACCGGATGAAGGGGCGGTGCACAATGGAGCATGATGATATAGAAATCGTTGGTGCCAGGGAAAACAACCTCAAGAACGTTAGTTTGAAGATCCCGAAAAGAAAGATAACTATTTTCACAGGGGTTTCCGGATCGGGTAAGTCCTCTATCGTATTTGAGACGATGGCGCAAGAGGCGGGGAGGCAGCTAAACGAGACATTCAGCAACTTTGTCCGGCAGTTCTTGCCGAAATACAGCCAGCCCGATGTAGATTCGATCCACAATTTATCAACGGCTATCGTTGTCGATCAAAAAAGACTTGGCGGCAATTCCCGCTCGACGCTCGGAACGATAACAGACATTAACTCGCTCATCCGTCTGCTGTTTTCCCGTTTTGGGAAGCCCTATATCGGTCATGCGAATCATTTCTCCTTTAACGATCCGAGCGGCATGTGTATGGAATGTGAGGGGATCGGCCGGATCGTTACACTGAACATTGACGCAGCGATCGACAAAGAGAAATCCTTAAATGAAGGAGCCATTCTTCTTCCAGGCTTTAAAGTCGGTACATGGCTGTGGAAGATGTATGCCAACCAAGGTTATTTTGATAATGACAAGAAAATCAAAGATTATTCTGAAGAAGAGTATTCCAAACTTGTTTATGCCAAACCGGAGAAGGTTACGCTAAACTTTCTTGATGGAGAAATGAATTCCACCTATGAAGGTCTGGTTGAACGGTTTATAAGGCAGAATATCAAGACGGAGAGAGAAAAGTCGGAAGCCAATCAGAAGAAAAATGAAAAATTTACAACTACCTGCACTTGCCCTGTCTGCGGAGGGAAACGATATAACGAGGTGGCTCTTTCGTCCAAAATCATGGGTTATTCCATATACGATCTTACGGACATGCAGATTGACGAGTTGATTAAGGTTCTTCAAGGCTATGAGGAGAAAAGTGCTGCTCCGATCGTAAAAAGTGTGGTCGAACGGCTGCAAAATCTTGTGGACATCGGACTTGATTATGTGAATCTCACACGTGAAACGGCTACTCTTTCCGGGGGAGAATCGCAGCGGGTGAAGATGGTCAAGAACCTTACCAGCAGCCTAACGGATGTAATGTATATTTTTGACGAGCCGAGCATTGGCCTGCATCCAAGGGATGTCCATAGACTAAATGAGCTGTTGATTAAGCTTCGTGACAAGGGGAACACGGTGATTGTCGTTGAGCATGATCCAGATGTGATTAAGATCGCAGATCATATCGTTGACGTCGGTCCCCATGCAGGGGCTAACGGAGGACAAATCGTGTATTCGGGAGCTTATGAAGGTCTGTTAGACTCTGGTACATTAACCGGACAACACATTGGCCGAAGCGTCCCCATCAAAAACAGTGTCCGGGAACCCAAGGAGTTTCTGGAAAGCTCAAGAAGCAGTCTCCATAACTTGAAGGATGTCAGCCTACGTATACCTAAAGCATTGCTCACGGTTGTAACGGGGGTTGCGGGTTCGGGGAAAAGTACATTGGTCAATGAAGTGTTTGCCAAAGAATTCAGCGACGCCATCCGGATAGACCAGAGCGCGGTAAGCGCAAATAGCCGCTCGAATCCTGCCACATTTACAGGAGTGATGGATTACATCCGCCAATGCTTTGCTGCAGAGAATAATGTCAGTGCCGGGTTGTTCAGCTACAATTCCGAGGGGGGCTGCGCGGCGTGCAAAGGAACCGGGAGCATCGAAATTAATCTGTCTTTTATGGATACGATAGATGTTCCGTGTGAAGAATGCGGCGGGAAACGGTTCAAAGAGGAAGTTTTACAGTACACATACAAGGATAAAAGCATTGTCGATATTATGGAGATGACGATTGCGGAAGCCGTGAACTTTTTTGACTCCAAAGAAATTCAGAGCAAGCTGAGAAGCATTGTTGATGTAGGGTTGCATTATATGACGCTGGGGCAGCCGCTAAATACGCTTTCCGGCGGAGAATGCCAGCGTTTAAAGCTTGCGAAGGAGTTTAATAAAAAAGGTAACATCTATATTTTGGACGAACCGACGACGGGGCTCCATATGTCAGATATCAAAAGCATACTTGCGATTATGGACAAGCTGGTAAACAAGGGAAATACGGTAATCGTTATTGAACATAATCTGGACGTAATCAAAAATGCCGACTGGATTATCGATTTAGGCCCTGACGGAGGAACGCGGGGCGGAGAAATACTGTTTGAAGGAGCGCCGGCGGAATTATTGAAATGTACACGGTCTGTTACTGCAAGGTTTATGTAACTACTATATAGATACTTTAATTAGAACAAGCAAGGAATCACACGAAGGTGATGATTTCTTGCTTTTTTAATATGAACGAAGTTAATTTTTCCTGGTATTACGTCTTTCAATTTCGTAGGTGTAGAGATCATGAATTTTCTTGGTTTCTATATCTTGACCTACATAAAAATATAGGGTGGGGTCACTCACTGGGTATGCATAAGAATTGTAGGTTAAGTGGATAAAATCAAACTCCATTTTGTCCATCTTGAAATCAATCTGATATTTATCTTCTAAATAGATTTCAAACTGCTTTTTTAATGCCATGGACTTCCATGGAAGCCCAAAGAATATAAAGTATATTCCGATAAGTAGTATCAAAAAAATTAAAAATAACGACTTTTTGCTAAGGATGCTAGGTTTCATTGTTTATACCCCCTTGTGGTGTGTGTGGCGAAATGGATTTACGTACCATATTTTATTTATGGAGAACAGACGATTTAGGAGTGATAATGTAGTCTTTTTTATGGTTACATTCCTGTTCACGCTTCTATTGACTCCCTGCGCCATGATACTGGCTAATAAGCTTGGTATTGTTGATCATCCAAATGGGGTTTTGATGAGACATAATAAGCCAACTCCCTACCTGGGAGGCATAACCTTGTATTGACCATACTCTGGATCATCGGCGGAATCAACGCGTTTAATCGAATTGATATTATGGATGGCTTGGCTACTGGAGTTGCCTCGATAGCAGCTTTGTTTCTGGGTGTTCTTTTTTTGCTCAAGGGTGAAATCTTCAATTGTTCTCTGTTATGTGCCAAATCAGGCGCATGTCTGGGTTTCCTGCTGTTCAATTTCAATCCTGCACGGATTTTTCTTGGGATGGTGCCAGTTAGACTTTGGGTTATTTGCTGTTCTGTCTCACGCTAAGGTGAAGTTCGGCTGAACACTTTGGTCATAGGCTGTTTATAGCAATCTTCATTCTTGCCATCCCGTTATTTGAAACTTTGTTCGTTTCGGTAATGAGGCTGAAGGGGGAGAGCGTCTAAGATGGCTAAAATAATGTTTCTTGTCCCCCATTCCGAATACTACGTTAACTTTCTGGAAGATCTCCTCAAGTCCATGAAGGCTGAGGGCCATGAGTTGATCGCGGTTGCCTCGGACTACCCATCCGGTACGGATCTTCACAGACCTGGAGTAACCTTCAAGACAACACCGACAAATAATACCGGAACCAACCCGTTATATGATTTATTCAGTTTTTACACTGCTCTGCTGCGAAAAGAAAAGCCGTACCTTCTTTGCGGCTATTTTATCAAGCCCAATTTGTATGGGTCAGCTTTGTGGGAAATTTTACATGTTGAATAAATGATTAAAACGAGGTATATTATTAGTCCGGCCAAGAAATACGGATGCTTCGCTCGAAAGAAACTTAATAAAGAGCTTGCATTGAACGGCTGGATGTGATATATTATAAAAGTTGCTGATGCGACAAAACATCAACGACAAAGAGAATTTGATCTTTGAAAACTGAACAACGAGTGAGTGGGATTTTACGAAAGTAAAATCCAAAAATAGAGAATATAACTATTCTCGTCAGATGTTTCAAAATGAGCTATCGCTCTTTTCAATAACTTTTCGGATGGTTATTTTCTTGGAGNAGTAAAATCCAAAAATAGAGAATATAACTATTCTCGTCAGATGTTTCAAAATGAGCTATCGCTCTTTTCAATAACTTTTCGGATGGTTATTTTCTTGGAGTAATTCAGGGGAGTGATCGCTCGAAAAAACCTATTTGGAGAGTTTGATCCTGGCTCAGGACGAACGCTGGCGGCATGCCTAATACATGCAAGTCGAGCGGACTTACTTTGGAAGCTTGCTTCCAAAGTAAGTTAGCGGCGGACGGGTGAGTAACACGTAGGCAACCTGCCCTTCAGACTGGGATAACTACCGGAAACGGTAGCTAATACCGGATA